>JBOGDF010000582.1:0-1500 GCA_050701635.1 Micromonosporaceae bacterium | reverse complement strand
CTGGATCCGCGTCATCTGGCGCTGCTGGATCACCAGCACGCCCTACGACCCCACCAAACACGGGGCGGCGGCAACGCTCACACAGCCAAAAGCTGCATGAGGTTGACACAGAGGGTGTCATGGCACCGGCACCTCCGGCTTCGTGAACAGCGCCGCGAGCGCGCCCCGCAACACCGACCCCGGCACCGGCGTGATGACGCTCATCGGGCGCGGCTCCTCGTCCTCCCAGCCGCCCCCGCCGACGCGCCCGCCGTCCGCCACCTCGACCCGCCACGCCGTACCGTTCGGGCCGACCAGCCAGCGCAGCTCACCGGCGCCGCCGCCGTCGTGCACGGTGACCGCGAACGCGCCGCGGCGACGGCGTACCGCCTCGATCCAGCCCTGGGCGGCGTCCCGGGGAGCGCCGGCGCCGCCCAGCACGTCCACCGCGCCGGAAGGGTCACCGGCCAGCGCCAGCTCGTCCGCTTCGGCGTGTGCCTCCGCGTCGACCGTGAACCCCTTTCCGGTGGGTACGCCACTGAGCCGGTCCACGCCGCACAGCCGCGCCACCGACTCCGGTACGGGCAGCTCGTCCGGCACCAGCGACACCAGCCCGCCCAGCTGCCGCGTCATCACCAGCCCGCGGGCGGTGTCGGGCTCGGGGCTGGGGTGGGCGCCGGCGTCACCGCCGGAGCTGGGATGGGCGCCGGGCCTGGGGTGGGCGCCGGCGTCACCGCCGGAGCTGGGCGCGTCTCCGAGCACCGCGCAGTGGCGCAGTTCGCCGGCGTACTCCAGGACGAGTTCTGCGAGCAGGGACGACGTGGCGCAACGGGCGAGATAGCCGGCGAGGTGCTCGGACAGCAGCAGGTTTCCGGCCGGGCCGGCGCCCACCGCCGGCGGCTCGGTCAGCTCGACCAGGTCGCGTGCTGCCAGTCCGCGCAGCGCCACCACGTCGATCCGCAGCTCTGCCGAGTCGTCGTCGGTGACGAAGCGCGGCAGTCGCAGGCCAAGTGCGCGGCGCAGTGCGCGCAGCTCATCAACGGTGAGGATCAGCCTGGTCACTCGAATTCGCCTTCCCCGTAAACGCCGCCGCCGGTCTGGCTGGCGGCGTTGCGGCGGGCCCGCGCCTGCCGCGCCTCCTGCGCCGCCTCGTCCGCGGCCCGGGCCGCCGCCCGCAACCGGTACGCCGCCACGTGCAGGTGATGCTGCCGGTGCTCCGGTCCGGTGTGCCGGCGGAAACAGTCCGCCACCCGGCCGTGCCAGTGCTCCCCGGTGGCGGCCACCTCACGCCGCAGCGACTGCCGTACGCCGGTGCCGCCCACCTCGTCGTCCAGCAGATCGGCCTGCCGCCGCAGCAGGTCCCGCAGCGCTTCCAGCTCCTCCGGTGAGGTCAGCTTCGCCACGCCCCGACCACCTTCCCTGTCGCGGCGCGCCGGTCACCGGCGGCCTCGCTCCCGCTGTCGTCAGCAGCCGCCGCTTCCTCGACCCCGGCCGCCGTGGTCGCGGCCGCTGCGGCTGCCG
>JBOGDF010000581.1:0-1513 GCA_050701635.1 Micromonosporaceae bacterium | reverse complement strand
AGATCTTCCGCAAAGCGGGCGAGTGACGCCGCCCCGTAGCGTTCGATGAGGCGGCTCAGCTCGCGCCGGCCGACGGTGGCGGCCAGCGTTTCTTGATCCATCGCGGCTTCGTACGTGTAGGTGCGTCCGGTCTGGGTTCGCGAGGTGTAGCCCTTCTCGTGCAGCCGAACGAGGATCGTCATCACGGTGGTGTAGGCGAGCTTCCGCTCGGTGGCGCTGTTCAAGCGTTCGAGGATCTCGGCCACGGTCTGCGGCCCGTGCCGCCACAGTTGCTCCATGACGCGTCGCTCGAGAGGTCCGAGGACTTGGACTTCCATCCTGCCTGCTTCAGTGACGAGGTGACGACATGCTACTACGGCCATTTAGTTGGGATGGGTGAGCCTGGTCAGGGAGCCGGTGCGGTGGCGGTCGCGTCCGGGACGTCGGCATCGTCGGCATCGTCGCCTGGCGCGGCCGCGATGGCGCGCAGCTCTTCGGCGAGCTGCTCCTGTCGCCGTCCCAGGGTGTCCAGCTCCTCTCGGAGCGCCGCAACCCGGTCGACACTGGCTGGTTCGGGTGCGCTGCTCGAGGTCGCCTGCTGCCCGCCCATGGCCTTCATCATGAGCAGCATCGAGAGGGGGCACGCGGCCAACACCAGCAGCGGGAGCGCAGCGGCGACAAGGCCGGGGGCGACGACGTAGATGCCGATCCCGAGCGCGGCGAGCGCGGTCAGGACGCGCCAGTCGTAGCAGGCTCGCAGCATGTTCATTCGAACCTCCGAGGGCTCATGCAGGCCGTGTCCGGTCGCGGCGCAGCCGCTTCTGGCCGCCTTTCCGCTTCGCCGTGGCGGACGCGCCCCTCGGGGCGCGCACTGCCGCGACCTTGAAGCGCGGTGACCAGATGGCCAAGCCAAGGGCGAAGGCGGGCAGCAGCAGCAGTCCCGTGGTCAGCCAGTGGATCGGATGCCCGTACGCGTGGTCGACCGTGGCCAGGTAGCCGAGCAGCGCGGTGGCGCCTGTGATAAGGAAGGCCATCTCCCAGGTTTGGCTGGTGCCGCGCTGCACCCGACCGTCGGGAAGCTGCTCAACGCCGACGGTCTTGGCGAAGGTCGGCCACGGAGCGCGCTCGCGGCGCCAGAGCAGGACGGCGATCGCCAGCCCGGCCGCGATCCCCACGTAGGACCAGATCGGCATCCGCAGGCCGTCCACGCGCAGCGCCCAGCCGGTTCCGAACGCGAGCTGCCCGATGCCCCAGGCGATCAGCGCGCTCCCCGCATCCTGGCGGAAGACCTGATATGCCGGGCCGCGCGGCGGTCGACGCCGGCCCCGGTGGCGGATGAGCAACCCCGCTGTGAGCCCCACGAGGGCCAGGACGATGCCGGCGACGATCACCGGATCGAGGAATGCCAGTTCCGGACGGTCGTCGAACAGATACACGGACTGCCCCTTGCACGCTGGGTGGGTGCCGCCATCATACTACTCGTGCGTAGTACTGGACCCCACGACCCGACACGACGCGTGCTACAGTCGCGTAG
>JBOGDF010000580.1:0-1514 GCA_050701635.1 Micromonosporaceae bacterium | reverse complement strand
GCGGCTCCGTACCGCCTACCCGCGCATCGGCCACCTCGTCTGGCAGCTCAGTACGCTCGCCGGGCAGGTCGCTGCCCTCAACCGGAGTCTCGGGCGCCTCGTCGAGGTCGAACAAGCCAGGCGCGTCGGCGGCGCGGTCTGGACCGTGGCCGGCAGCCGGTTCGTCACCGGCGCCCGCGCCGGTCGCGGACTCGCGGGCCTTGCGCAGCACTTCGGCGTCCTCGGTACGGCCGTCCCGCAGCGCCGTCACCTCGCCCAGCAGCGCCTCGATCATCTCCTGCTTGAAGCCGATGTCGTACGCCGCGCGCGCCAGCGTGGCGTCCACCTGCGCCATCCGGTAGCCGCGTAACGCGGTGTCGAACCGGGCCGCGTGCAGGTCGGCCTCGGACAGCGGCCGGTAGCCGGGCAGCCCGCGGGAGACACCGTCGGGCTCCACCGGGGTCAGCCCGGGATCGGCGCCGCTGACCAGGGCGGCGACTCCGAACACCACCGCCGCCACCACCAGGGCGAACACCACGAGCAGCAGGAAATCTGGCATGTAGGGATCGTGACACGAGTCGGCATCCCGTGGTGACACCGGGGCGACGCCGACCCGGTGACGGTAGCGTCACGCGGGTGACCAGTCAGCAACCCGTACGCGGTTCCGGACGGCCGCTGCGGCTCGGCAGCCGTACGTTCCCGCCGGAGCAGCCGGTGGTGATGGCGATCGTGAACCGTACCCCCGACTCGTTCTTCGACAAGGGGGCCACCTACGCCGACGACGCGGCGCTGCGGGCGGTGGCGGACGCGGTGGCGGACGGCGCGGACATCATCGACATCGGCGGGGTGAAGGCCGGGCCGGGCAGCGAGGTGGACGTCGCCGAGGAGCTGCGGCGCACCGTCGGGTTCATCAAGGAGATACGCGCCCGCCACCCCGAGCTGGTGATCTCGATCGACACGTGGCGGGCGTCGGTGGCCGAGCGCGCGATCGAGGTCGGGGTCGACCTGATCAACGACACCTGGGGCGGGGTCGATCCCGAGCTGCACCGGGTCGCCGCCGCCGGCGGGGTCGGGCTGGTCTGCGCCCACGCGGGCGGGCAGGAGCCGCGCACCCGGCCGCACCGGGTGGCGTACGACGACGTGGTGGCCGATGTGGTGAGCACCGTGACCCGGCTCGCCGAGCGGGCGGCCGAGGCGGGCGTACGCCCGGACGGGATCCTGATCGACCCGGCGCACGACTTCGGCAAGAACACGTACCACTCGCTCGAGGTCACGCGGCGGATCGGCGAGCTGGTGGCGACCGGCTGGCCGGTGCTGGTGGCGCTGTCCAACAAGGACTTCATCGGCGAAACCCTGGAGCTGCCGGTGGACCAGCGGTTGGAGGGCACGCTCGCCGCCACCGCGGTGTCGGCCTTTCTGGGGGTACGGGTGTTCCGCGCCCACCACGTCCGGGCCACCCGCCGGGTGCTCGACATGGTCGCCGCGATCCGGGGCGACCGCCCGCCCCGCGTCGCCCGCCGCGGCCTCGCCTGAGC
>JBOGDF010000579.1:0-1517 GCA_050701635.1 Micromonosporaceae bacterium | reverse complement strand
CGCGGCGTTGTCGTCGTCGCCAATACAACACCGGTATTGGCTCCTCCTCCGCCTTGCGACGCACCACCTGGACACCGGACTTCATCAACCAATCTCTGGCGCAGGGCACTAGCCGGGCGTCACGAAGCCGGACTCGTACGCCGCGATCACCGCCTGGGTACGGTCCCGGGCGCCGAGTTTCGCCAGCACGTTGCCGACGTGCGTCTTGACCGTCTCGACACCGAGCACCAGCTCCGCCGCGATCTCGGCGTTGGACAGCCCCTGCGCCATCAGCCTCAGCACCTCGGCTTCCCGCTCGGTGAGCGTGCCCAGCGCCGGGGCGGCGTACGGGTCGCTGCGGCCCGCCGCCAGGGCGCGGATCGCCTCAGGGAACAGCAGCGAGTCACCGCGGGCGACCAGCCGGATCGCGTACAGGATCTCCTCGGCGGTGGCGCGTTTCAGCAGGAACCCGCTGGCGCCGGCGCGCAGCGCGTCGTAGACGTACTCGTCGTTGGCGAACGTGGTCACCACCAGCACCTTCGGCGTCCGCTGCAAGGTCTGCAGAGTCCGGGTCGCGGTGATCCCGTCCACCGCCGGCATCCGTACGTCCATCAGCACCAGATCGGGGCTCGCGGAGCGCACCAGCGGCAGCACTTCGGCACCGTCGGCGGCCTCGGCGACCACGGTGAGATCCGGCTCGGCGTCGATGATCGCGCGCATCCCGGCGCGGATCAGCCCCTCGTCGTCGGCGAGCAGGATGCGCAGCGTCACGGGGTCCGCCTCGGGTCGGGGATGGGCGCCACCGGCAGTGTGACGGTCAGCCGCCACTGCCCGTCGTCAGGCCCCGCGGTGACCTCGCCGCCCAGCAGGGTGACCCGCTCGGCGATCCCGGTCAGCCCGCGACCGCCGCCGCTTCCCGAAACCGGGGCGGTGGCCGGCAGCGGGTTGCTGACCGACAGCGTCAGCCGTTCGCCGGCCAGCGTCAGCGCCACCCTGACCGGCACCTGGCCGGCGTGCCGCAGCGGGTTGCTGACCGACAGCGTCAGCCGTTCGCCGGCCAGCGTCAGCGCCACCCTGACCGGCACCTGGCCGGCGTGCCGCAGCGCGTTGGTCAACCCCTCCTGCACGATCCGGTACGCCTCCCGGGACACCGCCGCCGGCACCGCGTCCAGGTCGGCGGCGCGCTCCGCGGACACCGCCACCCCGGCCAACCGGGTGGCGTCCAGCAGCCGGTCCAGGTCGGCCAGGGTGCGCTGCGGGGTCACCGCCGCGGGATCCTCCCGCAGCACCCCGAGCACGTAGTCCAGGTCGGTCAGCGCGGCCCGCGCGGTCTGCCCGATCGCCCCCAACGCGGTACGCGCGAACTCCGGGTCCCGGTCGAGCACCCGTACCGCCGCGGCGGACTGCACCGCGACCACGGACAGCGCGTGGCCCACCGAGTCGTGCAACTCCCGGGCGAGCCGGTTGCGCTCGGCGAGCTGCGCGGCGCGCCGTTCCGCTTCCGCCAGCCGGTCCGCCGCGGACGGGCCGAGCAGCAC
>JBOGDF010000578.1:0-1532 GCA_050701635.1 Micromonosporaceae bacterium | reverse complement strand
CCGCCGTCCGCGTCGCACCGCCGTCCGCCCACCGCCGCCCCGGCACCACCGCGCCGGCGGCGCGGCGCCGCCGTACCCCGAAAAGTAGATCTTGGTCGTTAAGTGCTCGATTCTGACACTCAACTACCAAGATCTACGCGCGTAAATCGGGCGCGATGAGGGACCAGACCTCTAGGTCGATGCGGACGCCGTTGACGTAGCCGGCGTTGCGGAGTAGCCCCTCG
Source organism: Micromonosporaceae bacterium (assembly GCA_050701635.1). Classification (GTDB taxonomy): domain Bacteria; phylum Actinomycetota; class Actinomycetes; order Mycobacteriales; family Micromonosporaceae; genus WHSM01. The sequence continues at coordinate 1,308 of JBOGDF010000578.1, read as the reverse complement.
TAGGTGAAGCCGGCCTTCTCGGCGACCCGCCGGGAGTCGGAGTTGCCGGGCGCGATCCGCAGCTCCACCCGCTCGAAGTCGTGCTCGGTGATCAGGTCGACCACCAGCGCGGTGGTGGCCTCGGTGGCGAACCCGAGACCGCGCGCGCCGGGCGCGATGGCATACCACAGCTCGGTGCACCGGACCACCCAGTCGGTACGCCGTGCCCACAGGCAGCCGACCAGCTCGCCGTCCTCGTGGCGTACCACGGCGTAGTGGTCTCCTACCCCGGACTCGCGGCGTTCGTCGGCCATCGTGGTGCACCACTGGTACGCCAGGTCGTCCACCGGCGCCGTGAACGGCAGCCAGCGCTGGGTCTGCCGGTCGGCGAAGATCTGCGAGATCCCCTTGGCGTCACCGGAGATCAGCGGGCGGATCTCCAGCCGGGGCGTGGACACGGTCAGCCGGGGAAACCGGTACGAAAGCGCGGTCACCCGTCCATGCTGCCCGAAGCCGGCGCGGTTGGGGGGACAGCTCACGGTTTCGCTACCCGGAGTGACACAGGCCCGCCGTACCGGCACCGACCGCCGGCACCGACCGGCCGCTCGGCGCCGGCCCCCACCAGCCGGCCGGAAGCGGTGGCACAGGCCGGCCGCGAGCGGCACCAGGCGCGGCTCAGGGGATGTTGACGGCGGTCAGGAACCGCTTCGCCATCTCGGGATACCCGGCCCAGTGCAGGTTGAGGTACGAGGCGTGCACCTTGCGCCACACGAAGCCCTCCGGCCGCCCGCCGCGCCACTGCCACGCCGAGTTGTCCCCGGACCGGGGGTTGACCACCGTACGGTGCGCCTTGTGGCCGACCACCGTGGCGCCGAGGCGTACCAGCGGACTGGACGCGCGTGAGATCGCGTCCCGGTAGCCCAGCACAAGCCCGCTGGTGGTGGTGGCGGAGGCGTTGAGCACCCCGCACATCGGGCGGCCGTCGAGCTCCTTGACCAGCCACACCAGGCCGGTGGACTCGGCCACGATCGGGGCACCGCCGAGCGCGAGGTCGTTGACGGCACGGCAGAGCTGCTCGTTGGCGGACAGCTCGTCGGCGTACAGCTCGGGGAAGGCGCCGCCGAACACCAGGCCTCGGGTGCCCTCCGGGAGCTGTTCGTCGCGCAGCGGATCGAACGGCGCCACCTCGGCGCCGGCGGCGACCAGCAGCTCCGCGGTCTCCGGGTACGAATATCCGAACGTCGGCCCGCCGGCGACCGCGATCACCGGGCCGGGCGGCCGGGTCTTGGCGGGCGGCGCGCTCACCGGAGCCGGGCTGACCGGGGCGGC
>JBOGDF010000577.1:0-1538 GCA_050701635.1 Micromonosporaceae bacterium | reverse complement strand
GTCCTCGACCTCGGTGTGCAACCCCGCCAGCGCCTCGGCGCCCGCCACCAGCCACGGCCCGCCCGGCCCGTACCCAGTGGCTTCCAGCTCAGACCCGGAAACCCGTTTCAGGTGTACGGTGCCCGCCCCGTCCGGGGTGCGCGAGGCCCGCCAGAATCCGTCCGGGTCGAGCCGCGCGGTCGGGTCGAACCGGCCGATCACCAGGGCGCCGACCGTACCCACCAAGTCGTAGCGGGCGGGGGCAGCCAGCCGGCGGCGCGCCGACCAACCGGTCTCCGGCAGGGCGTCGGGCGCGGCCGGCCGGGGACGGGCGGCGGGACGGGGCATGCCCCTACCCTGCCACGCCTGGAGAGCCGGCCGAGTCGAGGTGGTCGCGGAGCCGGTCGAGGAAGGCGCGTTGCGCGGTGACGAGCTTCTCGCGCGCCGCCTCGACGCCGAACCACGCCACCCGGTCGACCTCGGGGAACTCCCGCTGCTGGCCGGAGCGCGGCGGCCACTCCATGGTGAAGCTGCCCGGCACCACGGTCGCCGGATCGAGGTCGCCTTCGACGGCCCACGCGGTGACGTACTTGCCGCCGGACTGGCGCACCTCCCCGAGTGGGGTCAGGTCGCCGGGCGGCGGCGGGAGCCCCAGCTCCTCGGTGAACTCGCGGCGGGCGGCCGCCTCGGGCTGCTCGTCGTCGGTGTACTCGCCCTTCGGCATCGACCACGCGCCGGCGTCCTTGCGGGACCAGAACGGCCCGCCCATGTGCCCGAGCAGCACTTCGAGCTCGCCACTCGTACGCCGAAAGACCAACAACCCCGCGCTGCGCTTGCCTGCCACGGTGCCAGTCTGCCGTAACTTGGCGGGATGACGATTCTGGGTGCGGTGGCGCTGCCGCAACTTCCGCCGGAGCGGCTGCGCGACCTGGTCGGGGTCGCCGAGGACGCCGGCCTGGACGAGCTGTGGCTGTGGGAGGACTGCTTCTGGGGGAGCGGGATCGCCACCGCGGCGGCGGCGCTGGGCTGGAGCGAGCGGTTGCCGGTCGCGGTCGGGCTGCTGCCGGTGCCGCTGCGCAATGTCGCGCTGACCGCGATGGAGCTGGCGACGCTGCACCGGCTGTTCCCGGGGCGGGCCCGGATCGCGGTGGGGCACGGCGTACAGAGCTGGATGGCGCAGGTCGGGGCGCGGGTGGAGTCCCCTATGACGCTGCTGCGCGAGCAGCTCACCGCGCTGCGCGCCCTGCTGCGCGGCGAGCAGGTCACCGCTGTCGGCCGGTACGTGCTGCTCCACGAGGTCGCGCTCGACTGGCCACCGACGGCGCCGGCCGGATCGCCGAGTGCCGCCGCCTCGGGGGCGCCCGCGCTGCTGGTCGGCGCTACCGGGCCCAGGTCGTTGCGGATGGCGGGCGAGCTCGGCGACGGCACGATCCTCACCTCGAGTACGCCGCCCGAGCGGGTCACCGCCGCGCGCCGGCTGATCGACGAGGGGCGCGCGGAGGCCGGGCGTACCGACCCACACCGGATCGTGGTGTATGTGCTCGCCGCGACCGGCCCGG
>JBOGDF010000576.1:0-1569 GCA_050701635.1 Micromonosporaceae bacterium | reverse complement strand
GGTCGTCCACGTGGCGGAGCTGCCCCGCCTCGGAGCCCGGGTCGTCGCGGCGCTGGCCCGGCTCGGAGCTTGCATCGTCGGAGAGCGACAGCTCGACATGCGGCATGCTCGCCTCCCACGTACGCAGTGCAGTGATCGACACGCCACGGTACCGCTACTCCGGAAGTGAACGTAATTCACCGTCACGACGCCGGCGCGCCGCGAACGACCGCGAGACGGCTGAGCACGCTACGGCTTCGGGCTAGGCTCCGGGGCATGGCACCCTACGTCGACAGCGAGGTCGGCCGGCTGCGCACGGTGTTGCTGCACCGACCGGGGCGCGAGTTGAAACGACTGACGCCCCGCAACAACGACTCCCTGCTCTTCGACGGGATCCCCTGGGTGGGACGCGCCCAGGAGGAGCACGACGGGTTCGCGCAGGCGCTCCGGGACCGGGGCGTCGAGGTGCTCTACCTGGCCGACCTGCTCACCGAGACCCTGACGGTCAGCGATGCGCGCGACCAGGTCAGCGACGCGGTGTTGGCCGACGTACGGCTGGGCGACGCGCTGCGTACCCGGGTCGCGGGGTACCTGGCCGACCTGGATCCGGGGGCGCTGGCCGGCGTACTGATGGCGGGGTTGGCGCACGAGGAGCTGCGCGGCGGCACCGACCTGGTCTACGCCCTGATGGACCGGCACGACTTCGTGATCGACCCGCTGCCGAATCTGCTGTTCACCCGGGATTCCTCGGCATGGGTACGCGACCAGGTCGCCGTCACCAGCCTGGCGATGCCGGCCCGGCAACGCGAGACCACGCTCACCCGCGCGATCTACCAGCACCATCCCCGGTTCGCCGGCACCACGCTGCTGTACGACCCGACGCTGGAGCACGTGGAAGGCGGCGACGTGCTGGTGCTGGCGCCCGGCGTACTCGCCGTCGGCGTCGGGGAGCGCACCACCCCCGCCGGCGCGGAACGGCTGGCGCGGCGGTGCTTCGCGGCCGGGCTGGCGCACACCGTACTGGTGGTGCCGATCGCGCAGGAGCGGGCCACGATGCACCTGGACACGGTGTGCACCATGGTCGACGTGGACGCGGTGGTGATGTACCCGAATATCGCCGACTCGCTGGTGGCGTACACCGTGACAGGTCATAACCATGAGCCGACCGTGAGCGGACCGGAGCCGTTCCTGACCGCAGCGTCGAAGGCTATGGGGATCGACACGCTGCGGATCATCGACACCGGGCTGGACCCGGTCACGGCGGAACGCGAGCAGTGGGACGACGGCAACAACACGCTCGCGATCGCGCCGCGGGTGTGCGTGGCGTACGAGCGCAACGTGGAGACCAACGCCCAGCTCGAGGACGCCGGCATCGAAGTGATCCGGATCGCCGGCTCCGAGCTGGGCTCCGGCCGGGGCGGCCCCCGCTGCATGTCCTGCCCCGTCACCCGCGACCCGCTCTAGACCCTCAACCCCCAAGATCGCCGTTTCGGGTACGAAGCGGCGGTTTTCCGCGCCGTTCCGCTCCCAAAACGGCGATCTTGGCGGTACGGGCCGGCGCGCGGCCCGAGGGCGGGCGCGGGCCGCGGG
>JBOGDF010000575.1:0-1581 GCA_050701635.1 Micromonosporaceae bacterium | reverse complement strand
ACCCGCAGCGCGACCGACCTGTCGCTGCTGTTCGAGGCGTCCGACGCGACCGGGGACGAGCGCCTCGCACCCAACTACAACATCGCCCCCACCGACCCCATCCACGTGATCCGCGAGTCGGCTTCGCGCGCCGAACGGGTGGTCGACGTGGCCCGCTGGGGGCTGCTCCCGCCGTGGGCCACCGAACGCCGCGCCGGCGCCCGCATGATCAACGCCCGGGTGGAGACCGTACGCAGCAGCCCCGCCTTCCGTACGCCGTTCGCCCGCCGCCGCTGCCTGGTCCCCGCCGACGGCTGGTACGAGTGGCAGCGCCCCGCCGGCTCCGGCTCCGCAGCCCAGCCCGGACGCGCCGCCGACAACCGGCCCGGACGCGCCGCCGACAACCGGCCCGGACGCGGCGCCGCCGGCAAGCAGCCGTACTTCCTGAATCCGGGCGACGGGGAAGTGCTGGCGTTCGCCGGGCTGTGGCAGCCGTGGGGGCCGGATCGGCTACTTACCGCGACCATCCTGACCACCGCCGCGGTGGGCGAGCTGGCCGAGGTGCACGACCGGATGCCGGTGGCGATCGGGCCCCGTGACTGGGCCGCGTGGCTGCACGCCGGCGCCGACCTGGCGGAGCGGTTGGTGGCCACCCCGGACCCGGTCTGGGCGGCCCGGATCGAGCGCCGTCCGGTGGGTCGGCAGGTCGGCGACGTACGGAACAACTCACCGGAGCTGATTCGGCCTGTAACTGCCTCAATACCCGGGGTAGAACCTGTCGATCCGGTCGATTTGACCCTATTTTGACGGGTATTCGGCGTCTTAAGCTCAGCAATTGCTCAGGACTTCTCCCGACGCGCCCGCAGCCTCTTGCCGGGCGTGCCTCCTGTGCTGTAAAACACAGCGCTTGTGGGTGACACATTGTGTCGCCCTGGCAGAGCCGTAGAACCATCCGGACCACCCACGGGGGAGGTGGGGTACATGACCCGGGCGCGGATGCCTCGACCGCACGAAGTAGCGGCCGCTCGACGGGACCCGAGACTGCTTCGGGCCACCCGCGAGCGCGACGACGACGTCGCTTGGCGGGCACGAGGACGCTGCCGGACAGTGGACCCTGAAACGTTCTTCCCGGCTCCCAGTGAGCCGGCCGACGCGGCGTTGGCGATGTGTCGCTCCTGCGATGTGCAGGGCGCCTGCCTGGCGTGGGCGCTCGAGGCCGGCGACTGCAACGGCGTCTGGGGTGGCACCACTCCCCGGGAGCGCCGCGCCATGCTCGTCGCGTGGCGTACCGGCGAGGACGTCAACAGCGGCCCCTGACGCGGGCTGGGTGGCTTATCGTTCGGCCATGGGTGATGAGCTGACGGCGACGCGGATCGAGACCCCGGTCGGCACCGCGGAGGCGGTGCTGGAGCAGCCGGACGATCCGGTGAGCCTGCTGGTGCTCGGGCACGGTGCCGGCGGCGGCATCGAGGCTCCCGACCTGAAGGCGGTACGCGACCAGGCGCTGGCGCGCGGCGTGGCGGTGGCGCGGGTGCTGCAGCCGTACAAGGTCGCCGGACGGCGGTCGCCGGCGCCCGCCACGCAGCTCGATCCCGCCTGGGT
>JBOGDF010000574.1:0-1587 GCA_050701635.1 Micromonosporaceae bacterium | reverse complement strand
AGCTGGGTACGCTCGTCCGCCGGCAGCACCGGCGTGGCCTCCACCGGACGGCCGGCCGCCGCGCGCAGCAGGTCGGCGCGCATCTCGCCCGCGCTCTGGTAGCGGTTGGCCGGATTCTTCGCCAGCGACTTCAACACCACGGCGTCGACGTCCGGGCTGATGTCGGCGTTGATCTCGCTCGGCGGCCGGGGATCCTCCCGTACGTGCTGGTACGCCACGCTCACCGGGTTGTCGCCGATGAACGGCGGCTGGCCGCACATCAGCTCGTACAGCACGCAGCCGGTGGCGTACACGTCGCTGCGGGCGTCGACCGCCTCGCCGCGCGCCTGCTCCGGTGAGAGGTACTGCGCAGTGCCGATCACCGCGCTGGTGGCGGTCATCGTCGAGGTGCCGCTGGCCAGCGCCCGCGCGATACCGAAGTCCATCACCTTGACCTGGCCGGTACGCGTCAGCATCACGTTGCCCGGCTTGATGTCGCGGTGGATGATGCCGTGCCGGTGGCTGAAGTCCAGCGCGGCGCAGGTGTCGGCGACGATCTCCAGCGCGCGTCGCGGCATGATCCGGCCCTCGGCCGCCAACACTTCCTTGAGGGTACGGCCGTTGACGTACTCCATGACGATGTACGGCAGCGCGACACCGTCGGCGGCGCGCTCCTCGCCGGTGTCGTACACGGCGACGATCGCCGGGTGGTTGAGCGAGGCCGCGTTCTGGGCTTCCCGGCGGAACCGGGCTTGGAACGTGGCGTCCCGCGCCAGGTCCACCCGCAGCATCTTGATCGCCACGTCGCGGCCGAGCCGCAGGTCCCGGCCGAGGTGGACCTCGGCCATGCCGCCATAGCCGAGCAGCTCTCCGAGCTGGTATCGGCTGCCTAACAGGCGGGCCTGCTGGGTCATCTCGCTACTCGTCCTTCATCGCGTCGTCGTGGGATCCGTCGAAGCCGCCACCCAGGCCCCCATTCTCCGGGGAGCCGCTGGGCGCGCCGGAGGGGGGTGCGGTCGTATCGTCGTCGTCCGGGTTCGACGGCGTGGTGTTCGGAGTCTCGGTCGGCTGGCCGGTGTTACCGCCGCCGGGCAGCTGCGGCGGGTCCAGCAGCCCCCTGGGCTGGTAGTAGACCGTGACCGTGTCGCCCTTCTTGAGCGTGGCCTCCTCGGGATTCAGGCCGGTGACCTGGCCGCCCCGGTAGCCGTCCGCGCTCTGCTTCTCCCGGTTGACCACCAGGCCCTTGCCCTCGAGCTCCTTGACCACCTCGTCGACCGGGCGGCCCAGGTAGTCGCTCTCCTTGACGGTGATCCCGGCGGCCGCGGTGGCGCTCGGCGTGGCCTTGCCGCCGCCGGTCTCGGTGCCCTGGCCGGAGTTGCCGATCAGGTACGCGATCAACAAGCCGCCCACCAGCATCGCCACCACACCGGCGGCGAGCCCGAGCCACAGCCCGGTGCGCTTCTTCTTCGGCTCACCACCGCCGGGGTGGTCGCCGTACCCGCCGCCGCCTCCGTACCCGCCGCCTCCGGACTGCGGGTAGTACGGCTCGTCCTCGGCCTGGCCCGCCGCCGGTACGCTCGCCGCGCCCCGCGCGAACCCGCCCGGGGC
>JBOGDF010000573.1:0-1629 GCA_050701635.1 Micromonosporaceae bacterium | reverse complement strand
AGACCAACCCGGGCGCGGCGGGCAGGAAACGCCACGGCAGCCAGCCCGGCGCCTCCGGCGGCGGCTCCGCGGCGGCCGGCCGGCTGCGCAGCGGGTGGTCGTCCGGCAGCTCGCGGCGATACCAGGCGACCAGATCGTCGGCGCCGATCCCGTTGGCCAGCAGCGAGACCAGCAGCGCGCCCTGCGACGTACCGACCAGCAGTTCGGCCTCGCGCGGATCCCAGCCGGTGGCCCGGTGCATCCCGGCCAGGGTGGCGCTGGACCAGGCCAGCCCGGTCACGCCGCCGGCACCGACGACCAGCCCGCGCCGGGTTCCTCGCTGGGTCACCCTGTCCTCCGCCTCGTCTGTGGTGGCGAATCTAGCACCGGGTGGTACGCCTGCCGCAGGCTCAACCGACCGCGTCCGGGGCGGCCTCCCGGTACGCGTCCGGGGCGGCTTCCCGGAAGCTTCGAGCGAGCAGGGCGAGCCCGGGTCGGACCCGTTCGGTGGGAATGGCGCCGTAGCCGATCACCACGCCGCCGGGCTCCCCGGGGCCGTACCTCGCCAGCTCCTCGACGGCGACGCCCCGCCGCCGGGCGTACGAGAGTGCGGCCTCCAGATCGATCGTCGCGCCGGGGCGCAGCCGGGCGCAGAGGTGCAGTCCGGCGGCGGACGGCACCGGGTCGAGCCACTCGGCGAAGTCGCGCTCCAGGGCGGCGACGATCAGGGCGTGGCGGGCGGCGTACACCCGGGTGGCCTTGCGGACATGGCGGGGCAGCTCGCCGGAGTCGATGAACCGGGCGAGCGCGGCCTGGCCGGCGTACTCGGCGTGCAGGATGGTCAGCCGCTGGGCGGTACGCAGCGCGGCCCGCAGCGACGCCGGGGCGACCAGGAATCCCAGCCGCAGCATCGGCAGCAGCGTCTTGGAGAAGGTGCCGACGTACACCACGCGGCCGTCGCGATCCAGGCTCTGCAGCGGCGCCAACGGACGGTCGGAGAACCGGAACTCGCTGTCGTAGTCGTCCTCGACGATCACCGCGCCGCGCCGGGCGGCCCACTCCAGCAGCGCGGTACGCCGCGCCAGCGACATCGCCGTACCCAGCGGAAACTGGTGTGACGGCGTGACGTACACCAGCCTTGCGTCGGACGGCAGCGCGTCGACGACGAGCCCCTCGGCGTCCACCGGTACGCCCACCACCCGGGCGCCGAGCGAGCCGAACAGCTGGCGCGCCGGCGGGTAGCCCGGCTGCTCCACCGCCACCCGGTCACCGGGTGCGATCAGGACCCGCCCGACCAGATCCAGCGCCTGCTGCGCCCCGTGGGTGACCAGTACGTCGTCCGCGCCGGCGCGTACCGCCCGGGACACCCCGACGTAGCGGGCGATCGCCTCCCGCAGCTCCGGGTGCCCAGCCGGGTCGCCGTAGCCGGCGGTACGCACCACCGACCCGCGCAGCGCCGCGGAGACCAGCCGGCGCCAGGTCGGCAGCGGAAACAGCGAGCCGTCCGGGACGCCCACCCCGAAGTCGTACGCCGGCCGCGGCTCCTCCACCGCCGGCGCCGGCACGGCATTCCCTGCCGGCATGGCATCCCATACCGGCCTCGGCCGTACCCCGCGACCGCTGGGCGCGGCCCGCCGCCCGCCCCGCACG
>JBOGDF010000572.1:0-1630 GCA_050701635.1 Micromonosporaceae bacterium | reverse complement strand
CCTGGATACAACACCGGTATCCGGGCGACCCTCCGCCTTGCCGGACGGCGAACGGGCCTCGGCTCGCTCCGACGCCTATCGGGCACCAAGCCGAAGCCTGGCGGGGTCCCGCGCCGCCCCCGGTCGTCGCCGTCGGAGACGGCAGGTACAGTTGCTGCGGCCCCTCGTGCGGCGTACACCTCGTAAACTCCCCCAGGGCCGGAAGGCAGCAAGGGTACGCGGGCTCTGACGGGTGCACGGGGGGTCCCCTATCGTTACGGCTCGGACACACTGAGCCGTATCAACCGCGAAGGGGACCGTTGTGGCAAGCCTCGCCCTGTACCGCAAGTACCGGCCCAGGGTCTTCGAGGAGATCATCGGTCAGGAGCACATCACCGAGCCCCTGAGCCAGGCGATCCGCAACGCGCGGCTCCACCACGCTTACCTGTTCTCCGGGCCGCGCGGCTGCGGCAAGACCTCCAGCGCCCGGATCCTGGCCCGCTCCCTCAACTGCGCCGAAGGCCCCACCCCGGACCCGTGCGGCAAGTGCGACTCGTGTGTCGCGCTGGCGCCCGACGGTCCCGGCTCGATCGACGTGATCGAGATCGACGCCGCCTCGCACGGTGGCGTCGACGACGCCCGTGACCTGCGGGAACGCGCCTTCTTCTCGCCGGTGTCGAGCCGCTACAAGGTGTACGTCATCGACGAGGCCCACATGGTCTCCTCGGCCGGCTTCAACGCCCTGCTCAAGCTGGTGGAAGAGCCGCCCGAGCACGTGATGTTCGTCTTCGCCACCACCGAGCCGGAGAAGGTGCTGCCGACCATCAAGTCGCGTACCCACCACTACCCGTTCCGGCTGATCCCGCCGAGCGTGCTGCGCCCGTACCTGGAGCAGCTGTGCAAGGCCGAGGGCGTCGCGGTGGAGCCGGCCGTGTTCCCCCTGGTGGTACGCGCCGGCGGCGGCTCCGTACGCGACTCGCTGTCCGTACTGGACCAGCTGATCGCCGGCGCCGGCCCGAACGGGGTGAGCTACCAGCGGGCGGTCGACCTGCTCGGGGTCACCGACGCGGCGCTGATCGACGAGATGTGCGACGCGTTCGCCGCCGCCGACGGCGCGGCGGTGTTCGCGGCGGTGGACCGGGTCGCCGAGGCCGGTCACGATCCCCGCCGGTTCGCCGCCGACCTGCTGGAACGGCTGCGCGACCTGATCGTGCTCAACCAGGTGCCCGACGCCGCCGGCAAGGGGCTGCTGGACGCCCCGTCCGACCAGCTGGAGCGGATGACCGGCCAGGCGCTGCGGCTGGGCACCGCCGAGCTGTCCCGGATCGCGGACATCGTGCACGCCGGGCTGACCGACATGCGCGGCACCACCGCCCCCCGGCTGGTGCTGGAGCTGATCTGCGCCCGGGCGCTGCTGCCCGCCACCGATGACTCGTCGCAGGCGCTGCTGTCCCGCTTGGAGCGCCTCGAGCGCCGTTTCGACATCGCCGGGAGTACGCCACCCGCCCCGCCGACCCCGTCCGCCGCCCCAACGCCCGCCCCGCCGCCCGCCGCCCCCATACCGGTACCGACTCAGCCTCCGACTCCGGCGTCGACCCCGGCGCCAGCCCCGGCCGCGGCGCAGACCCCTTCCGCGCCGCCCGCCCGGGAC
>JBOGDF010000571.1:0-1638 GCA_050701635.1 Micromonosporaceae bacterium | reverse complement strand
CAGCGGCGGCGGACCCACCGGCGCCGGCGGCTCCGCGCCGGTCGGTGCCCTGGCCGCTTGCGTGGCGGGGGTACCGAGTGACTTCAACGGCGACGGGGTCGCGGACATCGCGATCGGCGACCCGGACGCCACCGTGTCGGGTCAGGCCGGCGCCGGCCGGGTGCACGTGGTGTACGGCGCCGGCAAGGGCTCCCAGACCGTCTCGCAGGCCGAGCTGTACGTGGACGGCGAGCCCGAGCCGGGGGACCGCTTCGGGTTCGCGCTGGCGGCGTACGACGCGAACGCCGACGGCTGTGCCGACCTCGCGATCTCGGCGCCGTACGAGGCGCTGGGGACCGTCCCGGAGGGCGGCAACGTCCAGGTGCTGTACGGCTCGCCCACCGGATTCGGGGCGGCGGGCGGCGCGTACTACTCGCAGAACCAGTCGGACATGCCCGACACCGGCGAGGCGGGGGACCGGTTCAGCTACTCGCTCGCCGCCGGGACGACCGCGGCGGGCGCGGCGTATCTGGTGATCGGCGTACCCGGTGAGGACCTGTTCAACAGCAGCAACATCGCCAGCCCCGACGCGGGCGGGTTCGGGTACGTAAGCGGCACCACGAAGCTGTTCCTGCACCAGGACTCCAGCGCGGTGCCCGGCGTGGTGGAGGCCCACGGCCAGTTCGGTTACGCCGTCGCCGCCACGCTCGACCACGTCGCGGTCTCCGGGCCGGGCGAGGCGATCGGCACCGAGGCGTACAGCGGTGCGGTGACGATGTTCAACCACACCGTCGGCTCCGGCGTGCTGGGCGTGGTGGGCAGCGCCGACCAGGACATGGCCGGCCAGAGCGGGGGCGCCGAGTCCGGAGACTTCTACGGCCGCGCGCTGTCGATGGTGTCGTACCTGCCGGCGGCCGGCGGGGCCCGCCGGTCGCTGCTGGCAGTCGGCTCCGCCGGCGAAGGCATCGGTACGCCGTCCAAGGACGACGCCGGGCGTACGGTGCTGTTCGACCTCACCACCACGGTGACCGAGACGCTCGACCTGCACCAGGGGCTGGACGGGGTCGCCGGGGCGATCGAGCCCAGCGACTACTTCGGCGCCTCGGTGCAGCTGGTGAACCGTACCCCCGGATCGCCGGCGACCTGGCAGAACCTGCTGCTGGCGGCGGGGATACCGGGTGAGGACACCACGGCCGGCGTCGACGACGGCAGCGTCGAGGTGTTCTCGATGGTAGGCCCGCCCGGGGATCACGACGTGGCGGCCGAGAACGCGCTGGCCGCCGCCGGCTGGAGCGCGAAGAGCGGCGGCACGCTCGGGCGCTACCTCGGCGCTTCCGCGACCCACCTGTACCTCGCCGACCCGTACGGCACCAGCCCGGCCGTGTACGCGGTGCCCTGGCGGAACCTCACCGACGGCGCCACCGACCCGGTGGTGGTGTACGCGCCCGGCCGGGACGGTCTGCCCACCGACGGCGTCGGCCGCTTCGGGGCGGCGATCGCATGAGCTCGTACTCGGATAACCGGTTCCGACAGCTGAAGGCGGTAGGGATGTCGAAGTCCTGGTGGCGGCGTACGGCCGCGGTGGCGACGGCGGTGGCGGTGCTCGGCTCCGGCGCGGCGGTGGCCGGCTGGCTGGCGGACCCGGCGCCCGCCCAGGCG
>JBOGDF010000570.1:0-1669 GCA_050701635.1 Micromonosporaceae bacterium | reverse complement strand
CCGAGCGCCGGAGCGTCAGGCGCGGCGGTTGCGCGCCAGGGCGGCGCGGGCGGCGTACGCCCCGGGCTCGGGGTAGTCGACGCCGGTCAGGATGAGGCCGTGCGGCGGCGCCACCACCACCTCGCTGGCCCGCTGGCGCCGCGTCAGTAGCGAGGCCGGCCATTCCACGGGCCGGCGGCCGTCCCCGACCGGCAGCAGCCCACCGACCAGGCTGCGCACCATCGCCTGGCAGAACGCGTCCGCCTCGACCACGGCGACCACGATGCCGTCCGTGTCGCGCCGCCACTCGAACCGCTGCAGCGTACGGATCGTGGTGCCGTGCTCCTTGCGCCGGCAGTACGCCGCGAAATCGTGCTCTCCGAGCAGGTCAGCGGCGGCGGCGTTGAGCCGGGAAACGTCCAGCGGCCACGGCCACCCCAGGGTGTCCCGCCGGCGCAGCGGGTCGACTCCCCACGGGGTGTCGCTCACCCGGTACGCGTACCGGCGGCGTACTGCCGAGAACCGGGCGTCGAACGCCGCCGGCACCTGGTTCGCGGCCGTGACCCGTACGTCGCCGGGAAGCATCCCGGCCAGCCGCTTCACCACCGTCGGCGCCAGCTCCGTCCATCCCGGCGCCGGCAGGTCGACGTGGCACACCTGTCCCGAGGCGTGCACCCCGGCGTCGGTACGCCCCGCCACGGTCAGCCCGCTCGGCGTACCGAACAGCCGGGTCAGCACCTCGGTCAGCACCCCGGCGACGGTGCGCTGCTCCGGCTGCGCGGCCCATCCGGCGAAGTCCGTCCCGTCGTACGCCACATCCAGCCGGACACGTACGAGCCCGCTGGAGTCTCCCCCAGCGGGCTCGTACGAAACAGCGTCCAATCCGGACACCAGCTACTCGGCGTCGGCCTCGTCGTCGCCGGACTCGGCCTTGTCCCGCAGCGACGGCGGCAGCTCGAACCCGGCCGCCTCCGCGTGCTCGGCCGTGGCGAACCACACCTCGGCCACGGTACGGCCGTAGAACGGGCTGTCCGGGGTGTGGTACAGCTTCGAGTCCTCGTTCCCCTTGACCGGGAAACCCTCGGGCTGCGAGTCGTCGTCCAGCGGGGCGTGGCTGCCCTCGCCGTACGGCGGCTCCTCGTCGGTGCCGACCACCTCGGTGTCGACCGACTTCGAAGCGACCGGCGTGGTCTCTTCGTCGGTCTCGCCGGCGAGCGCGGCCACCGCGTCGGCCTTGGCGGCCTTGCGGGCGGCGCGCTTGCGCTTGGGCTGCTCGTCGGCGACGACCAGCTCCTCGACCAGCTCGATCACCGCCATCGGGGCGTTGTCGCCCTTGCGCGGACCGATCTTGACGGTACGGGTGTAGCCGCCCTGCCGGGTCGCGAAGCGCGGCGCGATCTCCTCGAACAGCGAGTGCACCACCTCTTTGTCGCGCAGTACGGCGATGGTGCGGCGGCGGGAGGCGAGGTCACCCCGCTTCGCGAAGGTGACCAGCCGCTCGGCGAACGGCCGCAGCCGGCGCGCCTTCGCCTCCGTGGTACGGATCTTGCCGTGACGGAACAGCGACGTGGCGAGGTTCGCCAGCATCAACCGCTGGTGGGCGGGGCTGCCGCCGAGGCGTGGTCCCTTTGTGGGCTGGGGCATCGTTGGTGCTCCTACGTAGCGTCGTGTCTATATCGAAGTGCCGGCG
>JBOGDF010000569.1:0-1688 GCA_050701635.1 Micromonosporaceae bacterium | reverse complement strand
GGCCGCCTCGGCGGCGACGCGGGCCTCGTCCGCGGTCACCGGGAGCGGCTCGGGCTCGGGCCGGCGGCGCAGCATCAGCACGGCGACCACCGTGGCCACCGCGACCACCAGCAGCCCGATCAGCGCCGCCCACCAGCCGCGGTAGCTGGTGGGTTTCCCGGCCGCCTGCTTCGCGGGCGAGGCCGACCAGGCGTCCGACGGCGCCGGACTGCGCGGGGTGGTGTCCAGCGGATTTGCCTTCACCGAGGTGACCGGGTTGGTCAGGGCGCGTACCGGGTCCAGTACGCCGTAGCCGTACTGGTCGTCGCGTCCGGGCGGCCCCAGGTCGCGGGCGGTGAGGATCAGCCGGTTGATGACGTTGGCGGCGGTCATGTCGGGCCAGTGGGAACGCACCAGCGCCGCCGTCGCGGTCACCATCGGCGCCGAGAAGCTGGTGCCCTGCAGCTTGGCGTACCCGCCCGGCTTGGCGCCCACCAGCTTCTCGGCGGGAGCGGCGAGCACGCTCTCCGGCCCGGCCAGCGACAGCTTCCAGAACTTCCCGTCGGTGCCCAGCCCGGTCACGGCGATCACGCCCGGCTCGCGCGCCGGATACCAGATCGCCTCCGTCTTGTCGCTGGTCACGTTGCCGCCGCAGGCCACCACCACCACGTCGTGGTCGTACGCGTACTGGATCGCGTCCGCCAGCTCCTGGCTCGGGATCGCGCCGCCGAGCGACATGTTGACCACGTCGGCGCCGTGGTCCACCGCCCACCGCAGCCCGCGCGCCACCACGGTGGCGTCCCGGTAGCGGTTCTTCCGGTCGAGCACGCGTACCGGCAGGATCTTGGCGTGGTGCGCGATGCCGATCACGCCGTCGTCGTCGTCCCGCCCGGCGATCAGCGCGGCCACCGCCGTACCGTGCCCCACCTTGTCGGTACGCCCGGTGCCGCCGGGTTCCACGAAGTCGGCGCCCGCGAGCACTTGACCGGCGAGATCGGGATGTGTGGCGTCCACCCCGGAGTCGAGCACCGCGACGGTGATGTTGCCGCCGTCGGCGTACCGCCAGGCGTCCCGGGCCCGCAGCAGGTCGAGCTGCCACTGCTGGCCACGTATGCCGTCGGCGTACGCCGGCGAGGGAAACCCGATCAGCGCCGTCGCCGCGGCGAACACCACGGCAAGCAGCACACGCGCGCTGGCACGGAGGCGGCAGCGCGCGGCGAGGGGTACGGATCTGAACACAGCACCGTCATTTCAGCACACCCCGCCCAGTCCCACCGCAATCGGTGGCGCACGTCAGCAATGCGACACCCGCCCGCCGCCCGCGCCGACCCCGCAAAGCGCCGCTCAGGCGCCGATCGCGGGGCCGGCGAGCCGCGGCTTGGCCGGTGGCGGCGGCGCGATCACCGGGCTCGGGAGCCCCGCCACCTGGAACAGCCGCTCCAGGTATTCGGCGGTGAGTGGATCTTTGCGGCGCTCGGTCGACTTCTGCTCGTCCCGGGCGGCGCGCCGTGGTGGTGGGTACGCCGCCGCCGGCGCCGCCGGCCCGATCACGCCGCGCGGGTCCGCCCGTACCGGCCCGGTACGCGGCGGCGGCAGGATCGTACGGGGGCTGATCCACGCGCTGGCCGGGGACTTGCCGCCGCCGATCACCGGCGGGGCGGCGCCGGCTCGGGCCACCCGTCCGGCGATCGGATCGGGCGGCATGCTGC
>JBOGDF010000568.1:0-1704 GCA_050701635.1 Micromonosporaceae bacterium | reverse complement strand
AGGCGGCGAGGCGGCGGGGAGCGGTGTCAGGCGAGGTGGCGGGGCGGCGTCAGGCGGGGATGGTGGCGCGGGAACGGCGGTGTTTGCCGTACCAGACGAGTCCGATGACGGCGAGTGCGCCGACGCCGAGCGCGACGGCCGCGGGGACCGCGACCGGCTGCAGCGCCTGGAACCGGTGCCGCAGCGAGATCGGGTGCTTGAACGCGAGCACCGGCCAGCCGCGTTCGGCGGCGAGCTTGCGCAGCGCCCGGTCCGGGTTGACCGCGTGCGGGTGGCCGACGGTCTCCAGCAGCGGCGCGTCGGTGATCGAGTCGGAGTACGCGTAGCACTCCTCGAGCCGGTAGCCGTGCTTGTCAGCCAGCTCCCGGATTGCGGTCGCCTTGTGGGGGCCGGCGGCGTAGAAGTCGACGTCGCCGGTGTAGCGGCCGTCGGCGACCACCATCCGGGTGGCGATCACGTCGTCGACGCCGAGCATCTCCCCGATCGGGCGCACCATCTCCTCGCCCGAGCTGGACACCAGCACCACGTCGCGGCCCAGTGACTTGTGCTCCTCGATCAGGGCGGCGGCTTCGGCGTACACGTACGGGTCGATCAGGTCGTGCAGCGTCTCGGCGATGATCTGTTGCACCTGCTCGACCCGCCACCCGGCGCACAGCTTGGTCATGTAGTCCCGGATGCCGGCCATCTGCTGTTCGTTGGCGCCGGCGAGCAGGAAGACCAGCTGGGCGTACGCGGCTTTCAGCACGTCACTGCGCGCGATCAGCCCGTCCCGGTAGAACGGGCGGCCGAACGCGAGGGCGCTGGACTTGGCGATGACCGTCTTGTCCAGGTCGAAGAACGCGGCACTGGTGACCACGGCGGGAAAGTCTAGAGTGCCTGGGGCGCGAGGGGGCAGGTTTATGCAGTCGGGTTGGGAACTATGCGGTGTCCACTCGCTGTCGGCGCCTGAACCCGCCGGCGGTACGGCACGCAACGTGGCCGCCTCAGAGCGGTCAGTATCCGAGGCGGCGTTTCTGCTGATGGGTCGCGCAGTCCGAAGCGGACTGGAAGCGGGTCCTCGAAACGTACGCATCGGCGAGCCTTTGCGCGGTTTGTTCGGCAACTGTTACGGGTTGTGGGGGCGGTGGACACTCGACGCAGGGCACATGCGTCAGGCATGCTTATTCGTGCGTGTGCGAGCGTGTTACCTCGTCCCACGAACCCCTCAGCGGTTGCACCCCCCGTAACCGCTGAGCTGGTCCGGCTCGAACCCCCCCGGAGCCGGACCTTGACGAGCCCCGCCCACCCCCCGGGCGGGGCTCGTCCCTGTCTGGGGGCGGTGTGCCCCTCCGGTGGAGGGGCTGTGTTTCTACGCGCGCGCGGCCGTGCGTAGCAGCTCGCGGCAGGTCTCGCCACTTCCTCCACAGCCACCTTGGTTATCCACATTTCGGGGGTACGCCGGTTGCCCGGGCCCGGCGGCGGCGACGACGGTATCTCCCGTCCTCGCCACCACCGAGCCCTGGGGGAGCCCGTCATGACGCCCGACGAACCGCCGTCCCGTGAGGTGTCCGCCGCCCGGCCTTTACTGATCACCGCCGACGGCCGGCTGCTCGACGACCTGCTGCGGCTGGGCGCGCTCGCCGGTACGGAGCTCCAGGTCGCGCCCGATCCCGCCGCCGCGCGTCCACTGTGGAGGGACGCGCCGCTGGTCCTGGTGGGCGCAGA
>JBOGDF010000567.1:0-1710 GCA_050701635.1 Micromonosporaceae bacterium | reverse complement strand
CCAGCGCGACCAGCAGCTCCAGCCGCGCCTCCACCGCCGCGCGCCGGTGCTCGGCGAGCTGGCCGAGCGGCGCCGCCCAGGCGTCACGGTGCGGCAGGTCGGCCAGCGGCGCGCCGCGCCACAACCGGGTCGCCTCGTCCAGCAGCCGCAACGCCGGCTCAGGCTGACCGGAGCGGTGCAGTGCGGTGGCGCGGGCGGTGAGTTCGTCGAACACGTACCGGTCCAGCCGCGGCTCGGCCACGGCGATCGCGTACCCGCTGGGCGGGGCGGTGATCACCTCGGGATCGGCGCCGGCGCCCCGCAGTACGGCGCGCAGCGCGCTGACGTACGTACGGAGGTTCGCCACCGCGGAACGTGGCGGCGACCGCGGCCACAGCACGTCGATGAGCAGATCGGACGAGACCGGCTGGTTGGCGTGCAGCAGCAGCGTGGCCAGCAGCAACCGCGGCTTGACTCCGCCGATCGGCACCGGCCGCCGGCCCACCCTCACGGAGAGCGGACCGAGGATGCCGAACTCCAGCTCGCTGGTCGCCATGGGCCCCGCCCGGTACGAAGATCCCCAGTGTGTTGCCCGCTGGTACCAGACGTCTAGACCGGCTTGTTGTATTCATCCTGGAGGTCCGCTGTATGTCCGGTTGACACCCTGCGCAGACGTGAGGCGCCCGTGCCGGATCGCCGGACCGGAGCCGGGCCGGAGCCGGGGCGGCGCCGCAGTCGTCAAGGAGGCCGCCATGACCGTACGTGTGCCCGCCAGGTTCGTGATCGGAGTCTGTCTCGCGTTCGGGTTGGCGATCGTGCTGGCGCCGGTGCAGCGCGCCGAAGCGGCGTTGCCGGGAGGTCCGCTGTTCCAGCTGCCGTTCCCGTGTGGACAGACCTGGAACGGCAACTCCGTCAACAGCAGCGCGCACCAGTCGTACGAGATCGACTTCAACCGCACCGACGACGTCAACGACCCGGTGACGGCGGTACGTGCCGGGGTGGTCCGCACCGCCGCGCACCAGGGTTCGGTGAACCGGTACGGCAACCTGGTGAAGATCGAACACGCGGGTGGCTGGTTCAGCTACTACGCGCACCTGAACCGGATGGACGTCAGCGCCGGCCAGACGGTACGCCAGGGCCAGCAGATCGGGATCGTCGGCAACACCAGCGCCCCGGGCAACAACATCTCGCCGCACCTGCACTTCGAGCTGCGCAACGGCCCGAGCTACCCGTCGAACATCCGGCCGGCGTACTTCGACGGCATCCGGTTCAACTACACCACGGGGAGCCAGGACCTCACCTCGCGCAACTGCAACGATCCCGAGGCGCTCTGCGGAGCCGGGTACACCGCGATCGACCTGGCGTACCTGAACTCTGGCGGCACCCACTACGGCACCGTCTACCTGATGTGGAACGGCGGAAACCAGAACAACTGCGTGGTGACCGTGAAGCACCGCTCGCGTACCACGGCGACCAGCACCTCGGCGTACGTCGAGCCCGAGGGCGCGACCCGGGTCACCGACTCCGGTTCCTTCCTCAACTACGCCGGACCGGTACGGAAGTACTCACCGCGCTGTGTGCGGTGGGGCGGCGCGACCAGCGGAGTGGCGTACAACAGCCCACTGGAACACTGCGGCTGACACCCGGCGGCAGCTCCGGCCGGGGTCACTGCTGCGCGGGGGCGCCGGGCCAGGCGGCTGGCGCGGCGTCCAGTTCGGCTCGGGTCGGCGG
>JBOGDF010000566.1:0-1726 GCA_050701635.1 Micromonosporaceae bacterium | reverse complement strand
GTGTAGGGCGGGGTGTGATCGGTGCCCCGGGCGGAGCGGGAGGTTTCGGCGGTGCCGATGGCGGTGGGGGTGCGCGGGTGATCGGCGGTGGTCCCCGGCCGGGTGTCGGGGTGCCGGCCGAGCCGCCGCCCGGTCCCGGCCAGCCGGGGCAGCCGGGGCAACCGGGTCCGCTGTCCCCGGGTCGGGGCGCCGAGGGTGGCGGTGGCCGCCGCGGCCGGCGCACCAGCTATGAGCGGGGCGAGCCGGAGTTGTTCGTGGACCAGCGGCAGCGCGCCAGGCCGGTGCTCGGTCAGCAGCCGGCCCCGACGCGGCCGGTCGATCCCGGGCCTGGTGTGATCGGTCAGCAGAAGCAGAAGCCGAGCCCGGGTGGGCGTGAGGACCAGTGGCGGTTGCCGCAGCCCGCGCCGGAGCACGAGGGGCTCCCGGACAAGTTGGAGGACGGCACCTCCACCCGCCGCGACGGCACCAGGTTCACGGTGAGGAGGCACGGCAGTGGGTCGTAGCGCGGTGCTGTGGCGGGTCGCGGTCGCGGCGCTGTGCGCCGGGGCGGGGCTCGTCGCGCCGAGCCCGGCGCACGCGGACAGCATCCGGGACAGTCAGTGGCATCTGGAGTATCTGCGGGTCGCCGAGGCGCACCGGGTCAGCCGGGGCGAGGGTGTCACGGTGGCGGTGATCGACACCGGGGTCGACAGCCGGCACCCGGACCTCAAGGGCGGTCTGCTCAAAGGCCGTGCCCTGGCCGGTGACCGCGACGACGGCTGGAGCGACCCGGATGGCCACGGCACCGCGATGGCATCGCTGATCGCCGGCCGGGGCCACGGGCCCGGCCGCCGTGACGGGGTGCTCGGCATCGCGCCCGGCGCCAAGATTCTGCCGGTGAGAACGGCTACGGAGAACGGTGACCCGTCCGCCATGCCTTCGGGTATCGAATGGGCGGTCGATCACGGCGCGGACATCATCAGCGTCGCGGTCGCGGCGCATGACCTCGCCCAGCTTCGCGACGCGGTCGCATATGCGCTGGAGGAAGGCGTGGTGGTGATTGCCGCCGTGGGCAACACCAGCCTGGTCGATGAGGTGCAGTGGCCGGCGGCGTACCCGGGAGTGGTGGCCGTTTCGGGCACCGACGAGAGCGGCGAGTTCAGCGACGTCTCGGTCAGCGGCCCGGAGGTGGTGCTGTCCGCTCCGGCGACGAGGATCATGGCGGCCGGTGCCGCCAAACGCGGCAGGTATGCCAGCGGGACCGGGACCAGCGGCGCGACGGCGATCGTGGCCGGGGTGGCGGCGTTGGTCAAGTCGAAGTATCCCGACCTGGACGCGGCGAACATCGTCAACCGCCTGATCGCCACCGCCGACGACCGCGGCCCCGAGGGTCGTGACCCGGAGTACGGCTTCGGCGTCGTCGACCCGGTCAAGGCACTCACCGCCGACGTGCCGCGCGTCGCGCACCACCCGCTGCTGTCGGCGCCGGCCGGTCCGCCGGTGTCGGCCTCGCCGGACGCGGACGCTGGCGGTCTGGGTCCGGTCGGTGTCGCCGTCGCGTCGGTCGGCGGGGTCGCGGCGCTCGGTGTGGTCATCGCGGTCGGCGTCTTCGTGCTGCGCCGCCGACGCTGGTCAGGGCCGGGCGCCTAGCTTTTCCACAGCCGTTGTCCACAGGCTCGCAGGTTGTGCTCGACACGGTGCGGCCACACCGGACAGGCTTGAGGCCGGCGAGTTCTCGATCAGGAGG
>JBOGDF010000565.1:0-1731 GCA_050701635.1 Micromonosporaceae bacterium | reverse complement strand
CCCAGCAGCAGCCCGCGCCGGCTCAGGCTGTGCCGGAACAGGCTCATGCCGGCACCTCCTCCGGCACCCGCTCGCGCGTCGCCTTGACGGCCGCCTTCCGGGCTCGGCGCGACCCGGCACGCGGCGGCCGGGTACGCCGCGCGGCCGCGGTGAACGACCACACCGCCAACCACACCGACGTCAGTACGATCCCGACCCCGACCGGGATGTGCAGGGCGAGCTGCCGCTCGTACCCGAAGCCGGCCTGGAAGCCGATCACCACCCAGAGCACCAGCAGCACCAGCGCCGGCCAGCCCCGGCCACGCCCACCCAGCCAGTACGCCACCGCGGCGAACAACGCCAGCGTGGCCAGGCTGTGCAGCACGATCGAGTTCACCTGATGTACGACGAGCGCGTCGTACTCCCCGGAGAGGTAGGCGCCGGCGAGCACCGGCTGCGCCACCACCGCGAGGGCGTACGGCACCAGGAAGATACGCAGGATCCAGAGCGTCTTCATGACGATTGCTCCATCCGCAACGGCGCACCGGTCTTGCCCCCGGCCCGCGTCGACGCGGAGAGCCACAACCCGACCGCCAGCGCCGCCCAGCAGGCTCCAAAACCGGACAGCACGAGGAAGTTCGGCCCGCCGATGGCGAACGCCGGGAAGATCACCAGGAACGGGTAGAGCCCGCAGATCAGCGGGATGGCACGCAGCGGCCCGCGCCAGCGACGCGCCCGGAGCACTCCGATACCCGCCACGATCATCCCGAGGCCGATCAGCACCGTCGCGGCGGGGAACAGAACCTGTTCGGCCAGGAGGAAGTCGATCCGCAGCACGACCTGCGCGACGGCGAACCCGGCGAACCCGACGCCCACAGCGGCGAGCCCGATCCGCGCGGGCAAGCCACCGCCGGCCGCCCCGGAACGGCTCAGGCCGATCACGGCGACCAGCAGCATGAGGTAGGCCACCGCGATCACGGAGGTACGGAACGCGAAGCCCGGCTCTGTCGGCCCCACCCGGTCCACGGACTCGACGATCCCGCCGATGACCTGCAACGACGCGCCCAGGAACCCTGCCACGGCCGCGACACGTACAAAGCGATCCACGTTCATGTGACTGCTCCGAAGACCTCGACCAGCGCCAGCGTGTCGTTGGTGGCGCCCTGGTACGCCGCGCGCCGCATCTGGCTCTCCAGCAGCTCCTTGAACTGCCGGGCCCGGGCTTCGCTGTCGAAGACGACGGTGCTGTGCCCCTTGCCGGTCTCCGGGTCGCCCATCCAGTAGCCGGACACGAAGCCCGGGTGTGCCTTGATCATCGGGATCACGTCGTCGAGCAGCTCGCGCTCGGCTGCCTCGCGCTGGTCCTCGACCACGGTCCAGATCCCCACTACCGCGTACATGTCCGCCTCCTTGGGTGTCGACGACGTGCCGACACCGATGACGCTAGGAAGCGGGAGGCCGTACGCCATCCGCGGAAACCCTCAGCGCGGTACTCAGTCGCGGCGCTGGGAGGCGTGCCAGGAGGCGATCCGGGCCCGGGAGTCGAAGCCCAGCTTGGTCAGGATGTGTGCGACGTGGTTCTCCGCGGTGCGCTCCGACAGGTGCAGCCGGGTGGCGATCTGACGGTTGCTCAGCCCGTCGGCGACCAGCGCGGCGACTTCGTCCTCACGGCGGGACAGCAACGGCTTGCGTACGGCCAGCGCCGCCTCCCGCAGCGCCGCCGCCTCGGCGCGCAGCGGCGCCATCCCGAGC
>JBOGDF010000564.1:0-1756 GCA_050701635.1 Micromonosporaceae bacterium | reverse complement strand
GACACCGGCCATGTGCGGGCTGGCCATCGAGGTGCCGCTGATGGTGTTCTCGCCGCCGTCGAGCCAGGCGGAGGTGATGTCCACGCCGGGGGCGTAGCCCTCGACGCAGCTGCCGAAGTTGGTGAAGTCGGCGGAGTTGTCGTCCTTGTCGGACGCCGCGGTGGTGAACACACCCTCGGCGCCGGCCGGGGAGACCTCGCACGCGTCGGAGGACTCGTTGCCCGCCGCCACGGCCAGGAACACGCCCTTGTCCGCGAGCGCCTTGGCCGCCGCGTCCAGGTTCTCGTCCTTGCCGCCACCGAGCGACATGTTGGCTACCGCCGGAGCGACCGCGTTCTCGGCCACCCACTCCATGCCGGCGATGACACCCTCGGAGGTGCCGCTGCCGGAGCAGTCCAGCACCCGTACGCCGACCAGCTTGGCGGCCGGGGCGACACCGTACGTGGTGCCGCCGACGGTGCCGGCGACGTGCGTACCGTGGCCCTGGCAGTCGATGCCGTCGCCACCCTCGAAGTCGAAGCCGACCTCGGCCCGACCCTCGAAGTCCGGGTGGTCCGGCGAGATGCCGGTGTCGATGACGTACGCCGTCACGCCTTCACCCGTGGCGGTGTGGTTGTACGTGTCGTCCAGCGGCAGCGCCTCCTGGTCGATGCGGTCCAGCCCCCAGCTCGTTACCGCCTCGGACTCCTGCTCGTCCAGCGTGAGCTTGTAGTTCTGCGAGACGGTCTCGGTCGCGTTGTACTCGCGTGCCTCCTCGAGCTGGTCGGAGTTCAGCTTCGCGGAGAAGCCGGTGAGCACCGTGTCGTACACCCGGGTGGGCTTGACGCCCAGCTCCTTGGCGACGGCCGCCGGGTCGGCGCCGTCCTCCAGGCGTACCAGGTACGAACCGGACACCGCGTTCTCGTGCGTTTCGTACGCCGCGAGGTCGTCGTTCTTCTCGACCCCCTGTGCGGCGCCGACCGTCAGGGTCAGTCCGGCGACCGTAGCCGCCGCGACCCCGATGCTCAGCATCGTCTTCTTCAAGGTCCTCTCCTTCGTCCCCAGTGACCGTGGATCGGTTGGCTCGGGACCCTAATCGCGGCATCTGCCCGGATTAGGGCCTTGGCGCCAAATCGCCAACTCTGATGGCTTTCCGCAGCCGGGTCACTACTGAGTGCAGGCGCTTCCTTAGCGCGGGCCTAACGTGGCCTGGGAGTCCGCCGGGCCACGCCGCTGCGCCGGCTCCACCTCGCCGACCAGGGATAACTACCGCCCGTTCTGGGTACGGCCGGAGCGCGGCGGGCGGACCGGGCCGCCCGTCAGGTCGAGACTCGGCTGCCGTCGGCTACCACCGCGCAGCCGCCGGGTAGCGTCCGGGCTGCCGCCGAGTGGCGACTGGGCTGCCGCCGGGTGGCGGCGAAACAGCACGGGATCGGCGAACCGCCCGATCAGGTGACGAAATGGGGCGACAGCTCAGCGATGCTGAGGATCGTGGCGTAGCGTCGCGAAAGACTACGCATCCGTACCGACACGCGCGGAAGGGGAGATCGATGAGTCTCAACGAAGGCGACATCCAGGCCAGCGGCCCCGGCGAAGAACAGCCGGGCGAAGGCGGCGGCTACGGCGGCCAGGGCAGCGAAGGCGGATACGGCGGCGAGCAGTCCGAGGGCGGCATGGGCGGCGACGCCGGCGCCGACGGTGGTGCGGACTCCGGCGCCGATGGCGGTGCGGACTCCGGCGCCGGCTACGGCGGCGGCGAAGGCGGCCAGGGCGGCGA
>JBOGDF010000563.1:0-1762 GCA_050701635.1 Micromonosporaceae bacterium | reverse complement strand
CGCCGTGAGTGACGGCGTGTCGACCTGCTCTCAACCTCCCAAGTGGGGGTGGGGGGTGGGGAGAGTTAGCGGATGCGGGCGCGGGTGAGGAGGCGGATGGCGGCGGCGGTGCCGGCCACGTATTTGCTGCGGGGTTGGTTGGGTGGGGGGTCTACTACGGGGAAGCGGAGGCGGGCTAGGTTCTGGGCGTCGGTGTACTTGAGGAGTCCCTCGCTGCCGTGGCGGCGGCCCAGGCCGGACGCGCGCATCCCGCCCATCGGCGCGTCGACGCTGCCGTACGCCGTCCCGAAGGCGTCGTTCACGTTGACCGTGCCGGCCCGCAGCATCGCGCCTACGCGGCGGCCGCGCGCCGCCGACCGGGTGAACACGCTGGCGTTGAGGCCGTACTCGGTGTCGTTGGCGCGGCGTACCGCCTCGGCCTCGTCCGCGACCCGGTACACCGACACCACCGGGCCGAAGGTCTCCGCGCTGTGGCAGGCCATCTCGGGGGTGACCCCGGTGAGCACGGTCGGCGCGTAGAAGTAGGGCCCGAGCTCGGGCCGGGCCTCGCCGCCGACGTGCACGGTGGCGCCTTTCGCGCGGGCGTCGTCCACGTGGCCGCTCACGGTGGCGAGCTGCTGCGCCGAGGTCAACGAGCCCATGTCGAGCTCGAGATCGGTGTAGCTGGTGCCGAGCTTCAACCCGGCGACCGCCGCCACGAACCGCTTCAGGAAATCGTCGTACACGGAGTCGAGGACGTAGATCCGCTCGATGCCGACGCAGATCTGCCCGGCGTTGGTGAAGCAGCCGCCGATCGCGGAGGCAACCGTACGGTCCAGGTCCGCGTCGTCGAGCACCAGCATCGGGTTCTTGCCGCCGAGCTCCAGTGAACAGCCGACCAGGCGGGCGCCGGCGCGCTGCGCCACGTGCCGCCCGGTCGCGCAGGAGCCGGTGAAACCGACGAAGTCGGCCCGGTCGACCACCGCGCCGCCGATCCCGGGCCCGTCCCCCAGCACCACCTGCAACACGCCGTCCGGCACCCCGGCGCGGCGGGCCAGCTCGACGCCGTACAGCGGGCTGAGCGAGGTCTGTACGTCGGGCTTGAGCACCACCGCGTTGCCGGCCACCAGCGCGGCGACCGCGTCGTTGAGCGCCAGCGCGAACGGGAAGTTCCACGGCGCGATGATCCCGACCACGCCCTTCGGCACCCGCAGCTCGAGCACGGTCGCGATGCCGGGGAACGTACCGGCGCGGCGCTTCGGCCGCAGCAGCTTCGCCGCCTTGCGTACGTAGTAACTGCCGGTCAGCAGCGGGTCGAGCTGCTCGAAGAACGCGTGCAGCCGGGTCTTGCCGGTCTCGGCCTGGATCAGGTCGCTGATCTGCTCCCGCTCCTGCTGGATAAGCGCGACCAGCCGGCGCAGGATCCGGGTACGTTCCCGTACCGGCGTGGCGGCCCAGGCCGGCTGCGCGGCGCGGGCGGTCGCCACGGCGCGCTCTACGTCGTCCACAGTGGACAGCGGCAGCTTGGCGAGCGGGCCGCCGGTGAACACGTGGATGTTGGTCGCCGTCTCGCCACCCGACGACACCACCAGCCCGGTCAGCCGGCGGATCAGCTCGGGCGTGAGCGACGCCGGCGGCGTCAGCCCGGTCGCAGCGGTCGTGGTCACCCCGATCACCCCTTCGCCGTCTCTGCCGCGAGGGCCGGGTCAGCGGCGGGTGCGGTCTCGACCGCGACGTCCGCCGCCTCAGCATCCGCGGCCGCGTCGGCGGCGGGGGCGCTAGC
>JBOGDF010000562.1:0-1821 GCA_050701635.1 Micromonosporaceae bacterium | reverse complement strand
ACCCAGCACCCGCCGGGCGGCCGCCACGGGCAGGTCGTGATCGCCCACGTGGCCGCCGTCGGCGCCCACCGCGAGCGCCAGGTGCAGCCGGTCGTTGACCAGGCAGGTGGCTCCCGCCGCCCGGCACAGCGCCACCACCCGCGACGCGAACTCGTACGCCGCCCGGTCGGTCACGTCGTCCTCGACGCGTACCTGCACCACGGGCGCGGATCCGGTGTCGGCTCCGGCGCGCAGCGCGGCGCGTACCACCGTCAAAGGGTTTCGCCCGGGACGCGCGTCGGTGATGAGGTGCAGCCGCCCCAGTACGGCGCTGCCAGCTGGTGCCACGTCGGCCTCCTCCCTGCGCCGGCATTACCCGGATCAGGTTCTACGGTCGGGGACTCTGGCGGCGGCACCGCCTAGCCCCCCTCTCAGCCCGGTCCACCGGGCTCCCGTGGGTACTCCCTGGACTCTAACCCGATCACCCCGGCGGCCCCAACCGGTGATGCGTCACTGTCCCGATTCCCAGACCGGTTCCGGCGCTTCGGCGACCTCACCGTCGCCGCGGAAGATCAGGAACCGGTCGAAGCCGCGGGTGAACCACCGGTCGTGGGTCACCGCGAGCACCGTGCCCTGGTAGCCGGCGAGCCCCTGTTCGAGCGCCTCGGCGCTGGCCAGGTCGAGGTTGTCGGTGGGCTCGTCGAGCAGCAGCAGGGTAGCGCCGGACAGCTCCAGCAGCAGCACCAGGAACCGCGCCTGCTGCCCGCCGGACAGGGTGTCGAAGAGCTGCTCGGACTGCCCGGCGAGCTCGTACCGGTTGAGCGCCTTCATCGCCCCGGACTGGTCGAGCCCGTCGCGGTGATCGTCCCCTCGCCAGAGAATCTCGCGGAGGGTACGCCCGGCGAACTCCGGCCGGTCGTGGGTCTGCGAGAAGTGCCCCGGCACCACGCGCGCACCGAGCCGCGCCGTGCCCTCGTGGCGTACGGGTGCGAGCCGCTGCCCGTCCGCGGTGGCGGTGCCGGCAAGCCCCCCGATCAGCCGCAAAAAGTGCGACTTGCCGGTGCCGTTGCCGCCCAGTACGGCGACCCGGTCGCCGTACCAGACCTCGAGGTCGAACGGGTACGTGAGCCCGTCCAACTCGAGCCCCTCGCAGATCACTGAACGCTTCCCGGTACGCCCGCCGGACAAGCGCATCCGGATGTCCTGCTCCTTCGGCTTCAACGGCGGCGGCCCCGCCTTCTCGAACTTCTCCAGCCGGGTCTTCGCCGCCTGCAACCGGCTCGCCATGTCGGAGTTGTACGCCGCCTTCTGCCGGTACATCACGACCAGCGCCTTCAGCTTGGCGTGCTCCTCGTCCCAGCGCCGCCGCAGCTCGTCGAGCCGGTCGTGCCGGGCCTGCCGCGCTTCGTGCCAGCTGGCGAAGCCGCCGCCGTGGGTCCACGCGGTGCCGCCTTCCAGGGTGATCACCCGGTCGGCGGTACGCGCCAGCAGCTCCCGGTCGTGGCTGACGTACAGCACGCTCTTGTCCGACTCGTTGAGCCGCTGCTCCAACCACCTTTTCGCCGGTACGTCGAGAAAGTTGTCCGGCTCGTCGAGCAGCAGCACCTCGTCGGGGCCGCGCAGCAGCAGCTCCAGCGCGAACCGCTTCTGCTCCCCACCGGACAGCGTGGCAAGTGGCCGCTGGGAGGCCTTCTCCCACGGCAGGTCGAGCACGATGCCGGCCACGGTGTCGTACAGCACCTCGGCGTCGTACCCGCCGGTCTCGCCCCAGGCGCCGAGCGCGTCGGCGTACCGCAGCTGCGCCTTCTGGGCGGCCGAGGAGAGCCGGCCGCGACTCTCCGC
>JBOGDF010000561.1:0-1823 GCA_050701635.1 Micromonosporaceae bacterium | reverse complement strand
CCATCGCTCGCTCGCGCCGTGGGTGGCGACGCGGTAGCCGGCCTGTCGCAGCACCCATGCAACGTCCTCCGCTCTGACGCGCACTGGTCGCTCGCCGAGCTCCAAGTCGGCGACCAGCGTGCCCGAGGTGCGCGGCAGGCGGGAGGGGTGGCGCCACTCGCGCCAGGCGGCCGGCAGGCGGACGGCGACGCCGGCCACGCCGGTCAGCACGATGGCGCCGATGATGGCCAGGTACGCGGGCGAGTCGAGCCAGCCGCGCAGCTCGGGGTCCGCCGCCCCGGCCGCGTTCACCACTGCGGCAGCTGCCAGCAGCAGCAGCGCGAGGCGGGGATCGCCGAGCGACCGCAGCGCCCGTTCGGTTGCAGCCGCCGCCCGTTCGAGCCATATCGACCGGACGTCGCCGATCGCGCTGCGCATGGCGCTCAGCGTCCGGGCGGGGCGGGGCGGATGTCGCTGGTGGCGGCGACTGGGCTTGGAGCGACGGTCTGCATCGGTCTTGGGCTTCGCCTGCGTACCGAGTCTGGACGCGCCAGCTCCGGCGGAGGTTGCTGGGGTCGGCGCCGGTCGATCACAAGAAGAAGGTGAACAGGCCCGCCATGCGGGCGAACACGTTGAGGAAGATGAGAACGCCCATCGCCACGATGAACAGCCCGGCCACCACCTCGATGGGACGGTGCCAGCGTCGCAGTGCCCCCGTCACCGGCGCGAGCTGCGGCAGGGCGGCGGCCGCCAGCAGGAAGGGCAGCGCCAGCCCGAGCGAGTAGAAGGCGAGCAGGAGTGCCGCGACGCCCGCCTGCTGGCTCGAGGCCCCCATCGCCAGGATCGTGCCCAGCACCGGACCGATGCATGGGCTCCAGCCGAGGGCGAACAGGCCACCAAGCGTCATCGACCGCGCCGACCTTGCCTGTGGGAGCGTGATGCCGTCGAGCCGGAAGCCGAAGCGCGAAAGCACCGGCCCGAACAGGCCGGTCATCAGCAGGCCCAGCGCGATGACGAGCAGCCCTGCGGCCTCTTGGGCGAACGGGACGAACCGGAAGACGCTGGCACCGAGTAGGCCGGCCGAGGTGCCGAGCAGCACGAAGACCGCGCCGAACGAGAGGGTGAAGAGGGCGACCTGGCGCACGAGCGGGCCGCGAGCTACGACCGTGCTCGTTGAGGATCCGACTGGCTGCATCGATAACGACCCGGCCGTCTCGCCGAGGTAGGCGAGGTACACCGGGACGAGTGCCAGCACGCAGGGCGAGACGAACGAGACGACGCCCGCCGCGAACGCCAGTCCCAGGCTAATCTCCATCGAATCCCCAAACCTCTTGAGCGCGTGCTACGCGAGTGTAGTGGCACCGCCGCTACACTATGCCGCCGTGACCAAGCGACGAGGACGCGAGCAACTCCGACGCAGCCAGCGACCCGCGAGCCGAAGCCGGCGCGTCGGAGCCGGCTGGTTCGCGGCCGGTCTCGCCGTGCTCGCTGCGGTGGGCGTGGGCGCCTATCTGCTGCGCGGCGGCGAGGAGGGTCCTGCGCCATCGGCGTGGGCGACGCTCGGTACCGCGGACGTCCACTCGCTGGCATTCGATCCTGCCGACGCCAGCCACCTGTACTTCGGCCACCACAACGGCCTGCTCGAGTCCCGGGACGGTGGGCGCACTTGGCAGCCCGGAGCCCTCTCGGGCGCCGACGCGATGAACGTCCGCGCCGGTGGGGGAGATCTCATCCAGATTGCCGGGCACGAGGTTTACCTCGAGAGCCGCGACGGCGGGCAAAGCTGGGGGCCGGTGCCGAATGACCTGCCCGGCCTCGACCTCCATGCCTTCGTGGTCGACCCC
>JBOGDF010000560.1:0-1826 GCA_050701635.1 Micromonosporaceae bacterium | reverse complement strand
CCTCCGCCGAGCGTTCGACCCGCTTGGTGGACAGCCGCACCCCGGCCAGGTCGGCGAGCAGATCGGCGGCGCCGGCGAACGGCGCCACGGCGGCGACCCGGGCCACCATGCGGCGCAGCCCCGGCGACAACGAATGCCCGTCCACGCCGAGTTGGATGTCGCGGGGCACGACCCCGCGCTGGCAGGCCGGGCAGTGGTAGTAGGCCCGACCCCAAGGCTGGAGGCACAAAACCTAGCTCACTCGCCGACAACCCTTACGGCACAGGGACTCTGAGCACGCCGGCGGTCGGCACCACCTCACCGCCTACCCCGCTCAGGCCCGCCGCGAAAATCGGCGTTAGGGGCTCCGCGCCAGGGCCCCGGCAAAGTCGATGAAGATCGGGCTTGACCTGCGGTGATGGTGGGCGACACGCCGGGCTGGTAGCGGGACGGGCATGGCCCTGGTGGTGATCATGAAGGTTCCTACGCCATCGGATCGCCAGAAGGAGCCATGCCCGCCGCCTCATCATCGCCGATCCGTCCAGTGCTCGCGCAGATAACCGCCGCGGCCGATGCCAACAGGTTGTCCGGGACGGGCGTGTTGGCCGCGCTCGGGAAGGTGCCCGATCCTCGCAGGCGGCGCGGGGTGCGGCACCAGATTGGTGTGATCCTGGGGTTGGCGGCGTGCGCGGTGTTGGCCGGGTGCCGCTCGTTTGCGGCGATCGGCGAGTGGGCCGCCGACGCCTCCGAGCAGGTCCTTGCCGCGCTGGGCGCCGAGCGTGCGCCGTGTGAGTCGACCATCCGCCGTGCCTTGCAGCGCATCGATGGCGATGAGTTGGACGCGGCGATCGGGGCGTGGGCCGCGGCGTGGGCCGGGCCGCCCGCCGGCACGCGGCGGGCCTTGGCGGTCGATGGCAAGACGGTGCGTGGCTCGGCCAGCCAGGCAACCGGCGCGCGGCATCTGCTGGCCGCGGTCGACCACCGCACCGGGGTGGTGTTCGGCCAGGTCGACGTGGCGGCCAAGACCAACGAGATCCCGATGTTCTCCCAGCTCATGGACCGCATCGCCGACCTGACCGAGGTGGTTGTCACCGCCGACGCGTTGCACACCCAGCGCGGCCACGCCGAATACCTGGTGCTGCAACGTGGTGCCCACTACCTGCTCACGGTCAAGGGCAACCAGCCCGCCCTGCACTCCCAACTGAAGGCACTGCCCTGGGTCGATGTCCCACCCGCGCACACCTCGACCGGCCGCGCCCACGGCCGCATCGAGAAGCGCGTGGTCAAAGTGGTCACGGTCGCTGCCGGGATCCTGTTCCCGCACGCCCGGCAGGCCATCCAGATCACCCGCAAGACCCGACGGCTCGACAGCCGCAAGTGGACCACCGAGGTCGTCTACGCCGTGACCAGCCTCGCCTTCGAGCAGGCTGCCGCGGCCGAGCTCGCCGCCTTCATCCGCGGCCACTGGTCGATCGAGAACCGGCTGCACTGGGTACGCGACGTCACCTACGACGAAGACCGCTCCCAGATCCGCACCGCCACCGGACCCCGCGCCATGGCCTCACTGCGCAACCTCCCGTCAGCGTCCTGCGGACAGCCGGGATAACCAACATCGCCCAAGCCATCCGACATCACGCCTGGGACCCACTCCGGCCGGTCAATCTACTGCTGACCAGCTGAAACCGACTTTGCCGGGGCCCTGGGCTCCGCGCACTGCTGACACAAGGTAGGACACTGGCGAGGT
The DNA here is from genome assembly GCA_050701635.1 of Micromonosporaceae bacterium. Taxonomy (GTDB): domain Bacteria; phylum Actinomycetota; class Actinomycetes; order Mycobacteriales; family Micromonosporaceae; genus WHSM01. Next base: position 103 of record JBOGDF010000560.1, on the reverse strand, counting down.
GCCTGCCGAGCAGGTCCTTTTCCAGTGCCCCCCTTCCGAACCGGACGGACCCGTTTCCGAGTATCCGGCTCTCCAGTGACTATTCCGTGAATTCAGCGGTCAG
>JBOGDF010000559.1:0-1828 GCA_050701635.1 Micromonosporaceae bacterium | reverse complement strand
GCCGCAGCCCCATGATCTTGGTAGCGGGAGGGGTTACAGCTCGGCGAAGTGGGGGCCGCCGGCGGGGAGCGGCGGGGTGACACCGCCGAGCGCCGCCCGGCGGGCGAACTCCCGCAGCCCGGCCACCTGGCGATCGCCGAGCGAGAAGTCCAGGGCGCGGAAGTAGCCGGCCAGCACGTCGGGCTCGATCGACTCCCAGCGCGCCGCCGCGGCGGCGACCTCGTCCAGCTCGTCCAGGCACAGGTCCCGGGACCGCAGGAACGCCTCGTGTACGTCCTTGACCAGCCCGGGCTGGGTCTCGGCGTACTCCTTGCGGACCGCCCATACCGCGAACACCATCGGCAGGCCGGTCCACTCCCGCCAGGCCGTACCCAGGTCGGTGAGGTAAAGGTCCTGCTCAGCGGCGTGCAGCCCGGCCCGCAGCGCCACGTCCCCGATCAGTACGGCGGCTTCGGCCTCCAGCAGCATCTCGGTCAGATCCGGCGGGCAGCGCAGGTACGACGGGTGCACCGCGTACCGCTCTTCGAGCAGCATCTGGGCCAGCAGCACGCCGGTACGGCTGGTGGAGCCGAGCGCCACCCGGCAGCCGTGCAGCTCGTCCGGCGGCACCGTGGAGACCAGGTTGACCGACTGCACCGGCCCGTCGGAGCCGACCGCGAGGTCCGGAAGCAGCAGCAGCCGGTCCGCGTTGCGCAGATACTCCACCAGGCTGATCGGGCCGATGTCGAGCTCCCCGGCGACCAGCAGGTCGTTCAGCCGGTCCGGGCTGTCCTTGGTCAGCTCCACGTCCAGCAGCGCCCCGGAGCGCATCAGCCCCCAGTACAGCGGCAGGCAGTTGAGGAACTGGATGTGCCCCACCCGGGGGCGCCGCTCGGCGCTCACGCGCCGGCCCCGGTCGGGCGGGCGAGGGCGCGTACCCAGGGCGGCAGCCGGTCCACGTCGGCGGTGGCGAGCAGCCGGGCGTACACCGCGCTCAGCTCCTCGTCCTCGGCGGCCGCCGCCACCAGTACGGCACCGAGCTGGTTGGCGATCAGCCGGCGTACCTGGTCCCGGGTCAGCTGCTGGTGCTCCAACCACTCCAGCGAGATCACTTCCATCATCGCCACCCAGCCCCGCAGGCTGGCGCGCAGCACCGCCGACGGGCGCTCGATGCCGATGCCGGTGATCACCAGATCGACGATGAACTGCCGGGTCTGCTCCACCAGGCCGGCCAGCTCGTCCGGCTCACCACCGGTACGCGCGGCGCCCCGCAGCAGCGCTACGAAGTCGCCCTGCCGCTGCTCGGCGAATTCCAGGTACGCGCGGGCGGCGTACTGCACCTTCTCGAAAGGGTGTACGTCGGGCAGCACCAGCCGGCTCTGCAGGTCGTCGCAGGCAGAGCGCACCGCGGAGGCGAACAACCGTTCCTTGGTACGGAAGTAGTGGTAGATCAGCGCCCGCGAGGCGCCGGCCGCCTCGGCGATGTCGTCGATCGACAGCTGGCTGGCCGGCGTGGTGCTGAGCAGCCGCAGCGTGGCGGAGACGATCTCGTCCCGCCGTTGCACCACCGACAGGCGCCGCCGCCCGGACTGCTTCCTACCGCCCTGCGGTCTCGCCGCCGGGTCGGCCGTCGCCGCTTCCCGTTTGCTCATTACCACCGCTCCGTTGCGTGTACCGCCCTGCCGCGAGCCTATCCGGCCGCCGATACGCCGCTGCCGGCTCAGCTGACGGTTTGTGGTCATCCTGCGGTCTGGCGGCCCGACCAGACCGCAGGATGAACACAAAACCAATTGACGGGTAAGACCCGCCCAAGCAAAACAGGTCGGCTCGTTCGCGCGAGCGCACCCCC
>JBOGDF010000558.1:0-1828 GCA_050701635.1 Micromonosporaceae bacterium | reverse complement strand
CTTGGTCGAGCGAGACAGGTGCCAGACGGCGGTCCGGCAAGGCGGAGGTTCGTCCGAATACCGGTGTTGTATTCGGACGGTTCTCCAACGCCGCCGGTCGTCGTCTGGTGCCTGTCGCAGCCGACTGAAGATCTACAGGACTGGCCCTAGTGCCCTGCACTAGGAGGTGAGCCAGCCGATGTTTCCGCCGATCGTGGTGGAGACGCGGTGACTGGCGTCGGCGGCGAGATAGCGGTCGGTGAGGTAGCCCTTGAACATGATCGTGCGGTAGTAGGGGTTCACCCGAACGCCCCAGCGTTGGTTGTTGGACATGGTGCAGGGCTGGGACGAGACCGCGCCGGCGGCGCCCTCGGCCACGCATTGGCCAGTGGCGGTATGCCGGATCTGGAACGTGTTGGTGGTGTCCTGGTAGACCAGGGTCCAGGTCTCGTTGGAGCAGGTCTCGGTGTAGACCGCACCGCTGGCGTCGGTCGCGAGACAGTAGCGGGTGTGGTAGTTGCGCAGGACGAACGGTCCTTCATCGGCGTACGCCGGGGTCGCGGCCAGCAATGTGACGAGCGCGAGGAACCCGGCGACGGCGAATGCGGTCAGTCTCTTCATGTGCGGATTCTTTGGCGCCAGACCGGTGCCGGACAACGATTCAATCACCACCGAAGGGTCGCCACGTCGGGGCCAGCGTCGACCCCACAAATCAGATAATCAGATATGCTGGGTGTCATGCGTACGATCTCGGCCACCGAAGCCTCGCGCAGGTTCTCCGACCTGCTCGACGCGATCGAGCGCGGGGAGACCGTCACCATCACCCGGGGCAACCACCCAGTCGCCGAGATCGGGCCCGCCCGTCAGCGCACGGGTGCGGACCTGCGTACCGCCCTGACGGAGATCAACCCACCTGACGACGCGTTCGTCGAGGACATCTCCGCCGCGCTGGCGATGCTCACCAAGGAGGAGCCGGACCCGTGGGCCGGCGCCTGATCCTCGACACCAACATCCTCATCGGGTACGAGCGCGGCACGATCGACCGCGCCGAGCTCGACGACGATGAACTCGCCGTCGCGGCGCTGACCATCGCCGAGTACCGCGTTGGGATCGAGCTTGCCGACACCGCCGCCCGCGCGGCGGACCGCTCGCGCGCCCTCGCGGCGATCACATCTGTGGTCGAAGTCCTCGACTACGGCGCCGCCACAGCCGCGCATCACGCCCGGTTGCTGGCGCACACCAGGCGCAGCGGCACCCCTCGCGGCGCACACGACCTGATCATCGCGGCACACGCGGCGGAGACTGGCCGCACGATCCTGAGCCGCGACGCCAATGCGCGCTTCGCGGGGCTCCCCGCCGTCACCGCGATCGAGGCCTGATCAACGGCCGTGTCCGGTCACGCCGCTACCAAGTGGAGCCAGGTGGGGGCGGCGCGGGCGAGGTCGGCGCCTGGGAGGCCGCGCCGGCGGCGGGCGGTGGCGAGGACGACCCGGTCGGGGCGGAGCAGCGCCGCGCCGGCGTGACCCCGGCGCAGCCAGGTGGCGAGCGGGTCGCCGCGCCGCACCGGCAGCACCGGGGCGTAGAGCCGCCGGGCCAGCGACGCCAACGCCGGGTGCGGCGCCCCCGCGCTCACCACCGCAAATCCTTCTCCGAGTACGTCGTCGAGCCGCCGCCGTACGCCGTCCACGTTGACCCACGGCTGGGGGCAGAGGGTGCCGGGCAGCGGGTCGAGGAGGAGGCGACGGCGTACCAGGGGGCCGGCGCGGAGCCGGGGGGAGACGTTGCGGAGCGCGGCGGTGGCGAAGCCGGGCAGGCGGACCGCGGCGGCGAGGGCGAGGCGGCGTACGGT
>JBOGDF010000557.1:0-1839 GCA_050701635.1 Micromonosporaceae bacterium | reverse complement strand
TGCGCCAGGGCGGTACCGGGTTGGCTTTCGGGTGGTGTCCACCGACGGGCATCCGGTGGAAGGCGGCATCTCCTTCACGGTCGGCTCCGCTGGTCCGGCAACGCCTGGCGCCTCGCCGAGCTGGAGTGCTGGGGGCGCGGACGTGGACCGGGCGGACCCCGGCGACGGCGCTGGCTGGGTGCCGGTGGCGGGTCTGTTCGGGGTGTTGGTGCTCGCCGCGGCCGGGTTGATCGTGATGACCACCCGGCGGCGTGCAGGTTCCGAGGAGGCGGGCGATGGCGACGCGTCGGGTTGACGGCACGGCCTCTGCCAGGCTGCGGCGGTGGCAATACGCGGTCGCCGCCGTCGCTGGCGCGGGCCTGGCGGCGGTGCTGGTGCTGCGCCTCGGCGGCGGCGCGGAAGCCGCGCCGGTGCCGGGCATCCCGGTCCGGGACACCACCGTGGTATGGCTGGTCTCCCTCGCCCGGGTGGCGACCGACGTGCTCGCGGTGGTCACCGTCGGGTGCCTGCTCGCCGCCGGGTTCTTCACCGCCGGGGACGGGCGGCTGGTCTCCACCCACGGCTACCGGTGGCTGCGCGCCGGCGGCGTAGTCGCCGCGGTGTGGAGTCTGGTGGCGTTCGCGGCGATCCCGGTCGCGCTCAGTGACATCCTCGCCACCTCGATGGCCGAGGCGGTGACCCTGCGCGCGGTGGGCAACTTCGTGACCACGGTGCCGCAGGGGACCGCCCTGCTGACCGTGGCGGTGCTGGCCGCCGTGGTGGCCGTGGGCTGCCGGATCACGTTGACCGTGACAGGTGCCGCGGTGCTGACCGGGCTTGCGATCATCGCGCTGCTGCCGCCGGTGCTCACCAGTCACGTGTACTCGGCCGGCGACCACCAGCAGGCGGTCAACTCCCAGCTGTTCCACGTGGTGGGCGCCGCGCTGTGGGCTGGCGGGCTGGTCGCGTTGGTGTTCGCCCGCCGCCTGTCCGCCCCCGCCCTCGCGACCGCCGCCCGCCGTTACAGCCAGCTCGCCCTGGTGTGCTACATCGCCGTGGCCGCCAGCGGGGCGTTGAACACCTGGATCCGGTTCACCGCCCCGGGCCAACTGTTCACCGACGCCTATGGCCGGGTGGTGCTGGTCAAGATGGCGGCACTGGTCACCCTGTTCGGGTTCGGCGCCTGGCACCGGCGGCGCACCCTTCCGCGCTTGGCGGCCGGCCAACGGCGCCTGTTCCTGCGGTACGCCGGGGCCGAGGTGGTCGTCTTCGCCGCCACTGTCGGGGTGGCCGCCGGGCTCAGCCGCACCCCGCCGCCGCCCGGCGACATGCCCAGCTCCTCGCTGACCAGGGCGCTGCTGGGGTTCGAGATGCCCGGCCCGCTCACCTGGCGGTCGCTGCTACTCGACTGGTACCCCGACCCGCTGTTCCTCGCCCTCGCCGGCGCCGCGGTCGCCGGGTACTTCTTCGGGGTGCGACGCCTCGGCCGGCGCGGCGAGACGTGGCCCGCCACGCGTACCACCGTGTGGGCCGTCGGGTGGCTGTTGGTCGCCGTAGCGACCAGCTCGAGCCTTGCCCGGTACGGGCCGGTGCTGGTCAGCGTCCACGCCGTCCAGCACCTGATGCTGGCCGTCCTCGTCCCGGTCCCGCTGGTGCTCGCCGCGCCGCTCACCCTGGCCCGGCGCGCCCTGCGCCCGTCCCCCACACCCGGGCTGCGCGGCCCCCTCGAATGGTTGGAAATCGCCGCCGCCAGCCGCCTGCTCCGCGCCGCCGCGCACCCTGTCGCGGCGGTCCTGCTGTACGCCGCCGCGCTGTACCCGATGTACCTGCCGGCGATCTACGAACTCACCCTGCGCTCCC
>JBOGDF010000556.1:0-1853 GCA_050701635.1 Micromonosporaceae bacterium | reverse complement strand
GCGGCGGGGGGCGCGCGGGGGGCGCGCGGGGGGCGCGCGGGGGGCGCGCGGGGTGGGGTTAGGGGAGGAGGTGGCGGAGGAGTTTGCCGGTGGGGTTGCGGGGGAGGTCGGTGAGGTACGCGATGTCGCGGGGGACCTTGAAGCGGGCCAGGTTCGCGCGTACGTACTGCTGCACCTGGGCGGGGTCCAGCCAGGCGCCCGGCTCGAGCACCAGGTACGCCTTCAGCCGCTGCCCGTACGCCGGATCCGGTACGCCGACCACGGCGGCTTCCCGTACGGCGGGGTGTTCCACCAGCAGGTTCTCGACCTCGCCGGGGTAGACGTTCTCGCCGCCCGAGATGATCATGTCGTCGGCGCGGCCGTCGATGAACAGCAGCCCGTTGGCGTCGAGGTGCCCCACGTCGCCGGTGCTGAGCAGCCCGTCGATCTCCTCCTTGCTGCCGCCGCCGGTGTAGCCGCTGAACTGCAGCCCGCTGCCGACGAAGATCCGTCCCCGCTGGTACGGCCGCTTCACCGGCTTGTCGTGGTCGTCGTACAGCCGGACCCGGCAGCCGACGGGGGGCTTGCCGACCGTGCCCGGGGCGCGCCGCCAGTCCTGCGGGGTGGCGACCGTGGCGACCGCGACCTCGGTGGAGCCGTACAGGTTGTAGAGCACCGGGCCGAACGCGCGCATCGTACGGTTGCCCAGGTCGGGGGAGATCGCCGAGCCGGCGCACAGGATGATCCGCAGCGACGCGGTGTCGTACCGGCTGAGCACCGCCGGCCCCATGTCGAGGATCCGCTGCAGCATGGTCGGCACCAGCACCGCCGCGGTGCACCGCAGCTGGTGGATCCGGCCCAGCGTGATGCCGGGGTCGAAGCGCCGCGCCAGCACCGTGGTCGACGCCAGCGCCAGCGTCACGATCAGCTGCGACATCCCGGTGCCGTGGAACAGCGGCGCGCCGATCATGGTGGCTTCCCGCCGCCGGTACGGCACCCGGTCCAGGAACTCCGCGGCGCCCAGTGGGGAGCGGACCTCGCGCGGCGCGCCCTTCGGCGTACCGGTGGTGCCGCTGGTCAGCAAAACCATTCCCGCGGCGGTACGCGGCGGCGCCACGTCATCGTCGTCGGTGGTCACGATCAGGCTCTCCACGGACGGCACATCCGCCGACATCGGTACGTCGACCCAGGCCAGGTAGCGGCCGACCAGCGCCGGCATCGCGGCGACGATCGGCGCGAACTCCTGGTCGTACACCATGACCGAGACGCCCTCCCGGGCCGCCACGTCGGCCAGTTGCCGCGCACTGAACCCGGTGTTGAGCAGCACCGTACGCGCGCCGATCTTGCCGCAGGCGAAGAGCGTGTCGAGGAAGCCGCGGTGGTTGCGGCACAGCAGCCCGACCACGTCGCCGGCGGTGATCCCGTGCCCCTGCCACGCCCGCGCGAGCGCGTTGGAACGCCGGTCCAGCTGGGTGAACGTGAGCGTGCCGAGATCGTCGACCAACCCGAGCGAGTCCGGCTCGCGCTGGGCGGCGATCCGCATCGCGCCGGCGAACGGCCCGTACCGCCGTATCGACAGCAGTGACCGCAACGACTCGTCCGGCCGGGCCGGCCGGAACAGGCCTGCCCGGCGGAGCACCCCGGCGCTGCGCAGTGCGTCGGTGGCGCGCTCACGTGACGAGACGTCGGCCATCCGCTGCTCCCGGTCGAGTCTGTCCGGCTCCCCGGTGGGCTGTGTGGTGGGGCACTAGTGCCCTGCGCCAGAGATTCGCTTGCGAATTCCGGCGCCCAGCCGGCGCCTCGCGGCGTTGTCGTCGTCGCCAATACAACACCGGTATTGGCTCCTCCTCCGCCTTGCGACGCACCACCTGGAC
>JBOGDF010000555.1:0-1865 GCA_050701635.1 Micromonosporaceae bacterium | reverse complement strand
ACCCGGGACGGTGCGCCGCGCTGCGGCTGCCCGCCGGCGCCGGCGGCACCCTGGTGGGACACGCGGGGGAGCTGCATCCGGCGGTGTGCGACGCGCTGGAGCTGCCACGGCGTACCTGTGCGATGGAGTTGGAGCTGGACCGGCTGCCCGAGCCGGCGTTGACCACCGCGCCGGAGGTCTCCACGTACCCGCCGGCGCTGCTGGACGTCGCGCTGCTGGTCGACGACCGTACGCCCGCCGTCCGGGTGCAGGCGGCGCTGGTGGCCGGCGCGGGGGAGCTGCTGGAGTCGATCCGGCTGTTCGACGTGTTCGCCTCCGAGCAGCTGGGCGAGGGGCGCAAGTCGCTGGCGTACAAGCTGACGTTCCGGGCGCCGGACCGCACGCTCACCGTGGACGAGGCGGTGGTGGCGCGGGACGCCGCGGTGGCCGAGGCGGTACGCGCGGTCGGCGCCGAGCTGCGCGGCGGCTGACCCCAAGCCGGTGCCCGGGTCGGAGGCTGCACAGCTGCCCCGTCCGGTCCGGACCGGACACTGCGCGCCAGATGGTCCCGAATGGCGCAATTTTCGCGCGGAACGCGGCGGATCGCCTCGGAACGGCTATTTTGGGAGAGCAACCACGGCTTTCCGTTACTACCAGAGAGGTTCTGACGGGCAGACCGTGGCATTTTTTCTCGGCACGGTGGAGACTCTCGGCGTGGAGGAACGGCCAAACCTTATCGGCCGGGCGGATGTCCGGCGGCGGGTACGTGAACAGCTCGCCCTCGGAAGTGTTCTCGTCTACGGACCGCCAGGCATTGGCAAGTCCACGTTGGTGGGGGCAGTCGCCGCAGATCTTGCGGCCGAGGGTGACCAGGTGCTGTGGACATCTCCGGGGCCTTCGGAGTCGACGCTGCCGTACCTGGCGCTGATCGACCTGCTCGGTCCCGCGCTGTCCGAAATCAGAGCCGAGCTGCCCCCGCACCTGCTCACCGCGCTCGAGGTGGCGCTGATGCGGCGGGACGCCGGCAGCTCGCCCCACGACCAGCTGGCGGTACGCCTGGCGGTGCTGGAGCTGATCCGGGTGCTGGCGGCGCAGCGCCCGATCCTGATCGTGCTCGACGACGTGCAGTGGGTCGACCCGCCCAGCGCCGAGGTGCTGGCGTTCGCGGCGCGCCGGCTGCCCGGGGACCGGGTACGCGTACTCGCCGCCGAACGGGTGGAGGACGGTGCCGAGCCGACCCGGCAGCCGCTGTGCCCACAGCCGCTGCACGAGCTGGTGCTGGAGGCGCTGCCGGAGTCGGATCTGGCCGAGCTGCTGCGCACCCGGCTCGGCAGCGGCTACCCGCGCGGCATGCTGCGCCGGGTGTACGCCGCCAGCGGCGGCAACCCGTTCTTCGCGCTCGAGCTCGCCCGCTCCCTGGCGCGCCGGGGCCGCTCGCTGGGCCCGGCGGATCCACTGCCGGTGCCGGATCGACTCCGTACGCTGCTCGCCGAGCGGCTCTCGGCTCTCGACGACCGGGTACGCCACGCCCTGTTGCTGGTGGCGGCCTCGGCACGGCCGAGTCGTGCCATGCTCGCCTCCTGCGGCGTCGCACCGGAGCTCGACACGGCGCGCGCCAGCGGCCTGGTCGACGTACACAGCGAGGATCTGGTGACGTTCAGCCATCCGCTGCTGGGCGAGCTGATCTACGCGGACGCCACCGACGAACACCGGATGGCCGTACACAAGGAGCTGGCCGCGCACGCCGACGAGCCGATCGAGCGGGCGCGGCACCTGGCGCTGGCGACCCCGACCGCCGACGAGTCGCTGGCCCACGCGCTCGAAGAGGCGGCCGAGGTGGCGTCCGGGCGCGGGGCACCGGCGGCGGCCGCGGCGCTGACCCGGCT
>JBOGDF010000554.1:0-1889 GCA_050701635.1 Micromonosporaceae bacterium | reverse complement strand
CGCCCGGGCCGCTCGGCTCAGGTCTCGTCCGCGAGCCGCCGGTAGCGGCCGCGGTAGTGCAGCAGCGGCGGGTCGGTGCCGAGCGCGACGTGCTCGATCGTCGCCTCGACCAGGTGGCTCCAGCCGGCCTCCCGGTCGCCCGTGACGCGGCAGCCGGCCCAGGAGCTGATGTCGCGCAGTACGGGGCCCCAGTCGGTGTCCTTCCAGTGCTCGCCGCCGCGGAACAGCCCACCCGGCGCCGGGTCCACGCCACCGAACCGGCCCGCCAGAGCGCTGTGCTCGGGCGTTAGCAGCTGGACGGTGAAGACGCCGGCGTCGGTGAGCGCCTCGTACAGGTCTGAGTCGGGGTCGAGCAGGCCGTACGCCCGGCCGGGGTCGCCGTCGGCGATCAGGGTGGACGCCACCGTGAGGCCGGCCGGGCCAGGGGCCGTCCACAGGGTGACCGCGGCGGGCAGCCGGCCGCGCAGCCGGCGTACCGGGCTGCGGGCGGACTCCGGGTCCGTGAACGGGTGTGCGTCGTGGATCCGCCCTCCGGGCTCCGCCTCTGTCACGCCGTACATCCTGCACCGGCTCCCGGCCGTCCGCCCGGCAAAGCCGATCCTGTGGCGGTTGGTTGACGATGCGGCGCTGCCAACCCACGCCGTAATTCGCTGGCGGGGTGGCGCCCCGGTACGGCAGACTCGCGCGCAGACATCAGCCGGCCTCGGATCGAGGCCCGAGCGGAGGAGGCGAGGAGCAGTGCGTACACCCGTTGTCGGGTTGGTTTTCGCCGACCCTGTTTCCGCCTCCGCCAGCCGTCGCTGACCGGCACCTGACGCCGCATCGTCGCACCGCCCTGGTGGGGGCCCGCATCGAGGAGAACCCACCAGTGCGTGACTTCGCACCCATCCGCCGCAAGCGGCGGCGATTCGACGACGAAGACGAGACCTACCAACGTCACATGCCCTTGGCGGCCGCCGAGGAGCAGTTCGACGATGCCACCGACGGCGTTGTGGACGGCGACCGCTGGTCGACTTGGGACGTGTCCACGGCCGGGGAACGCGGCCCGAAGCCGTACCCGGATTGGCTCGTCACCGACCTGGCCGCGGTCGACACCGAGCTGGGCGTACTCAAGACCGGCAAGGAGGCCGACGTACACCTGTTGCGGCGGGCGGTCCCGGACACTGACCGGGGGTGCCTGCTGGCGAGCAAGCGTTACCGCAGCTCAGAGCACCGGATGTTCCATCGCGACGCCGGATATCTGGAGGGTCGGCGGGTACGCCGTTCCCGCGAGAACCGGGCGATGGCGCGGCGTACGGAGTTCGGCCGGCAGATGATCGCCTCGCAGTGGGCGCAGGCCGAGTTCGGCGCGCTGTCCCGGCTGTACGCCGAGGGCGTGCCGGTGCCGTACCCGGTGCAGATCCTCGGCACCGAGCTGCTGATGGAGTTCGTGGGAACCGCTCACGGAGTGGCCGCACCCCGGCTGGCGGCGGTACGCGACGAGCTCGCCGACCTGTGGCAGCAGCTGGTCGACGCGCTGGTCGCACTGGCCCGGATGGGGCTGGCGCACGGTGACCTGTCGCCGTACAACCTGCTGGTCCACGACGGTCGGCTGGTGCTGATCGACCTGCCGCAGATCGTGGACGTGGTGGCGAACCCACAGGGCCCCGGCTTCCTGGACCGGGACGCCACCGTAGTGGCGAGCTGGTTCGCCGCGCGGGGCGTACCAGATACGGAGCGTCTTCCGGAGCTGCTGCGGCGCGAGGCCGGACTGCGGTGACGCGCCGGGCCGTGTCCTGTCGATCTTGGCCGAGCGAGCCAGGAATCAGGCGTCGATCCGGCAAGGCGGAGGGTTGCCCGGATACCGGTGTTGTATCCGGGTGAACGAAGGCTCCCAGACCACCCAAGGT
>JBOGDF010000553.1:0-1903 GCA_050701635.1 Micromonosporaceae bacterium | reverse complement strand
CGTCGGTCGTGGCCGGCTCGGGCTCGTCTGCGGACGGCGGGGACCATTCCTCGGCGAGGCGTACCAGGGCGGCGACCGCCTCCCAGCGCTCCCGGGCGGCGCCGCCGGGCGGGATCTGGCCGGGCTGCCAACCGGCGGCGGAGAGCGCCTCGGTGACCGCCTGCGGCAACGGCAGCCCCGGATCCATGCCCCTGGCGGCGGAGCGGATGGCGAGCATCGCCTGCCGGATCTCGGGCCGCTCGAAGAACCGGGCGGCGCCGCGTACCACGTACGGGATGGCGGCCACGGCGAGCGCCGCCTCGTACGTCTCCGACTGGGCGTTGGTACGGAACAGCACGGCGATCTCGCGCGCCGGGGTGCCGGCGCCGATCAGCTCGGCGCACCGGGCGGCGACCGCGGACGCCTCGGCGGCTTCGTCGGCGTACCCCCGGATCTCGGGTGCGGGGCCGGGCTCGCGCTGGCCGGTGAGGGTGAGCCGTAGCCGGGCGTGGCTGCCTTTCGCCTCCCGGATCACCGCGTTGGCCAGCCCCACCACCTGCGGGGTGGAGCGGTAGTCGCGGGTGAGCCGGACCAGTACGCCGTCGGGGTGCCGCCGGTGGAAGTCGATCAGGAAGTCGGCCGACGCGCCCGCGAACGAGTAGATGGTCTGGCTGGCGTCGCCCACCACCGTCAGGTCGTCGCGGTCGCCGAGCCAGGCGTTGAGCAGCCGCTGCTGCAGCGGGTTGACGTCCTGGTACTCGTCGACCACGAAGTGGCGATACTGCGCGCGCACCTGCGCCGCCACGTCCGGGTGCTCCTCCACCGCCCAGGCGGCCGCGCGCAGCAGATCCTCGAAGTCCATCACTCCCGCGGCGCGCTTGAGCCGCTCATACGCCGCGAAGATGCTGGCCACCACGCCCGGCTCGTATGGCGGTTCGCGCAGCGCCTTGGCGGCGGCGACGGGGTATTCCGCGGGGCCGGTCAGGTTGGCCTTCGCCCACTCGATCTCGCTGGCGAGGTCCCGTACCGCCTCCCGGTCGGCGGTGACCCCGGCCTGGGTGGCGGCGGAGGCCAGCAGCCGCGCCTTGCTGTCCAGCAGCTCCGGCAGCTGCCGGCCGCCGAACAGCCGGGGCGCGAAGTAGCGCAGCTGCCGCAGCGCGGCGACGTGGAACGTACGGGCGGCGACCCCGGCCACCCCGAGCCGGCGCAGCCGATCCCGCATCTCGCCGGCGGCGCGGGCGGTGAAGGTCACGGCGAGGACGTGCCGGGCGGCGATCTCCCCGGTGCGTACCCGGTGGGCGATTCGGTGGGTGATCGCGCGGGTCTTCCCGGTGCCCGCGCCGGCCAGCACGCACACCGGCCCGGCCGGCGCGGTGACCGCGCGCAGCTGCTCGGGATCCAGCCCGTCCAGCACGGACCCAAATGCGTCGCTCGCCACAGCTTGGCATCCTCCCAGGCGGGTACGACGTTCGGATACTTAGCCTGACTGCTTCCCGACCAAGGAGACCCTGCCGATGTCGCTCACGATGTATTCGACCACCTGGTGCGGCTACTGCCGCCGGCTGAAGTCCCAGCTGGAGCGGGAAGGCATCGACTTCCGCATCGTCGACATCGAGCAGGACCCGGCGGCCGCCGAGTACGTGATGAACGTCAACGGCGGCAACCAGACCGTACCCACGTTGCGCTTTCCCGACGGTACGGCGCTGACCAACCCCAGCATCACCCAGGTCAAGCAGCACCTGGCCGCCGTCGCCGAGCGCAGCTAGCCGCATTTTCCGCACCTTGATGTGCTTACCCCCCCTCGTTGTGTTCGGGCCAGGGTAGGTCGATGTTGAGCAGGTCGAGGATGGTGCGTTGGGTGGTGGTGAGTCGGTCCAGGCGGAGCCCGTGGGGCGTGTAGGTGGCGGCGAGTCCTTGGAAGGCG
>JBOGDF010000552.1:0-1907 GCA_050701635.1 Micromonosporaceae bacterium | reverse complement strand
TACCGCAAGGACCTGCTCACCAAGATGGGCTGGTCGAAGGAGCGGATCGACGGGCTCGCCGACGCGGTGCGCAGGGGCGAGTTCGCCTGGGACGACTTCGTCGCGACGGCGAAGGACGCGATCGCCAAGGGCGTCGTCGCCAGCGGCATGGGGTGGTGGCACCGGCCCACCAAGGGCCACGACCACTACATGTTCTATTACCAGAACGGCGGGCAGATGCAGGACAGGGAGTCGGGCAAGCTCGTCCTGGTCCGCTCCGCGCTCGAGAAGCACTTCCAGCTCCACGCCGACGCGGTGCGCACCCACAAGATCACTCCCAGCACGCTCATCGGCTCGCAGTTCAAGCAGTGGCACGAGACGGTGACGGCGGGGAAGGTGCTCTTCTACAACGCCGGCACCTGGACCTGGAAGGAGTGGTCCACCACCTACAAGGTCCCTGAGCAGCAGCTCTGGGACAACGTCGGCTTCGCGCTCATCCCGGCGGGGGCCAGGGGTGGCAAGCCGGTGACGCTGTCGCACCCGCTGGTGTACATGGTGACCTCGAACAGCAAGAGCCCGGAGCTCGCCTTCCGGCTCATCGCCAACGCGACGACGCCCGAGTTGAACTCCCGGCACTCGGTCGAGAGCGCGCACCTGGCGATCCTGACCACCCAGGCCAAGGATCCCACCTACCAGAAGGACAAGTTCCTGCTGGCCACGGGCTACATGAGCGAATTCACGACGTTCATTCCGAACCACCCGAAGTACGGCACCTACGACGACGTGCTCTTCCGCTTGCTCGGAGCGGTCGAGCAGGGCCAGTCGACCCCGGCCCAGGCGGTCGAGACCGCCGTCAAGGAGCTCCAGGGACAGCTGCGGGACGAGCTGATCGTCAGGTAAGCCGATGGCGCGAACGGAGGCGGCGGCCTACCCGGTCACGCGCGACGGCTATGCGGCGGCGTGGTGGCGTGCGAACGCCACCGCGCTGCTGTTCATGGCGCCGGCGGCGGCGCTGGTGGTCGTGTTCTTCTTCGTGCCCGTCCTGATCACCCTGGCGATGAGCTTCACCGATCTCGCTACCGCGACCGGCCTCTCGAACTGGACATGGATCGGCACCGGCAACTACGAGCGCATCTTCGGCGGGCAGTTCACCGGGATCATCTTCCGCAACACGCTGGTCTACGTGACCGCCACCCTTGCCTTCAACGTGCTCGTCGGTCTCGGCATCGCCCTCCTCTCGCTGCACGTCGAGGCGAAGATGGGCGGGCTGTTCCGGGCGCTGTGGCTGCTGCCGCGCATCTCGCCCTCGGTCGTGTACGCGCTGATGTGGACGTGGGCGGCCGCGGCACCGCCCTTCGGCATCCTCAACTACCTGACGGCGCCGTTCGGCGTCGAGCCGCGCTTCTGGCTGCACACCGATCCCTGGCTGATCGTCATCCTCATCAACGGCTTCGTCGGCGCGTCCTTCGGGATGCTGGTGTTCACCAGCGCGATCAAGTCCATCCCCGAAGACCTCTTCCGAGCGGCGCGGGTGGACGGCGCGTCCGCCTGGCAGATCGTGCGGCGCATCACCCTGCCGCTGATCAGGTGGCCCGTGCTCTTCGTGCTCACCTACCAGACCATGAGCCTCTTCGCGTCGTACGAGTACATCCTGCTCACCACCGACGGCGGCCCGGGCCTCTACGGCACGGAGGTGTGGAGCCTGTGGGCGTTCCACACCGCGCTCGCCAACTACTACGGCAACCTCGAGTTCGGCTACGGCGCGGCGATGGCCGCGATCCTCGTGCTCCTGGGCCTGGGCGTCAGCCTGCTGCTGCTGCGACTCTTCCGCTTCGGGCAGCTCGTCGCCGAGCCGCGCGTGGAGGTCGGCTGAGGTGGCCGGCGTGGCTGTAGCGCGCGCGGTGCCGGCGAGCCGGATGCACTGGCTG
>JBOGDF010000551.1:0-1939 GCA_050701635.1 Micromonosporaceae bacterium | reverse complement strand
CGCGGGGGCCGGCTCGGCCCCGACGCGGCGCCGGGGCGGTCAGGAGAAGAGGGTGGCGAACCGGTCCCGGTTGGCGGCGTCGTCGAACCGCGCGAACCGCTCGGTGAACTCTGCCCGCTGCTGCTCGCTGACGGTCTCGTGGTGCACGATCAGCTCACCCAGCGCCAGCATGGTCGCCTCGTCAGCGCCGGCCAGCGACAGCTCCTCGCCCCATTCCCGCAGGTGCGCGGACTGCACCTCGGAATCCTGGAAGCTGCCCAGGTTGTCCTGCAGCTTCTTCAACGCCTTCACCAGCCGACGCAGGTCGTCGTCGGGGTAGAGCTCGGCGAAGAACTCCAGCAGGTAGCGCAGCTCCTTCGCCCGTTTCCGTACGTCGTGCAGCGCCTCGGCGGGGGAGTCCGGCGTGATCCGGCGCGCCGGCTTCACCACCCGGCGGTACGCCCGCCAGATCCGTGCGCCGGCGGCCTGGCGTACCGGGGTGTCGGCCTCGGGTCCGCCGGCGGGCCGATCCAGGAAGTGGCGCCAGCGCCGGAGCAGCTCGGCGTACCGGGTGGAGGTCAGCGCGCTGAGCAGCGACCAGTGCGCGGCCTGCCGTTTGAGCGTCAGCAGTTCGTGCAGCGGCTCCAGCCGGGCGGCGGCGTCCGGCGGCAGGTACGCCAGCTCGGCGTCGTACCCGGCCAGCTGTACGTCGAGGTCGCGGGCCGGGCCGGTGGCCCGCTGCAGCCAGCGGAATCCCGGGGCGAACCGGGTCAGCTCCGGGGGCTGGTAGATCCCGCGGAACGCCCGGATCCCGGACCGGGTACGCCGTACCGCCACCCGCAGCTGGTGCAGGCACTCGATGTCCCGGTTGCCGAGCGTCCCGGGCAGGTTTTCCTCGATCGCGTCGGCGAGGCCGACCAGCACCGTGCCGGCCGCCTGACCAGCGGTCAGCTCCGGGCGCAACGGCGTCGTCATATGCGGCCGACGATACCGGCCGTGCTAGTTACCCGCGGTAAGTAAATCTCGAGGTTACTGGTGTGTAGCACTTGGGCACTGAATGACGATGTAACCGCAAGTACACATTCATAGCCGGTCATAGCTGGCGTGGACGCGGCCGGGAGGTTCTGTGGGTGAGGTCAGGTTGCGGCGAGCACGTATACCCGCGGCGTTGCTGGCGGGATTCGCCGTGGTGTTGCTGGGCCTTCCGTTCTCACCAGCCTCAGCGTCGCTACAGACCGTAGTGGCTCCCGTTACAAAGAGTCTCCAGTACACGTACGGCACCGACGCCAGCGCCTGGTTCTGGGTACGCCAGGTGGATCAGGAGACCGCCGGTCCGCGGGTCAGCCTGCCGAACCCGCAGCGCCCCGAGACGCTGCCGGTGGCGTACGAGTCCGGCGAGCCCAGCAAGCTCTCGTCGCTGAAGTTCGACCTCGCGGGGCGGGCCGTCCCTGCCGGCTCCAAGATCACCAAGTTCACGCTCACCATCGTCGAGGCGACCGACCCGGCCGAGGTTCCCACCAGCAATCCCAGCGCGCGGGTGCTGCAGGCGTGCACCGCGGCGTCGGAGTGGGCCGACGCCCAGGCCGAGCTGTGGGAGGCGAAGCCCAAGTCCGGCACCGACTGCGCCAAGGGCGTACGCAAGGAGACCCCCGCGACCGACAAGGCGCCGTTGCGGGTCACCTGGAGCTTCGACCTGACGAAGGTCGCCGCGACCTGGGGCAACGACCCGTACGCCAACTACGGGCTGGTCTTCGACGGTGTGGTGCCCGCGAACGCCGGCCCCACCGAAACCTGGCAGGTCAACCTGAAGCTGCCGCAGCGGGACAACCAGGAGACCCCGGTCAACGAGTACAAGGACACCGCGAACCGGGTGCAGGCGAGCATGACGTACCTGCCCGGCGCCGGCACGGCGACGGCCCCGCCCGGCGTCCCCGGCGGCGCCGGCGCCGGTGGCGTGGGC
>JBOGDF010000550.1:0-1950 GCA_050701635.1 Micromonosporaceae bacterium | reverse complement strand
CAGCCGCCCAGCGCAAGCAGGACGGCCACGGCGGAGACCATGAGACGGTCGTTCCTCACTGTGCCCAGGTGATCTTCGTGACGGTGTTGCCGGTACGGATCACGGTGGCGCCGCCGCCGGCCGCCCCGCCGTCGCTGTGCGAGTAGATGCTCGCCAGCTGGTCGTAGTCGTGCTGGTTCGGGTGCTGGTTGGTGCCCGGATCGTTGGTGTAGTCCATGCAGGTGCCGAGGTTCGGGTTGTTGAAGTTCTCGTCCTGGTGGTCGAGCCCCCAGTCGTGCCCGATCTCCTGGCACATCACGAACTGCCGCCACGCCGAGGTGTTGTACGGCGCGGAGTTGAAGTAGGAGTCGTTCACCTTGGTGTACGCCGCGCTGATGTGGCCGCCGCTGACGTTGATCGACGCGAGGCCGAGCCAGCCGTTGCGCCCGTACGTGTAGTTGCAGGCCCGTACCGCGCCGGCGGGCTTCGGGCACCGCTTCCGGATCCGGTCGCTGGTGTCGCTGCCGACCAGCGTGTTCTCCAGGTACGCGCTCCGGTTCCAGTCGTTGTTGGCGGTGCTGAGGTGGCCGTCCCAGGTGGAGGTCACGCTGTCCAGCACGTTGACCTTGACGGCGCCGCTGCGGGCCCAGTGGTAGCTGCCCCAGCTGTGGTCGGCCTGGGCCGGGGCTGAGGTGAGTCCGAGCGCGACCACGACTGACGCCGCGGCAAGAGCGATACTCCGTACTCGCACGATCTGCCTCCTTGGTGGGGTGGTGAGGCGATCCGATCCGGGGGGTGGGACACACATCGCCTCACAAGGGCGAGTGAGCCGGACGCTACTCGCTGTCGCAGCGCCTCCGGAAGGAGGAATTCCCTGCTTCTTCACCCAATAGAGGAGAATTTTTGGCGGTACGTGGAAGCCCGCGCGGAACCGGCGGACGCTCGATACCGTCGAATGACCATGCGTATCTGGATGAATCTGCTGGTCCTGCCGCTGATCGCCGGCGGCGTCATCGCCACGTCCGGCTCGCCCGCGCTGGCCTCCTGCGCCCACCCGCCACGCCAGTCGGAGTACGCCTTCACCGGGACCGTCACCTCGGTGAAGGACGACGGCCGGCTCGCCCATGTGCGGACCGACGACGGCCAGGCCGTGGTCGTCAACGGCGCCGAAGAGCCCGGGACAATGACCAGCGTGGACCGTACGTACCAGCGCGGCGCGCGGTACGAGTTCCACCCGATCAACGACTCCAGCCCGTACCGGGACAACGCCTGCACCGCGACCCACCGGATCGGTCCGGCCGGCGCCGGTGCCGCCGCCCCGGCCGACGCCGACAACCCGGACGACGCTCAGGCGGTGCCGGCGGCGCGCACCTGGCCGTCCGGCCCCGTACTCACCGGACTGGCCGGCGCGGCCAGCCTGCTGCTGCTCGGCCTCGGCGGCTGGCTCGTGGTACGCCACCGCCGCCACACCTGAGCCGCCACACCACCTGAGCCGTGGCGCGGCCCGCGCGGTCAGCGGGAGGCGAGCAGTGCGGTGGCGTCGAGGTCGGGGGCGCGTACCACCTGAGGGGTGAGGCCGGCGTGACGGGCGATCTCGGTGGCGGCCGGCACCTGGCGTTCGCTGATCTCCACCAGCAGGCGCCCGCCGGGCACCAGCCATTGCGCCGCCTCGGCGGCCACCCGGCGCAGTACGTCGAGGCCCTCGGCGCCGCCGTCGAGGGCGGCGCGTCGCTCGTACCGGCGCGCCTCGGGCGGCATCAGCGCGATCGCCTCGGTGGGCACGTACGGCACGTTCGCGATCAGTACGTCGACCCGGCCCCGCAGCGTCGGTGGCAGCGGAGCGGTCAGGTCCCCCTGGTACACATGCCCGCCGTACGGCCCCAGATTGCGGCGCGCGCAGCCCACCGCGACCGGATCGATGTCGGCCGCGTGAAGCTCCAGCCCGGCGGCACCGGCCAGGGCCGCCGCGAC
>JBOGDF010000549.1:0-1979 GCA_050701635.1 Micromonosporaceae bacterium | reverse complement strand
CGAGTGGCCCGGTGGGCGATCGTCGCCCGCCGGGCCACCGGCGCGGGGGCCGTACCGTAGTCGCGGTGAAGTCCCCGCCGGAGTGGGGCGAGGCCGCGCGCGGTGCTCGCGCCGACGCCCTGGACAGCTGGCTCGCCGGGCTGCTGCGCGCCGCCGGCGCCGACTCGGGCGGGGTGGCGCTGGTCGCGGTCGGCGGGCTGGGACGCCGGGAGTGCCTGCCGTACGGGGATCTGGACCTGATCCTGCTGCACGACGGGCCGCGCGACGTGTCCGCGCTGGCCGACCAGATCTGGTATCCGGTGTGGGACGCCAAGCTCCGGCTGGACCACTCGGTACGTACCGTCAACGAGGCGGTGGCGCTGGCGTCCAAGGACGTCAAGGTGGCGCTCGGGCTGCTCGACGTACGGTTCCTGGCCGGCGACCGGGCGCTGGCCGAGCGGCTGCGGGAGACCGCGGCGGCGGACTGGCGGGCGTCGGCGCGCCGCCGGCTGCCCGCGCTCAAGGAGATCACCACGGAACGCTGGGTCGCCCACGGCGAGCTGGCGTTCCTGCTGGAAGGCGACGTGAAGGAGGCCCGCGGCGGGCTACGCGACGTGGCCGCGCTGCGCGGTATCGGGTACGCCCAGATCGCCGAAGCCGCCGACCCGGCGCTGCGCCAGGCGCACACCCGCCTGCTGGACGTACGGGAGACCCTGCACCACGCCTCCGGGCGCCGGCTGGACCGGCTGCTCGCCGAACAGCAGGCCGGGGTGGCCACCCTGCTCGGGTTGCCGGGCCGGGATCAGCTGGCGCAGCGGGTGGCCGAGGACGCGCGTGCGATCAGCTACGCCTGCGACGACGCCTGGCGGGCGGTGGACCGCTGGTTGGCGGGCCGGCGCTGGGGCCGCCGCCGCGCCGTACCGACCCGGCATCCGCTCACCGACGGGGTGGTGGTCAGCGACGGCGAGGTGATGCTGGCGCGGGACGCCGCCGCCCACGTCGAGTCCGACCCGACGCTGCCGCTGCGGGTGGCCGCCGCCGCGGCCACCCACCAGCTCCCGATCGCCCGCGCCACGCTGCGCCGGCTGGCCGAGGCGGCGCCGCCGCTGCCGAACCCGTGGCCACCGCGCGCGCTGCACGCGCTGCTCGCCCTGCTCGGCGCCGGCTCCGGTCTGGTCGCCGCCTGGGAAGCCTGCGACCGGTACGGCCTGGTCGAGCGCTGGCTACCCGAGTGGCGGCGGGTACGCAGCCTGCCGCAGCGCAACCCCGTACACCTGTACACAGTGGACCGTCACCTGGTGCAGGCCGCGAGTCAGGCCGCGGAGCTGAGCCGGGAGGTGGCCCGGCCCGACGTACTGTTGCTGGCCGCGCTGCTGCACGACATCGGCAAGGGGCTGCCGGGCGACCACTGCCAGGCCGGCGCGCCGATCGCCCAGCAGGTGTGCGGCCGGCTCGGGCTGTCCACCCCCGACACCGAGCTGGTGTGCCGGCTGGTACGCCACCACCTGCTGCTCGCCGACACCGCCACCCGGCGCGATCTGGCCGACCCCGCCACCATCGAGCTGGTGGCCGGCGTGGTGGAGGATTCGGCCACCCTCGACCTGCTGTACGCGCTCACCCGGGCCGACGCCGCCGCGGCCGGCCCGCTGGCGTGGACCGACTGGAAGGGCCGGCTGGCCGCGGACCTGGTGGCGCGGGTGCACCGGCTGCTCGACACCGGCGAGGTGGCGCTCCCGGAGGGTCCGGACCCGACGCTCGCCGAGCTGGCCGGCGCCGCGCTGCCAGCGGTACGGGTCAGCTACGGCTCCGGTGACGCCGCCCCGGGCGCCGGCGCCTCCAGCGGCCGGGTGGCGGTGGTCGCCGTCGACCGCCAAGGGCTGCTCACCGCGGTGGCCGGGGTGCTCGCCGTACACCGGCTGGAGGTGCTGGCGGCCGACGCCGCGGCGATCGGGGAGTACGCCGTGGTGGAGTGCGTGGTGATCCCGCAGTACGGCACACCA
>JBOGDF010000548.1:0-1980 GCA_050701635.1 Micromonosporaceae bacterium | reverse complement strand
CGGCGATGTAGCCGCTGACGAAGGCTCGCCTCGGGGTGTGCTCTGTGCCTGGAGGCGGCACAGTGCGCCGCTCGCACGAGGCCGTTGTCTTGGACACCGGGCGTTCGATCAGGGCGTGCCAGGGCTGCCCGTGGCTCACGGGCCGAAGATCGTTGGACGGTTGGGCCTGCACTCGTAGGTCGGATCCGGCCAGATGAGGACCACCGCGCAGGCGCGGCACCGGTAGAGGATGTGCCCGGGGCAGCCTCGGCAGTCCACCCATGTGGGCGATCACGTAATTCCCCCAGCTGATCGGTTTCTGATCACGTGATTCCCCCACCCGGCGATCACGTAATTCCCCCAGGGGACGACGTGCGTGGCGTCGCGGTGTGGCCCTCGGTAGGCAGCAGGCTGCCCCCGTTCGACAGAGCGGATGGGGGACCGAGTGGCGAGGAGAACCTTCTACGTGATCGACATTACGGAGATCTTGATTCACTGGCATGCGGGTCGGTCGCAGCACGAGCTGGCGGCCAGTCTGGGGGTGGATCGCAAGACGATCCGCAAGTACGTGGCGCCGGCGGTGGCGGCTGGCATCGGACCGGGCGAGCCGGCGCGCAGCAGCGAGGAGTGGGCGGCGCTGGTGCGGGAGTGGTTTCCGCAGCTGGTGGACACGAAGCTGCAGCAGGTGACCTGGCCGCAGATCGAGGTGCACCGCGACTACATCGTGGGCCAGCTTGAGGTCGGGGTGACGGCCGCGACGATCCATCAGCGGCTGCGTGACGAGCGTGGCCTGGAGGCGTCGGTGGCGTCGCTTCGCCGGTGGCTGCGGGCCAACGTGCCGGAGGAGGTGCGCAGGGCGTCGGTGACGGTGCTGGGCGAGACGCCGCCGCCGGGGCATGAGGCCCAGGTCGACTACGGCCGGTTGGGCATGTGGATCGACCCGGCGTCTGGCAAGAGGCGTGCGGTGTGGGCGTTCGTGCTGGTCCTGGCCTGCTCGCGGCACATGTTCGTGCGGCCGGTGCTGACGATGGACCAGGCGGCGTGGACCGCCGCGCACGTGGCCGCGTTCGCGTTCTTCGGCGGGGCGCCGGCGCGGATCGTGCCGGACAACCTGGCCACCGGCGTGACCAAGGCGGACCTGTACGACCCGAAACTCAACCGCTCGTACGCGGAACTGGCTACCCACTACGGGGTGCTGATCGACCCGGCGCGGCGCGGCAAGCCGAAGGACAAACCTCGCGTGGAGCGGCCGGTGCCCTACGTGCGTGACTCGTTCTGGCGCGGACGCGAGTTCACCTCCCTGGCCCAGATGCGGGCCGCCGCGGAGGAGTGGTGCACCGAGGTCGCCGGACGCCGAGCGTGCCGTTCCCTGGACGGGGCCGCGCCAGCGGCGGTGTTCGACGCGGTCGAAGCCCAGACGCTGAAACCGTTGCCCGCCAAGGAGTTCGTCCTCGCGACGTGGTCGACGGCGAAGGTCGGACCCGATATCCACGCGAAGGTCGGCAAGACGATCTACTCGATCCCATGGCGCTACATCGGGCAGTCCGTCGACGCGCGGGAAACCGCCACCGTCGTCCAGTTCTTCTGCAACGGCGAGTTGATCGCGACGCACGGGCGCAAGCCCAAGGGCAAGCAAACCAGCTACGGCCACTACCCGCCCGAAAAGATCGCCTTCCACATGAAGACGCCGACCTGGTGCCGCAACCAGGCCGCCGAGATCGGGCCCGCCTGCCGCGGCGTCATCGACACCCTGCTGGAAGTCGGCGCGTTGTTCCGGCTGCGTTCGGCCCAGGGCGTGCTCGGCCTCGCCGACAAGCACACCCCCGCCCGGCTGGAAGCCGCCTGTGCCAAGGCCACCGCGGTCGGCGACCCGTCCTACCGCACCATCAAGGGCATCCTCGCGGCCGGCGCCGAGACCGACCCGCCGCCAGCCCCGACCGGCGACTGCGGCGCCGCCGCGCACCTGCACGGCCCAGCCGCCCTGTTCGGCAACGTCATCGC
>JBOGDF010000547.1:0-2021 GCA_050701635.1 Micromonosporaceae bacterium | reverse complement strand
GCAACAGCCCGGCCCGGCCGAAGCTGCGCCACGACACCCGCGCCGGACGCGACGACAGGCAGCCGCACGAGGACTCGGGGGCGGTGAGGCGCACGTACCACAGGAATCCCAGGAATCCGGCGGTGAGCGCGGCCGCGGCGCCGGGCTTCACGGGGTGTGCCGGCGGCAGCAGCAGCGCCGCCGCGATCACCAGCTCCAGGCCGCCGACCAACCGCCACGTCAGCGACGCCCGCTCGTCGCCGACGATCCGGCTGATCGCACTGCGGCTGATTTCTTCGGGGGTACGCAGGCCGCGCAGCTTCACCGCGCCGGCCCAGCTGAGTAGTGCCGCGATCACCAGCGGCTGTACGGAGGCGATCCACGCGATCATCGAGGTCTCCTTCGCCGGGCCCCGGGTGCCCCGCCGTGCCGGTCTGGCCGCCGCCGGCGGGACACCCGGAGAGGGATCAGTGGACGTGGGCGTAGAGGGTGGCGATCTCCACCTCGTGGGAGTCCGGTCGCTGCGCACCCAGCACCTGTACGTGCTGGCCGACCGTGATCAGCGACAGATCCGACACCGCGGGCGTGCTGTTGTACGACGCCACGCTGGTGCCCGGCACCACCCGGCCGACGATCCGGCTGCCATGGTGATCAAGGTTGATCACGTTGCGCCCGATCGAGGCCACGTGGGCGGTGAAATTGACGATGTTCATCCACACCGCGTCGGCGGCCAGCGCACCGTCGGGCATCCGTACGCCCCGCGCGGAGAGCCGGTCACCGACTTCGATCTTGTCGAAACCAGCGGGACGCAGCTTCCAGATGCTGGTGCCGTTGGCGACGTACACGCGCTCCAGAACGCCGACGTCGTACGCCTCGACCAGCAGCTGGGTGCCGCTGATCGAGCTGACCCGGCCATCCACGAAGTTGGCGTCGTGCAACCCGGCCGCGTCAAGGCCGGCCGATTCGCTGGCGTACGCCGCCTCCGGGCCCACCGAGCCGAGCGCGGTGGCGCCCACGATCCCGGCGCTGCCGAGTACCGCGGTGCTGAGCAGTTGTCTACGGTCCATCACTCACACCTCCTCAGACTCAGGGCAGCGACACGGTGCCGGGGAATTTGCCGATCGACAAGCTGTGCAGCGCGCTGAACGCGGCGCGGGTGAGGTCCATCATGCGGTCCCTCGCACAGGCGCCGCCGCAGCAGGCGCGCTCGCCGCAGAACAGGTCGGTCTGCGGCCCGCAGTCGGCGATCGAGGTGACGACCGACCGGCCGTTGCACAGACTCCGGGTACGGTGCCGGAAGCCGCAGGTACGGCGACTGACGCTGCGGCCGCAGCGGTCCGGACGGGTGATCGCCCAGCACGCGTCCGACGCGTTTGGCCAGGCGTGTTGCAGGTTGCCGGAGCGACACGTGCCGCAGGCGCCCGGGGCGCTGGAGCTGCAGTCGAACCATGTCACTTCGCAGTTGAACGATGCCATGGAAAGCCTCCCTTTCCTGGATCAAGACAGGCGCGACCGAGGACCGAAGGTGAACCGGGATATCCGCTGGCGCGACGATGGCGAACCCAGTTCCGGGCTGGTGTGAGCCGCATCGGTTCCGGTGCGCACGGCACCCACGCAGGAGGTGCCGGAATTAGAGGATCGAGCTACCGCTCGACCGGGGAAGTGTGGTCTTTCGCCATTCACACCTCCATAGAGGTTTGCGTGAAGCGAGGCGCCAGGGACAACTGCCATGATGGCGATAAATTGATTTCTAGTCAACCAAGGCGAAAATTAATTTCGGTTGGTACGCCGCCCGGCGCGCCGCCGGCTGTCCGGCGCGGCGGGGGCGGGCTGGCGCTGCGGGGCGGGCTGGCGCCGTATGCCCCGGTTCGCTGACAGCGAACCGCACAGCTGGCATCGACGCGGGTGATTACAGCGTTGCAGTCGACATGACCGACCATGACGCAGTGCCCGGCGCACTGCCGGACGAGAGCGCCGCGGCCGGGGACGGTGCCGCGGCCGGGGACGGTGCCGCGGCCGGGGACGGTGCCGCGGCCGGGGAC
>JBOGDF010000546.1:0-2024 GCA_050701635.1 Micromonosporaceae bacterium | reverse complement strand
GCCGTGACGCCGCGCGGCGGGGGGCACCTCGCCGGAGCTCCCATGATCATGGCGCCCACCATGTCGTCATGACAGCATGAAGGGGCCCATGATCATGGAGGGCCGATGAGCAGTCTGCTGGTGGATAACGTCGGGCTGCTGGTTACGGCGGATCCGCGGCTCGGTGACGGTCCACTGGGGACGGTCGCCGACGCGGCGCTGGTGGCCGACGGGGGTGTGGTGACCTGGATCGGGCCGGGTACGGCGGCGCCCGCCGCTGACCAGCGGGTGGACGCGGGCGGCGGGTGCGTACTGCCCGGGTTCGTGGACAGCCACAGCCACCTGTGCTTCGGCGGCGAGCGCTCGGCGGAGTTCGCGGCGCGGATGGCGGGTCAGGCGTACACCGCGGGTGGGATCCGTACCACCGTGGCGGCGACCCGGGCGGCCAGCGACGAGACGCTCGCGGCGCGTGCCCGCTCGCTCGCCGCGGAGGCGCTCGCGCAGGGCACCACCACGATCGAGATCAAGAGTGGGTACGGGCTGACCGTCGCCGACGAGGCCCGCTCGCTCCGGCTGGCCGGCGCGATCACCGGCGAGACCACGTACCTGGGCGGCCACATCGTGCCCCCGGAGTACGACGGCCGCGCGGACGCGTACACCGCGCTGGTGGCCGGCGAGATGCTCGACGCCTGCGCCCCGTACGCGAAGTGGGCCGACGTGTTCTGCGAGCGCGGCGCGTTCGACGCCGACCAGACCCGCGCGATCCTGACCGCGGCGGGTGCGCGCGGCCTCGGGCTGCGGGTGCACGCCAACCAGCTCGGGCCAGGCCCCGGGGTCGGGCTCGCCGTCGAGCTGGGAGCGGCGAGCGCGGACCACTGCACGTACCTGTCGGATGCCGACGTGGCGGCGTTGGCCGGATCTGACACCACGGCCACGCTGCTGCCGGGTGCGGAGTTCTCGACGCGGTCGCCGTACCCGGATGCCCGGCGGCTGCTCGACGCGGGCGCGACCGTGGCGCTCGCCACCGACTGCAACCCGGGCACCAGCTTCACCTCCAGCATGCCGTTCGTGATCGCGCTGGCGGTACGCGAGATGCGGATGAGCTGTGAGGAGGCGGTGCTCGCCGCTACGGTCGGTGGCGCGGCGGCGCTGCGTCGCGACGACATCGGCCGGCTGACGCCCGGCAGCCGCGCCGACCTCACGGTGCTGGCGAGCCCGTCGTACGTGCACCTGGCGTACCGCCCGGGTGTGCCGCTGGTACGCCACGTGATCCGCGGCGGCGTGGTGGCGGCGGCCGGTGGAGCCAGCCCGCCAGTGAGTTAACAGGCAGCAACGAACGCACTGCTGGTTGTTGATCTCACGGCGGCGACAGTCTATAGACCGCCGTCGATCGCGCTATCACAACGCCACACCCACTATCGGGGGACACTCGTCGGTAGGTAGCGTGTCCGCCATGCCGGGA
The DNA here is from genome assembly GCA_050701635.1 of Micromonosporaceae bacterium. Lineage (GTDB taxonomy): Bacteria > Actinomycetota > Actinomycetes > Mycobacteriales > Micromonosporaceae > WHSM01. Next base: position 583 of record JBOGDF010000546.1, on the reverse strand, counting down.
AGCCAGACACCTTCGGATTGGCGGCGCCGGTGGCTTCCGGATCTGTTCTGGATCGGAGTCGGGTTGGCCCCGGTGGCGGCGGTGCTGCTGCTCCTGGGTCAGGGCGGGGGCCCGCTACGGGTGGCCGCTGTGCTCGCCATTTTCTCCGTGGTCTTCATCGGCCTGTCGGTCACGTTGCGCAACGACCTGGACGGCGTACGGGCGGAGATCGAGGAGAACGTGCTCGACGAGGCCGACGCGATCCGCGAGGAGACCCGCGACGACATCGTCACCGTGGCCCGCAAGATGCACACCGCCCTGCGCGAGGAGATCGCTGACCTCAGTGAGCAGCTCGAGCAGGTCCGGGCACAGCTCGCCTCGCGCCCACCGGCCGTAGGCCCCCAGTCTCCGGCGGTGGCTCCGACCTCAGGTGCCCCGATTTCTGGCGCACCCACCTCGGGGGCCCCTGGGTTCGGTCCTGCCACGCCCGTCACCGCCACCGCGGCCGCCACCGCCACCGCCGCCCCTGCCGCGGCCAACGGTTCAGCTGCCGTGGAGAGCGGGCGCGCGTCGACCGGGCGGGCCCGCGTGGGCCGTCCGGGAC
>JBOGDF010000545.1:0-2089 GCA_050701635.1 Micromonosporaceae bacterium | reverse complement strand
GTGGTCCGAGTTCCACCACTGTGCCGCCGCGTACGGACATCATCGTTCGCAGCCGCGAGACGACCGGGCGGACCGGCACAGGCCGGCATGTACCCACAAGGAGTAACGGCTCCTGGCCCACAATCCGTGTCAAGCGGTACCACAGCAGCAGACTCGCCTCGTCCGCCCAGTGCAAATCCTCGAAGATCAGCGCTACGGGACCCGACGAGACCAATCGATCGACGACCTCCAACATCCGTTGTCCCGCCGCGATGACCGGGTCGAAGGTGCCCACCACCGTCTCGCCGCGAAGCAGCCGAGCTATCTGACGTCTCGCGGGATCAGACGAGCGCAGCGAGACCTCGAGACATTCGGCCGCCACCCGCAGCGGGAACGGGGTGCTCAACTCATCCGCAGCGCCGCGCAACACAGTGAATCCGCTCGCCCGTGCCTGGTCACCGACAACATCGACCAGTGCCGACTTGCCGATCCCCGGCTCACCCTCGATCCACACCGCCCCACCCCGACCGGTGGCGACCTCCGACACCAGCGCACCGAGAGCCAGAACTTCCGCATCCCGTCCCACGATTTCCGCCGGTGCCGTCAACTTTGTGACGCGGCCCATAGGGCAATGATTGCGCAAGCCGACAGACCCGACGCCACGCCACGAGGCGTGTCTCACCATTCGGAGTGCTGCCGTCGACCCCCTACCGGCATCCACGGCGGCGACTGGCGCGACATCCTCGACCCGCAGCACCCGCAGATCCTCGATGCTGGGCGAGGATTGCGATCGCGGCCGCCCGGCCAGCCGGGTGACCACCTCGTCGAGCAGTTGGCGGGCGCACCGGCCGTCTGCGCGTGGAATCCCGCCATCAGCTCAGCGCGCTGTGCGCCCGGGTCTCCACCAGAATCCGCCGGGAGACCGCCTCCAGCTTCTCCGGGTCCGACGGCCTCGGGGCCATCAGGAACGGGGCGGCGATCCCGATTGCCCCCGGCACGCTGGCTCGCAGCACGGTGTCCCAGTCGACTGCCGGACTGGCATCCGTCACGACGTGGCCCAACTGCGCCAGCACCCGACCGGTCGCCTCGGTCGGCTACCTCAGGATCCACCGGCGCTCCGGACCAGGCCTTGGCCGTCACCGCCACCCGCAGCCGGCCCGCTCGATGCGCAGCGGCGTACCGGCGGTGGGGCGGCGGCGCGGCGTACTTGTCGCCCACCCCGGGACCGGCCACGGCGTCGAGCAGGTGGGCGGCGTCCCGGACGGTACGGGTCAGCCCGAACTCGTACGCCATCCCGAACAGCGCCTCACCGATGTCGGGGCCGCACGGCGTACGGCCCGGCTGGGTCTGAGGCCGACCAGCCCACAGCAGGAGGCGGGCACCCTAATCGACCCGGCCCCGTCGTTGCCGTGCGCGATCGGGATCGCGCCCGCGGCCACCAGCGCCGCGGCGCCGCCGCTGGAGCCGCCCACGCCGCGGTCCAGGTCCCACGGATTTGCAGGTCGGCCCTGCTTGACCGACTCGGTGGCGAAGCTGATCACCATCTCGGGCACGGTAGTCACCCCGAGGGTCGCCAGTCCGGCGGCCCGGAACCGGGTCATCAGATCGCTGTCGTGCTGGGCGACCACACCGCGCAGGCTCCGGCTGCCGATCGAGAACGGCATGCCTTCGGCCATCGGTCCGCTGTCCTTGATCAGGACGGGCACCCCGGCAAACGGCCCGTCAGCGGCGGGCCCCAACGCCCGCGGAAACAGCGGCTGAGCCAGGCCGTTGATCGCGACGTTCGCGGAGCTCCGTGGAGGAACAGCGCCGGCGGCAGGACGCCAGCGAATTGCGCGCGGCGCTCAGCCGGTCTCGCCCGGCCGGATCTGCAACTTGCGGCCCTTCCCTTCCCGGAACGCCTGCAGTGCCTGCGGGTACGCGTCCAGCGGGAAGCTGTGGCTGATCATGGTCCCAGCGTCGATCACGCCCTTCGCCATCAGATCCACGGCCCGGCCGAAGCTGTGCAGCACCGCCATGCTCCCCACGATGACGATCTCGTCGTTGTAGACCCGGAACGGCGAGAAGGTGGCGGTGGCGTCGGCCGCGGCCACCCCGAACACCTGGAACG
>JBOGDF010000544.1:0-2102 GCA_050701635.1 Micromonosporaceae bacterium | reverse complement strand
CACTCCGAGCGGATGAAGAGTCGCAGGCGACCGGGACCATCCTCCTGCGCCACCTGCACCGTGGGATCGACGGTCACGCGCAGATCGCCGCGCGCGAGCTGTTCCCTCAGCTGGGACATGTAGCGATCGACGGGGTGGCCTGTCGGCCCCGCGTTGGGAAGCCAGATGTGCAGCCAGCACCGGGGTGTGATGAGCATGGCGATCCGATCCGCGTCGCCGGCCTCGAATGCATCCGCGAGCTGAGCCGCTGCCTCGCGAGCCGCGGGCGGCGGTGTCGCCAGCAGTGGGGTCTCCGTCGGGACCGGCCCCGGGGGGCCCGGCTCGAAGGTCGCGGCGACGGAATCGACGACGCCGTGCGGCAGGACGTCAGGCCGAGGACCGGCGACGAAGCTGTTGAAGTACAGCCAGATGACGTACATCCGGTCCCCCGACCGCAGCACGTATAGCAGCGCCTCGCCGTCGGCCACCCTCCGGGCCGCCTCGAGGCCGTCGAGCTCCACAGGCTCGACCCGCTCCTCGCCTTCCCCCAGTGCCGCCCACCCCTCGGCCCACTCCACCGGAGATCTGCCGTCGGCGTCGTACACGTTGACCGCGAACGTCCACATGACCACAGGGCCTCCCCCCGCGATGTGGCCCAGCTCCTGCGCGCGCTCCTCCTCCTCTGAGAGCAAGGTGAAGCGGTCGCCGCGGTGAAACGAGAGGCACTCCGTCCGGCGGTAGCCCTCGGGCAACTGGAGCCGATAGCCGAAGACCGGGCTCTCGTACGTGACCGGCAGCGGCTGGGCGGGTGCCGTCGGCATCACGGTGGCGGTCGGCGTAGCCGTCGGTGTCGGCGACCCGGTCGCGGTGGACGAGGCCGTCGGGGCGGGCGAGGTCGCGACGCCGCCGCCACGACGCTCCGCGAGCTGCTGGCCCACCACGATGGCGCTCACGAGGACGGCTGCCGTTACTGCGATCGCGCCGGTCCGCGCGGCCCACGCTCTCCTTGGGCGACGCAGTGGACGCTCGGGCACCACGATGCGGTCGGCGGCCCTGCGGATGCGGTGGCCCAGTTCACGATCGTCCATCTGTCTCCTGCCTCAGCTCGTCCCGGAGCGCCCGGCGGGCCCGGGTGAGCAGCTTGCCGATGCTGGAGGGCTCCAGCCCCAGAGCCTCGGCCACCTCGCCGTAGCCGGCGCCGTGGTAGTGGTGCAGGACGATCGCGGCCCGCTGCGGAGCAGACAGCGCCAGCAGGGCGCGTCGCAGGTCGAGGCAGCCAGGATCGGGATCGCTGATCTCAGGCGCGTGCGGGGGTCGTATCCGCTCCCAGACCGAGCGGCGGCGGAGCCGGGAGATGGCGAGGCGGGCCAGCGCCGTGCGCAGCCAGGCACGCGGCTCGCGCACCTCATCAAAGAATCGCTGCTGGCGCATGGCGCGTTCGAAAGCGTCCTGGACGAGCTCCTCGGCCTCACCGTCACCGACCATGAGGGCGGCAGCGCGGTACAGCACCGGGCGGAACTCCATGTAGAGGCGCTCCCAGCGTGCGTCCAGCGAGCTCTCCCTTCGCACATCTCGACTGATTGACGCGTGACCTGACCGCTTTAGGGCACGAATGTGCCAGGAGAGTCCACGGTCCATCCGGCTTCGGGGTTTGCATGCGCGGCTGCTGGCGCCGCTGGCCAAGTGCTCTTCGCCAGCTCGCTCGCCAGCGACCGTCGGTCGATCCGTAGCTCGGGGGGCGCGGCAGCAAGCAGAACGCCGCAGCCTGCCAGCCGCTTCTGTGGAGATGGGGGAGGGTCGAACTCCCCGTCCAGAGCACTTGAAGGATCCGCGTCTACGAGCGTAGTCGGCGGTTTGTTTTCTCGCGGTCCCGGGCGCTCACCGACGGGCTCCCGTTCTCGCCAGGCCGTTCATCTTTGCCCCGCATACCGGCCGCTCGGCGGGACGCACCTCCGCATCGTCGTCCTTCCCGGCCCGCGGAGGGGAGGCTGGGAGAACGCTCACTGACTAGGCAGCGAGAGCGTAAGACTGTGTGCCAGTTATCTGGCTTGCCGTTCGGATTTTCGAGGGGGAACGGCGTTCCTCGGCTCGCGACGGATCGATCGCCTGCCCTGTCGAAACCA
>JBOGDF010000543.1:0-2140 GCA_050701635.1 Micromonosporaceae bacterium | reverse complement strand
CGCCTCACTGGGCCAGATGGTTCGGCTTTGCGCTCGCTCCGCTCCTCGCTCGCTGCGCTCGCTGCGATGCTCACTCGCGGTCGCCTCACTGTGCCTCCTGCTCGGGATAGGAGGCGTCGTCGGGACGCTTGGCCGGCTTGCGCTGCTTGCCGCGCAGCCGGCTCCAGCGGTCGGCGAGCCGCTTGCGGGGCTTGCGCGTACGGCGGCCGGACAGTGACAGCGGCGGGGCGGCGGCCGCACTGGCCCGGGCGGCCCGGCCGAGGAACTCCACCAGCTCGTCGCTGACCTGCTCGTGGAATTCCAGCAGCGCCACGTGTCCGCCGTTCTCGACCACCACCAGCTCGGCGCCGGGGAGCAGCCGGCAGATCTCCTCGGAGTGCTCCAGCGGGGTGATCAGGTCCTTGTCGCCGGCGATCACCAGCGTCTCGATGCCGAGCAGGTTGGCCAGGGCGTCGTACCGGAGGTGTTCGAAGATGGTCCGTACGTACGCCACGATCACGTCCACGCTGGTGGTGGAGTTCATCTGCTCCACGTACGAGACCAGCGCGGGGCTGGGGGATTCGCCGCCGAAACCGTACCGCCGAGTGAGCAGCCAGGCGAGGTCGCTGGAGACCCGGCGGGCGCGGTCGATCATGGTGGGGCTGAGCCGGTTGACGCTGGTCAGCACCGGCATCAGGGGGCGGCGCACCTTGGCGAGCAGCTCCGGCAGCCCGAAGTTGACCTTGTCCAGCCCGCCCGCGGACGACGAGATCAGCGAGACCCCGACGACGCGCTCGGCGAACAGCTCGGGCTGCTGCTCGGCCAGCGCCATGATGGTCATGCCGCCCATCGAGTGGCCGACCAGCACCAGCGGCCCGCGCGGGGCCACCTCCGCGATCACCTGGAGCAGCCCGTCGCCGAGCGCGGTCAGGCTGTATTCGCCCGCCGCCAGCCGGCCGGACTGCCCGTGGCCGGGCTGGTCGTAGAAGACCATCCGGACTCTCGGGTCGTCGAGCTCGGCCAGCCGGCGGCGCTGGAAGTGGAACGTACCCATGTCCAGGCAGAAACCGTGCACGAAGACCACCGTGAGGTCCGGGCGGCCGCCGGTGGGCTCCACGATCTCGACGTGCAGGTCGACCTGCTCGTGCTCAGTGCTCGATTGTTCGGCTCCACTCCCGTTGATCGCGACGGTACGGGTCTCGTCGGCCGGCAGCTCTCCGAACGGCTCGTGGGCGTACGGGTCGGGCACGCTGCGGCCGCGTCCGACCACGTACCGCTCCAGCGCCACCCCGGCGGCCACCCCGGCCGCGGCGAACCCCAGCACCGCACCGGCCAGACCGGCGGTACGCGCCACCGAGCGGCGGGGCCGTTTGGCGGCGTCGTCGGACTCGCTCATCGGGGCAGCACCTCGCTCGCGTTGTCGTACACCCGGGGAACGCGGGGGCCGACTCGGGTGACGATCTCGTAGTTGATGGTGTCGAGCACCTCGGCCCAGTCGTCCGCGGTCGGCTCGCCGTCGTCGCCGGGGCCGAAGATGGTCGCCACGTCTCCCGCCGCCACGGCGTCGTCGCCGACGTCGACCACGAACTGGTCCATGCACACCCGGCCCGCGATCCGGCGGCGCTTGCCGCCCAGCAGCAGCGGCCCGCGGTTGGTGGCGGCGCGGGTGATGCCGTCGGCGTACCCGAGCGGCACCACCGCCACCGTGGTCTCCCGCTCGGTGGTGTACGCGTGCCCGTACGACACGCCCGAGCCCGCGGGCACCCGCTTGGCGAGCATCACCCGGGCGCGCAGCGTCATCGCGGGGCGCAGCGCCCGCGCGGCCGGCCAGTCCGGGATCGGGGAGAGCCCGTACACGGCGATGCCGGGGCGTACCAGATCGAAATGGGCTTCCGGCAACGACAGCGTGCCGGCCGAGTTGGCCAGGTGGCGGTACGGCGGCCGCACCCCGAGCCCGGCGGCGACCTCCAGCGCCTCGGTGTAGACCGCGATCTGGCGGGCGATCGTGGGGTGGCCGGGCGCGTCGGCGTACGCGAAGTGGCTCCAGATCGCGACGATCTCGATCGCGCCGTCCGCCTCCGCCTTCGCGGCGGCCTCCAGCAGCGCCGGCCAGTCCGCGACCGGCGCGCCGCCCCGGGTCAGCCCGGTGTCGACCTTCAGG
>JBOGDF010000542.1:0-2141 GCA_050701635.1 Micromonosporaceae bacterium | reverse complement strand
GCATATCACTCGTGACATTCTGGATACACTCGAGCGCCAGATCGCGGCGCTGTGAGTGGTGCATCGGGTCCGGCTGAAGCACCCTTATAAGCACCCTTATGGAATCGCACCATGCTTCCCAGCGCGAATCAAACGTGCTCAATCGACCCAGATTGGGACGCATGACGCGGTTATCCTGCGCATCCGGTATGCGGTACCAAGTCTCATCTACACAGCGGATTCGTGCTCAAATCGAGCCGTTTTTGGCTCAGTGGGTGAACTCGAGCACCCTTATCAGCACCACTTATGCGTTGGCATCGATCGGGCCGGCGCTCGCAGATGCGCGACGACGGGGCACAACATGTGGGGCAGGACACCATTGCCGGCACTACATGTCGTCAGCGGCTTAGCGGTCAGAGCCTCGGTCACGTCACCCGATCGCACACTCATTGCGACCGCTTTGGAGGCCGAACCAACTCGCGTCGCCGCCTTTGGGGCGAGCCGGTAGACGTCGTCGCGCCTCGAGTCGCCTACCATCGGCTTCCACATGGTCAGTCCTGCGACCGAATCCCGGCATCCTGCACAAGCCTGGTCCGGCAGCGGCCAGCTCGAGCGCCCCGCCCGGCGCATCGTGTCGCTGCTGCCCTCCGCGACGGAGATTGTCTGCGCCCTGGGCCTGGCCGACCGGTTGGTGGCGGTCACCCACGAGTGCGATCACCCGGCCGATGAGCTGAAGCACGTCCCGCGCATCACGTCGAACCTGCTGCCGCCCGAGCTGCGACGCTCGGACGAGATCGATGCCGCCGTGCGCTCGGCGGTGACCACCGGCCACGGCCTGTACGCATTGGACGAAGCCGAGATGGCTCGCCTCGAGCCCGACCTGGTGCTCACTCAGGAGCTGTGCCAGGTCTGCGCGGTGGCCTACCCGCGCGTGCTCGAGGCTGCGCGCCTGGCCGGCGGTGGTGGACCGATGGTGGTCTCGCTGGAGCCGCACTCGATCGCCGACGTGTTCGCCACCATCGGGCTGGTCGCAGGCCTGGCCGGGGCGGAGGAGCGGGGCAGCGCGCTGGTCGCCCGGCTGACCCGCCGCCTGGACGCGGTTCAGCGGCCCGCTCGACGCCCTCGCGTGGCCCTGGTCGAGTGGCTGTTACCGCTCTTCGCGCCGGGCCATTGGGTACCGGAACAGGTCGAGCGAGCCGGCGGGGTGTCAGTCATCGGCGAGGCGGGGGAGCGCTCGCGCGAGTCAAGCTGGGATGCGCTTGCCGCGGCCGACCCGCACGTCGTGGTGCTGGGCCTGTGCGGCTTCGATCTGCCGCGCAGTCTGGAGGAATGGGCGACGTTCGATGCGCCCGAACCCCTGACCCGCACGCGCGCCTGGAGGGACGGCCAGATCTGGGCGATCGACGGCTCGGCCTACGTCTCTCGCCCCGGACCGCGCCTGGTGGACGGAGCGGAGGTCCTGTCGGCCATCCTCGCCGGACGACCGGATCCGCGAGCGGTCAGGCTGCCAGCCGCCGCGGCACGCCGGCGGCACACAGCCCTCCGTAGATAGAGAATGCCACCAGCGAACCGGGCGCCGCTGGGACAGCATGCAGGAGCGAGAGCAGCCATGCGCTACGGCGTGATCGCCGAGAATCCGCTCGAGCGCGTCGGGTTGGCCGCGGGGCTGGTGCCGACGCCACGCATCGACGGCTATGCCGCTGCCTTCAGTCGGGCGATCATGGTCGCCACCCGACTGGGGATCTTCGACGCTCTGACGGCCCGCTGACGGCGCCGGAGATCGCAATCCGGTCGGCGCCGATGGGCCTCGCTCGCTGCGCTGCCTTCCCCACCGGTTTGAGGCCCCCGTCTTCCATGACGGCCAACGCCAGGGGTGCGGATGGAGGTGATGCCATGTCGGAAGTGCCGCGCTGGCGACGTGGTTCACCGCTACAGAACGGCTTCCATGCGCTCGCGCGCCATCCGCACCTCGAGGAGCGCGTGCGCATGGCGCAGGGCGTCCTCCACCTCTTCGGGCAGCTCGCCCCGCGCGAACAGGAAACCCAGGTAGCGATCGCCCTCGGGCAGGGGCACCACCGGCGACCCGAGTGGGATCGTGACGTTCAGACCGATGATGCCCGGCACCGCGCGCGCCGCCTCCTGGCCGCCGACCGCCTCCAGGA
>JBOGDF010000541.1:0-2154 GCA_050701635.1 Micromonosporaceae bacterium | reverse complement strand
AGCCGGACCAGCCGGCGCCGGCCGATGATCCGGAACGCCGGGCCGCCGCTGCGCCGCCCCACCAGGGTCGCCGCCAGGCCCGCCGCGGCCAAGGCCTTTCCGGTGGTACGCCAGATCTCCTCGTCGCCGCGGCCCAGGGTGTGCCCCTGCGGGTGGCTGAGCCCGAGCACGTACCCCCGGGAGTCGGCGGACCCGGCGGCCAGCGCCCACAGCCGCAGCCGGCGGCCGTCCAGCCCGAACCCGGACGGCGGATGCAGCACCGCGCCGCGCAGCCAGCGGGCCGCCACCGGCGCCAGCGCGGCAGCGTACGCCGTACGCACCCCGATGTGTTCGTCCACGGTGGACACGTGCGAGCCGGCGAGGCCACGCGAGGCGAATTCGGCCAGCAGCGCGGCGGCGCGCCACTGCTCGGCCACCACGACGGAGACGCGTGCCGTACCCCCGAGTCGGACGATCTGACCGGGACCGGCCAGCAGCCCCTCCAGATCTTCCGGACCGGCCGGGGCCACATCGGCGTCGAGGAGCGAGAGCTGCCCGTTCATTGACACTCGGGGACCTCGTCGAACGCCTCCTGCAGCTCCTCGGAGGAGACCTTCTCGGTGTCCAGGGAGCTCGCGCTGTAGTCGGTCGAGAGCTGGTCCATGGCGTCGACCACGCCGTCGTAGAACGTCTTCGCGTCGGTGACGGCCAGCTTCTCCACCTTCTTGCGGGCCGACCCGTACGCGTCCCGGGCCGCCGCCAGCGCGTCCCGGAACTCCTTGGCGATCTGCTCGCCGTTCTCCACCGCCGGTACGCCCGCCACCTCGACCCCCTCGCGGGCGTCTTCGCTGGACTGCTCGGCGCCCTTGAGCAGCCCGACGATGGTCTGCTTCGCCTGTTTCGGGCTGGTCGCCTTGCTCATCTCCTGCTGGGTTTCCCGGGTGAGCGTCGAGATCTCCTGGCTCCACGGCGCCAGGGCCTGACACACCCGGCTGGCCCACTCCCGGGGCTCGACGCCGTCGTACCCGCAGCCGGCGAGCAGCACGGCGCAGGCGGCGAGCAGCGCGGCGGCGCGACGGAACGAACGCATGTACGAACGTTAGCGCCTGCCGCGCCGCCACGCCCGCCCCGTACGCCCGTGTCGCGCCGGCGCACCGCAACCGCGGAAGGGACCGCCGGGTCAGCGGGTGGCGAGCAGGTAGCAGCGGCGGCTGGGGTACTCGCCGGGCTGCGGCGGCCGGTCCACGCGGGTGGTGATGGTGAAGCCGGCCGCGACCAGATCCGACGACACCTCGTCGGGATCGAGGTAGTACGCGTCGAGATCGACCTGCTGTTCCCACCACTCGTCGAGGTGCTGGGTGTCGCCCGGACCGTGCTCGGCGTCCCCGACGTGGAACCCGACCAGCAGTACGCCGCCCGGCCGGATCGCCCGGCTCAGCTCCTTGTACGCCTGCCGCCGCTGCTCCGGCGCCAGATGGATGATCGAGTAGAGCACCACGGCACCGGCCCACTCGACGTCGGGCGGCAGCTCCAGCATCGAGCCCACCGAGAACTCCATGCCGGGGAACCGGGCCCGCGCCACCTCCACCATCCGGGGCGACAGGTCGATTCCGACCACCTCGCACCCCAGGTCACGGAGCTGGTGGGAGACGTGCCCGGGGCCGCAGCCGACATCGGCCACCGGCCCGTCGACGTGCGCGGTCAACTCCGCGAAGCAGCGCAGCAGCGCCCGCTCCAGGGGTTTCTGCTCGAGCTCGTCGACCAGGTGGTCGGCGTACTGCTCGGCGACCGTGTCGTAACTCGTGCGTACCCGCTCCATCACGGCACTGTATTGGAGCTGGCCGACCATGTGGAGACCCGAGGAAGGCGGGTGTCCCGCGCTCGGGTGAAGAGCCAGACCCGGTAGGGCAGAGACTCGCGACTCCTGCTCATCGATTCGCATATCCGCGACTCCTCAGAGCCCAGACGGACCCCGGTCGGGTCCGCGAGGAGTTCAGGATGCCCGCTTCCGCTCACACTTTGCTCGCACAAACCTCTCGCAGCGTTATGACGTACCGGACGCGAGGGTAGGTCGCGCCCGGTGCGTCCGCTTTTCAGCCGGTACGCAGATCGAGGGCGCTCCCGGCGGGCCACAAAGAACGCGGGCCGTGGGACGCATCGAAGCGCCCCACGGCC
>JBOGDF010000540.1:0-2158 GCA_050701635.1 Micromonosporaceae bacterium | reverse complement strand
ACCTCACCTGGGCCGCGCCCTGACCGGCGTGTCGGCTCGGCTGAGGCGGCCCGGGGTGTCACGCTCGAACGCATGAACGAGTACTCCTGCCCGCGATGCGAGCGGGTCCAGCCGTTCGAGCACCCGGACTGCCCCGACGGCGACTGCGCCGAGTTCGCCTGCACGGTCTGCGGCGCCGCCCTGGAGATCGACCCCGCCCTCGCGGCGGTCGCCTAGATAGCTTGAGTCGTGTCTGTCGTCACTGGTGAGTCAAGTTTGGGTTGGGGTGTTAGGCGGCGAGTCTTGCTTGGGTGAGGAGGTCGTCGATGGCGGTGTCGTAGGCGCGGCTGGCGGTGTGGATCTTCGATCTGGTCGGGGTGGTGGGGGCGAGTTCGGCGAGGCCGTGGCGGAGTAGCCGGTTGTGGGTTCGGGTGAGGAAGAGCGCGTCGCGGTGTCCGTCGGGGGTGACGCGGTAGCGGTGGCTGTGGGGGATGGGTTCGATGAAGCCGTGGTGGCGTAGGCGGCGTAGGTCGTAGGTGGTTTGTCCGCTGCGGGTGGTGCCGGGACTGCGTGTGAGGAGCGGGTCGAGGTGGTCGCGTAGATCGCGGTTGGTGAAGCCGTGTGGCTGCAGCCTGAAGATGCACAAGGTGGTGAGCAGGGCTTGGACGCGGGGGTCGGTGAACCGCATCCCGGCGATGCGCTGCCCGGTATCGGTGATGATCGGGTTGGTGAGGGCGGTCATGGTGGTGGCGCCGTCGGCGGGGTTGTGGCTGAGTCGTTGGACGCTGAGGAGGCGTCGGTTGGCGGTAAAGCCGATCTGCCGCAGTGCGGGCAGGTTGGTCAGCCGTCGGCCGATGGCGAAGTCGTAGGTGTCGTTGATGGTGGTCTCGGTCCGTAACGCTCGTCCTTCCTTGTGGTACTGCTTGATCGTGGTGTGTTTGTAGTCGACATACAGACTGGGCGTGACGTGCTGGGTGATCACCCGGGTGCGGAACCGGCCCGGTGTCGGCCGTTTCCTGCCGTGGTGGATCCTGCGGTCGAAGATCAGGCCGACCCGGTCCGGGCGGCCCAGGTCGAGGTTGTCCCGGATCACCTGTTCGAACAAGATTCGCCCCGACACCGGCTGGTCCAGCATCTGGGTCAGCGAGAACTCCGCCTGCAGAACCGAGACCTCGTAGCGGTAACCCGCGGCCCGGTCGGTGGCCGGGTAGGGGTGCGGCAGCCGGGCCAGCCACTTACGTAGCAGCGCCTCGATCTTGTCCTCGGTCAGCCCGTCACAGATCGCCTGGAGCGCCTGCGAGTCGGCGGCTGTGGCGACAGCGGCGAAGCCGTTGTCCAACGCCTCGAACCCGATCCCGGCCTTGGTGGCCTGGCGTTTGGCGTACTCGTGGCCATTGATGCACAACCGGGCGGTGTAGGGGAAGTAGGAGCAGAACTTGATGAAGAACGGGCCGAAGTCGTCGTCCACGCCGTAGAAGTAGTAGTGGTTCACCACCGCTGTCGTGGTCACGATCCACGGATACGGCGCCCCCGTCTGTGGGTTGTGCCGGCGTTCGGTGCGGAACACGTGCGCCTTCTCCTGCGCCACCCCGATGAACACGATGTCGTCGGTGCCGGTGAACCCCGCCAGGTGATCGCGCATCACGTCGTCCTTGCGCTCCCCCTTGGCGAACCGCACCAGCGGCACACCGTGGGCGGCGGCGTAGTCGTAGACGTCGGAAACGAACTGCTTCGACATCGGCGCCACCAACGCCGTCGAGGCGATCGGAAACCCACGATGGCGCATCAGATACCCGACCACCTGGCCGGTGCGCTGCAGCTCGGGCACGAACACGTTGAGATACATCCGGTCGATGCACTCGACCTCCAACGTCACATGATCGGACAGCACCTCGTCGACCGTGCGCGGTATCGTCATGACAAGCTCCGGTCGTCGGGTCGGCCCACCAGGGCCACCACCGCCATCGAGCGGATCATGACGAGGACCCAGGTCCTCCCAAGACCCACGACCGGAGCCTACGAGCCAAGACCCACCCACCACCATGCCTCGGCGGGCCGGGGCGAAGCCCCGTTAGGCCGTGTCACGAAAATAGCGCCGGTTAAACGCGCGGCGCATCCGCGCCCGGCTGGGCGTGGTGCAGGAGGACTTCATACTCGTCTGTATGTTGACGAACTGGAC
>JBOGDF010000539.1:0-2166 GCA_050701635.1 Micromonosporaceae bacterium | reverse complement strand
CGATACGGTCTTCACGAGCGGTCCCCTTCCTTCGGGTGTTCCTTGGCGGGTCACCCGAGACCTACCACCAGGCAGGACTCAGGTGGGGGACCGCCACCTCAAGTTCCACGAAGACCGGGACAACCTCCCTCGCCGTTGTGCGAGCCGTTGTCGCCGCGTACGACGCTCTATGCGATCTGCTGCATGGCAGGCGGCTCGATGCCTACCCACCTCAGGCGGACCTGAGCGCCTGGACGAAGGCAATCGAAGCCCTTGAGGCGGAGTGGTAGCCCGCGGCGCCTGTTCGGATCACAGGCGCTTTGGCGGTGACGCTGTCGGGGTCGAGAGTGGTGAACTTCGTCGCCCCAGCTAGGGGCGGGGCGGCGCCGAAGCGGCTTCCGGATGCTCAGCCAGGAGTGGCCCGGCTCGGGCGACCTGGCCCGCCGACCGTTCCGACCGGCTCAGACGGCCTCGCCGACGCCGAGGCGTTGCTGGGCTTCGCAGGCCGCGTTCGGCGGCGCTGGCGCCGTAGCGGCGGGCGGGCCATCTCTCGGATGTCCAGCCGAGTAGCAGCATGAGGTCGCCGGTGTCGCCGGCCGGCACGTTTCCACTGGTGGGCGAAGTTGTGCCGCCACCTGTGAGCGTCCACGTTGGCGACTCCGGCGGCTTTCCTGAGGCGTTTGAAGCGGATCTCGCTGCCGTTTGGGGCCAGGGCGACCGCCGCTCATCCACGCCTTCGCACTAGTCCAGTCAGCTGAGTACCCCAATGGAATGATTGAAGGGAGCCGGTTCAGCCAGGGCCAACACCGTGCGCGGGTCCGCTTGGGCGAGGTCGGGTTGGCCGTGTGAGGATGTGGGGGTGAATCGGCTGGCGAACGCGACGTCGCCGTACCTCTTGCAGCATGCCGCCAATCCGGTGGATTGGTGGGAGTGGGGAGAGGAGGCGATGTCAGAGGCAAGAAGGCGGGACGTACCCCTGTTGATTTCAGTGGGGTACGCCGCCTGCCACTGGTGCCACGTGATGGCGCACGAGTCCTTTGAGGACTCCGAGGTGGCGCGGCTGGTGAACGCGTACACGGTGCCGGTGAAGGTGGACCGGGAGGAGCGCCCCGACGTCGACGCGGTCTACATGACCGCGACCCAGGCGATGACCGGGCAGGGCGGCTGGCCGATGACGGTGTTCGCCACCCCGGGCGGAGAACCTTTCTTCTGCGGTACGTACTTCCCGCGGGACAACTTCGTACGGCTGCTGGAGTCGGTCGACAACGCGTGGCGCGACCAGCGCGACGCGGTGACCCGGCAGGGGCAGGCGGTGGTGGAGGCGGTCGGCGGGGTACGCCCCGCGGGCGGCGGCTCGCCGCTGTCGGCCGAGCTGCTGGACACCGCCGCGGCGCAGCTGGCACGCGACCACGACCCGGTCAACGGCGGATTTGGCGGCGCCCCGAAGTTCCCGCCGAGCATGTGCCTGGAGTTCCTGCTGCGGCACCACGCGCGTACCGGGTCGGCCGACAGCCTCGAGGTGGTACGCCACACCTGCGAGCGGATGGCCCGCGGCGGCATGTACGACCAGCTCGCCGGCGGCTTCGCCCGCTACAGCGTCGACGCCCGCTGGGTGGTGCCCCACTTCGAGAAGATGCTGTACGACAACGCCCTCCTGCTGCGGGTCTACAGCCACCTGTGGCGCGCCACCGGCGACCCGCTGGCGCGCCGGGTGGCGGGGGAGACGGCCCGGTTCCTGCTGGACGAGCTGGCGACCGCCGAGGGCGGGTTCGCCTCCGCGCTGGACGCCGACACCGACGGCGTGGAGGGCGCCACGTACGTGTGGACGCCGGCGCAGCTGCGCGAGGTGCTCGGCGACGCGGACGGTGTCTGGGCGGCGGACCTGCTGCACGTCACGCCGGCCGGGACGTTCGAGCACGGCAGCAGCGTGCTGCAGCTGCTCACCGACCCCGACGACGCCGCGCGCTGTGAGCGGGTACGCCAGGCGCTGCTCGCGGCGCGCGCACAGCGGCCGCAGCCGGCGCGGGACGACAAGGTGGTCGCCGCCTGGAACGGCTGGACCATCACCGCCCTCCTGGAGTACGCCACCATCGCCGACGCGGTCGGCGCCGCGACCGACCGCCCCGCCACTGACCGCGCGGCCACTGACAGCGCTGCCACTGACCGTGCCGCCGAGGCGCGGGCGGC
>JBOGDF010000538.1:0-2213 GCA_050701635.1 Micromonosporaceae bacterium | reverse complement strand
TCCCGGGGCAGTGCCGCCGCCGGGGCCGGGTGGAAGGCGGCCGCCGCCGACGGACGCCGACGCGACGATCGTGATGCCGAGCCTGCGGCGTGCCCCCGAGGCGCCGCCGACACCGGTCCCGCAACTGCAGCTCAACCCCGCCGACACCACGATGCTGATGTCGGCAGTGCCGTACTTCGCGCCGTCGGCGACGCCGGCGTACACCGGCACGATCTACGTCTCGTACGCCGCGAGCCGGGCCCGGATGGAGGACGAGGCCGCGGCCCGTCCCGAGGCCGAGCGGGAAGGCGCGGCGGCGAGCGTGGCCCGCAGCGGCGCGATCATGGCGCTGGGCAGCATCGTCAGCCGGCTCACCGGCTTCCTGCGGGTCGCCGTACTCGGCGCCGCGATCGGTACGGCGGTCGGCAACACGTACACGGCGGCGAACACCGTGCCGAGCATGGTGTACGAGCTGCTGCTCGGCGGGATCCTGACCAGCGTCCTGGTGCCGCTGCTGGTACGCGCCCGCGAGAGCGATCCGGACAAGGGCCAGGCGTTCACGCAGCGGCTGCTCACCCTGGCGGTGCTCACACTGGGCGCCGCGACCGTGCTGGCGGTGATCTCGGCGCCGCTGCTGACCTGGATTCTGTCCGGCGACCGGGGCACCGACGCCGACCGCGCGCTGATGACCACGCTGGGCTACCTGCTGCTGCCCGAGGTGTTCTTCTTCGGCGTCGCCGGAATCCTCGCGGCGGTGCTGAACACCCGGGGCCACTTCGCTGCTCCGATGTGGACGCCGATCCTGAACAACGTCGTGGTGATCGGCGCCGCGGTGATGTTCATCGTGGTCTCGCCGTCGGGTGAGCTCACGTCGAAGACGATGAGCAACGCCCAGATCGCGGTGCTCGGCATCGGCACCACACTCGGCATCGCGGTGCAGGCGTTCGGGCTGGTCCCGGCGCTGCGCAAGGTCGGATTCCGGTGGCGGTGGCGGTTCGACTTCGCGAAGCTGCGGCTCGGCGAGCTGGGCCGGATCGCCGGCTGGATGGCGTGTTACGTCGCGGTCAGCCAGATCGCCGTCGTGGTGATCATCAAGCTGGCGTACGCCGCCGGCACGCACAAGGGCGTCGCGGGTCCGTGGATCTACAACAACGCGTTCCTGCTGTTCATGATGGCGCACGGGATCGTCGGGGTCTCGATCATCACCGCGCTGATGCCGCGGATGAGCGTGGCCGCCGCCAGCCACAAGTACCGCGAGGTGGCGCGCAACATCTCGCTCGGCACCCGGCTCACCTCGGTGGTGCTGGTGCCGGTGACGGCGGCGTACGTGGTGCTCGGCAGCTCCCTCACGGTGCTGCTGTTCGCGTGGAACCGCTACACGGTGTCGGACGCGAAGTCGGCGGCGATGGTGGTGGCGGTGGCCGGGATCGGGCTGATCCCGTTCGCGATCAGCCAGCTGCAGACCTTCGCCTTCTACGCGCTGACCGAGACGAAGACCGCCGCACTGGTGAACATCCCCGTCGTCGTCACGAAGGTGGTCGTCGACCTCACCATCTACTTCACGATGCCGGCGAAGTACGTCGCCGCCGGGCTGATGGTCGGCAACCTGCTCGGGTACACGGTCGGGGCGTACCTGTCGGCGCGGCTGCTGCGCGCCCGGCTCGGCCCGATGGGGCAGGGCGAGGTGTTCCGTACGCTGGCCCGGCTGGTACTCGCCGGCGTGGTCGCAGGCTTCGCGTGTGCCGCCGTGCTCTGGGTGCTCAACCTCGGGCTGGGCGACGGCAAGCTCTCCCACCTGGTACGCCTGATCGTCGGCGGCGCCGTCCTGGTAGCGGTCTATCTGGGCTGCGCCTGGGCGATGCGGGTACGCGAGATCAGCGACGTGCTGGAGATGGTCGACCGGAAGCTGGGCGGCCGCCTCCCGCTACCCAAGCGCCGCGCCGATCCCCCCGGCGCGCCGCCCAGGGAGCCGCGCCCCCGCCACGAGCCGCCCGCCGGTCGCGAGCCGCCCGCGCCGAGGCTGTACCCGCGCAACCCGAACCGGCCCTCCGGCACCGTGTACGGCCGCCCCCAGCCACCACCCCCCGACGACTGGCGCCACCGCTAACCCGAAGTTACGGCTGCTCTGAGTCGCGATTGTTGTGGTGACCTGCAGGTTTGCATACTCTCGGCTTTGAGATGTAGTCAGAATATCCGGCGTGTCGAGGCGGTGGTACACGCCGATGTTCGTTACT
>JBOGDF010000537.1:0-2214 GCA_050701635.1 Micromonosporaceae bacterium | reverse complement strand
AACGCCGTGGTCGTCGTCCCCGGCGACCCCTTCAGCGACGCGACCGCCACCAGCATCGCCGTCTCACTCTCCCTCGCCCGGGGCGCGCCACACCAACACCACCCGCCCCACGGGCTGCTCGGCCAACACCAACGCGTCCTCGGCATCCATCAGCAGCGACACGGTCACGCCGCCCTGCCCATCGCTGTTCTGCTCCACCGCTACCACCACCGCCGGCACCCGCACCGCCCCAGCAGAAGACTCACCGCCGGTCTGCGCCGGGTCCGCGCCGGCCACCGCCGTGACCGTCGCCCCGCCAGCCAACCCGGGCGGGTACTGGCCCTGCTTCACCGCCACCGCGACCACCGCCTCACCAGCAGGCGGGAACCGGCCCTCACCGACCGCGTCGGCGGTCAGCAGCGCACCGGCCGGCAGCGGCAGCGCCGCGCTCTGCCCCACCACCCGGTCCCGGTCACCCGCAGCCACAAAGGCCGTGGTGTCGTCCGCGGCGACCCGCACCACCGTCAGATCCCCCGAGGTGAACACGTGCCCGGCCGGCACCGCCCGCGTCGTGGCCAGCACCGGCTGCCGATCCCCGAGCGTCAACGCCACCGCCGTGAACGCCAACGCGGCGCCTACCACCAGCAGCAACCCCACCGCCAGCCGCGGCCACCGCACCCGCCCCGCCTTCCACGCCGCGCCGCCCGCCCGGGCCGGGACGCGGGCCTGCGCCGGTGACGCCGCCTGCTCCAGGGTCCTCGACACCCGTTCTCACCCCCCGGGCCCTCTACCGACTCACCAGCGTCTGCGACTCCGCCACCCTGAACCGCGCGGTGCCGGTCGTCGACAACGCCGGCAGCGTCCCCGACTGCCCGCCACCGGACCACGAGATCGCCCACGTCACCGTCACCGACACCGGGTACGAGCTCTGCGGCTGACCCGCCGACGAGCGGGTGTAGGTATGGCCGCAATCCGGTGACTGCGCCCGCGGATTCGTCCCCGACCGCCACGGCGTGCCCGGCCCCCGGCACACCACAGTCGTGCCATCACCCATCACCCAGCTCGCCCGAGTGGCGTGGGCCCGGGCGGTCACGGTGATGCCCGGGACGCTCGCCGTCGCCGACCGCGAACCCCAACTCGACGACGACACCCACAGCCACGTCGGCAACCGCACCAACTTCTCACCGCTCGGGCTCGACCGAACCTGCACCGCCGGCAGCACCAGCCGGCTGGCCGCCTGACGTGCCAGAATCTCCGGGGAAATCGCCGGTGGGTTCTCCAACCAGACCAGCATCATGCTGTTCGCGGAGCCATCGAGGTCACCGCGGCAGGTCCGCCAATACCAGCCACCACGGCCCTGCGGGCTGCCCCCCATCGCCGCCTCGGTCGCCGGGTCGATGTCCGCCGGCCGGTAGTAGCAACCATCCGAAGCCATGTAACCGGCGTTCGGGTCATGACACGGCGCCTTGCGGCCGGCCTTGTCCCGGCACACGCCACCCGACCCGCTCTGCGGCTTCGGGTCCCGCCCACCATCACCGCGCGTCCCCGCGGTAACCTCACAACCCGGCCGTGGTTGGCTCGCGCAGTCCACGCCGCCGATGGTGTCGTCCGCCCAAGCTGGCAGCGGCCACGCCGAGGCCACCAAGACGCCCACGGCGACGGCCAGCAGATGCCTATAGGTCAGCATGTGCCCACCCCCTCGGCCACGAAGTAGGTCACCTTCCACACCCCGTCGCCGACGTCTTTCACCGTCGCCGTGACCTTGTGCCTGCCGCCGGGCTTGTCGTCGACCAACTCACCTGAGTCCCGGTGGTACTTCAGCCACCGGGTGCCGTCGGCGCAGTCGATCACGGTGGCCTCGACCGGGCGGCCGGAAGGCTTCAGCCGGGACACGCGAGGATCGAGCACCGGCTCGCCCTTGCTGACGTAACCCCGTTCACGATCCACCGCGAGACTCTTCACGATGATCTTCAATGCCTCGCCCGTGGCGTAGCGCTTCAATCCCGGCGACGTCGGATCAGCAGTACGGGCCGCCACAGCGAACGCCCCCCACATACCCCGATACGCCTTTAGCGCCGCGCCCTCCACCTCCGCGTTGGGGTCACTCGATGTCGGCTGCCAGGTAGAAGGGACCACTTCGGAGCTGGTTTTGCCAGGAGCATGGGACCACCTGTTTGCCACTGATGGGACCACCACCTGGCTAGCGGTTTTGCCAGGTATGGGAGCACCCGGCGT
>JBOGDF010000536.1:0-2235 GCA_050701635.1 Micromonosporaceae bacterium | reverse complement strand
GTCCGAAGCGCGTGGTAGAAGACCGCAGAGCACCGTGTACCAATTGGTACGAGAACGGTCGGGGGTCGAGGCAGCTAAGGGGGCCGGATGGCGCACGCCGAGGTAGAGGAGAGGCAACTTCTCAAGGCGATGACGTGGTGGGACGGGTTCGTCATCGCGCTGGCGAACCCCGGGTTCCTCATCGCCGCGCTGGGCGCCTCGATCGGCGTGCTCGGCACGACGGGTGCATTCGTCCTCTGGACGATCTCGGTCCTCCTCGGCGCGCTGCAGAACAACGTCTACGCCGAGATGGCGACGATGTTCCCGAACAAGGCGGGAGGCATCTCGCTCTACGCGCACGAGGCCTGGCGCAAGTACCTCTCGCTCGTCGGCCCGCTGGCCACCTTCGGATACTGGTTCGCATGGTCGAGCGTGCTGGCGATCAACGGCTACATCATCGGCACCCTCGCGCAGGCGCAGTGGTTCTCGGACACGACGTTCACCCAGGACGTGGGGAACTTCCAGTGGAGCCTGCCGGTCTACATCGGCATCGGGTGCATCCTCGCCGTCTGGATCTTCAACATCTACGGCGTGCGGCCGGCCGTCTGGCTGAGCTACGTCACCGGCGCTTTGCTGATCCTGCCGGCGGCGGCGCTCATGTTCCTCCCGTACATCACGGGCGACTGGTCGAGCGACAACATGACGTGGGAGATCGGCGCCGGCGGCGGCCTCGGGCTGGCGATGACGTGGCTCTACTTCATGGGCTGGTCGGCCTACGGCTTCGAGACGGTCGCGGCGTTCGCGCCCGAGTACCACAATCCCGAGACGGACACCCCGAGGGCGCTGCGGGCCTCCGCCGCCTTCTCGGTGGTGGTCTACGCGCTGTTGCCGCTGGGGCTCGGCGGTACGCTCGGCACCGCGACCGTCGCCGAGGACGCGACGGCGATCGCCTTCTACAAGGAGGCTTTCGACGCGATCGTCGGTACCGCTCTCGGCCACTTCCTGATCGTGTGCCTCATCGCGGGGCTGCTCCTGTCGATGAACACCGCGACCATGGACGGCTCACGGGCGCTCTACGGGATATCCCAGGACGGCATGACCACGAAGTGGCTCGGCCGGCTGAACCGCTACAGCGTGCCCGGCATCGCCATGTCGCTGGACGTGCTCATCAACCTCTGGCTGATCTCCTACTTCGGCTACCCGCTCGACATCCTGGCGGCCGGCAACCTCGGCTACATGCTGGCGCACGTGTTCGCGCTCAGCGGCTTCCTGCTGCTTCGCAAGGACCGGCCCAACTGGCCGCGGCCGATCAGACTGGCGGCGGCGTGGGCGCCAATCGCGGCGCTGCTCGCGGCGGTCAACCTCGCGTTCATCGTCGTCGGCGGGTTTGTCTACGCCGACGAGTACGGCTACGGCTGGGACAAGACCCGCATCGGCCTGATCGTGCTGGCGGTCGGGCTCCTCCTGTACGTCTACCGCAAGGTGGTGGAGGACCGGACCCGTATCCACCTGCGCGAGGAGACGCCGGAGATGCCGCCCGCCGAGCAGCGCGCGGCCACCACGGCACCGGCCACCTAGGGCCGCTCGACGTCTACTGCGGGCGGAGGTCCCACCTCGGGAGCTCCGCGATCGCCCTGCGGTAGCGCCTGCGGTGGAACGGGCGGACGAAGTAGAACCAGAGCATCAGCGCCAGCGGCAGCAGGACGAACATCGAGAATATGTTGCCGGTCAGGGTGAAGAACATGGCCAGCGCCAGGACGACCAGCCCGTACGCGACAGGCAGTACGCGGAAGCGGAGCTGGGTCTTTCGGATGGCCTCGTACTGCTCCGGTGGGATCTGGTTCGTGTCCCACTGCTTGCCGCAGCGCTCGCACTTCCACTGCTCGCCATAGCTCAGATCCCGCTTCTCGCCGCACTTGCAGTTGACGGCGATGGGCGGGCCGCGTAGCACCGCGCCCGGCTGCTCATGGCCAAGCCGCTCGCGCTTGGCGCGCTTCCTCCGCTTCCATGGTGGCGCCAGGGGCATGGGGCGCCATGCTAGGGCGGCCGAGCCACCTACTGCTTGGAGACCGCCTTCGCGCCCCGAGCCTGCTCGCCGTTCCCGTCGCCGCTCTGTCTGCTCTGGCGTGCCTTGGCCTTGTGCTTTCCGATGGTGGAGGCAAGCTCGCCGTGGAGGTGCTCGAGCTCCCGTAGCGCGCCGTCGCGGTGGGCGTCCAGCTCCGCGATCACCGCCTCGATCTGCGCCCGCCGCCGCTC
>JBOGDF010000535.1:0-2257 GCA_050701635.1 Micromonosporaceae bacterium | reverse complement strand
GCGGATCACCGAGCGGCGCGAGCAGGCCGCCGCGCTCGCCGGGCAGCGCGCCGGGCACGCGTCGCAGGCGCTGCTGGCCAAGTCGCTCGCCGGCCACCTGCGGGCCACCAACTTCGAGCGCTGGTTGCTCGAGGAGGCGCTCGACCTGCTGGTCGCCGGCGCTTCGGCGATCCTGCGCCAACTCTCCGGCGGGCAGTACGACCTGGAGCACGACAAGGGCGAGTTCGTGGTGGTCGACCACCACGACGCCGACCTGCGGCGCGCGGTGCGTACGCTCTCCGGCGGCGAGACCTTCCAGGCGTCGCTGGCGTTGGCGCTGGCGCTCTCCGAGCAGCTCGCCGGGATGTCCACCGCCGCGGCCAGCCTGGAGTCGATCGTGCTGGACGAGGGCTTCGGCACCCTGGACGCCGGCACCCTCGACACGGTCGCCGCCACCCTGGAGAACCTCGCCGCGCGCGGCGACCGGATGGTCGGCGTGGTGACCCACGTACCTGCCCTGGCGGAGCGGATCCCGATCCGGTACGAGGTCAGCAAGGACGCGCGTACGGCCAGGGTGGAGCGGGTGTCGTCGTGAGGTTGCACATCGACGCCTGGGATCCGAGCTACGGCGCGACGTACGAGGCGGACCCGGACGCCGCCGGGCCGGGCGGCGCCAGCAGCGCGCCGGTCAACCCCGAGGTGGAGCGCACCGCCGACACCTGGCAGCCGCTCTCGGCGCCGCCGGACGTACGGGCACCCGGCACCGTGCTGCTGGTCGACGGGGTACGCCGGATCGACGCGCGGGTCTGGGTGGAGGCCGACGACGGCGAGTCGTACCAGGGGATCTGCGCCTCGTACGCCGCCGGCGTGGTGCGCTGCGACCTGCGGCGCGGCGTGGCCGAGCTGGCGGGCACCCGGGTGGCGCACGGGATGTTCGCTCCGGGGCCCAAGCTGACCCCGGTGGTGGCGCACCCGCGGGCGGTGTTCCAGCCGTACCAGGTGACCGGCGGTGACCCGCGACAGGTCGAGCTGGAGCTGCAGCGCCGGCTGCAGGAGCTCGAGATCGAGGTCAGCGACGCCAGCCGCGACGACGCCGACGATCTCCTCGTGGTGGACGGTCCGCTGCGCGGCCGGCGTACCCTCCCCCGCACCGTCGGGTACGCCAAGACCCACCACCTGCAGTACCTGCCGCCGGAGCTGGCGCGCGTGGTCACGGCGCTGCGGGCCGGGCAGCGTACGCCGATGTTCCTGCTCGGCGGCCACTCCCAGCGCTACTCCTGGTATCTGCGGCTGCCCGGTGCCGAGGGCGCTCCGTGGGCGGGCGTGGTGCGGCTGGAATGCGACGCCGGGCAGACGGTGTCGGGGGCCGTTCGACTGGCTGATGTAGCTGCCGTGACGCTCCCCCGGTTCGCGGCGACCGCGTACAAGGATCCCCGGGCGCCGCAGAATCTGGTACCGATCGCCGGGTTGGAACGCCGGCTACGGGCGCTACTCGGCGACGCCCGCCTGCTGCAACGCGGCCTGCGCACCGCCACCACCCGCGCCGCGTAGCCACCCTGGCCTTAAGGCTTGACTTATATAAGTTGCGGCTGAAAGAGTGGGAGGGTGCACGCGTTCGACGTTCTCGGCGACCCGGTGCGGCGGCGGATCCTGGAGCTGCTCGCCGGCGGCGAGGCCAGCTCCGGCGAGATCACCGGCGTGATCCAGGACGAGTTCGGGATCTCCCAACCGGCGGTCTCGCAACATCTGCGGGTGCTGCGGGAGCACGGCTTCGCGACCGTACGGGCGGCCGGCACCCGCCGGCTGTACGCCGTCGACACCGCGCCGCTGCGGGAGGTCGACGCGTGGCTCGACCACTTCCGCCGGTTCTGGGATCAGCGGCTGGACGCGCTCGGCACTGAGCTCGCCCGCGGCCGCCGGGCCCGCCGGCGCCATCACACGGACTAGAGAGCAGGGACACCGATGACGGACATCCTGGGACAGCTGGCCGCCGTACACCGCGAGGTCGGGCGGCGCCAGGTACGCGGCAGCGACTGCCGCACCGTACTGCTGCGACGCGACTACGACGCACCGATCGACGACGTGTGGGACGCCATCACCGACCCCGAGCGGATCGCCCGCTGGTTCGTGCCGGTCAGCGGCGATCTGCGGCTCGGCGGCAGGTACCAGCTGAAGGACCAGGCGGGCGGCGAGATCCTGCGCTGCGAACCGCCCCGGCTGCTGGCGGTCAGCTGGATCTACGGCGAAGACGTGGGCGTCAGCGAGGTCGAGGTAAGGC
>JBOGDF010000534.1:0-2265 GCA_050701635.1 Micromonosporaceae bacterium | reverse complement strand
ACGAACATCGGCGTGTACCACCGCCTCGACACGCCGGATATTCTGACTACATCTCAAAGCCGAGAGTATGCAAACCTGCAGGTCACCACAACAATCGCGACTCAGAGCAGCCGTAACTTCGGGCTAGGCGGACCGTGACCTGGTGGCCTACCTCGAGGCCTTCGGCTCTGCGTACGGCGTCTTTCACCGGGACGATGTAGCCGCCGTTCTTGGGGAACAGCGAGGTCGTCCACTCGGTGCCGCCGATCTGCGCCGCGACCGGGATCATGCCCCAGCCGTACGTCACCAGCGCGGACGCCGCCTCCAGCTCGCCGCACTCGTCGTCCGGCACGGTGATGAAGTGGAACGGCGACGGACCTCTCCAGAACCACAGCTCGCCGCTGAACTCCAGATTCATGCGAACAGGATAGGAGCCCGACCCGTGCCCCGCGGATAGCGTCGGACCACCCGGGTAGAACTGAAGGCATGACTGAGACCACCGACGACCGCGCCGTGACGCTGCCGGGCGGGATCCAGATGCCGCTGATCGGGCTCGGCACCTGGAGGTTGACGGGCGAGTCCGGCTACCGGGCGATCCGGGAAGCGCTCGAGCTCGGCTACCGCCACATCGACACCGCCACTATGTACGGCAACGAAACCGAGGTGGGACGGGCGTTGCGGGCCAGCGGCGTACCCAGGGAAGAGGTTTTTCTGACCACCAAGCTGCCGCCACGACAGGCAGGGCGGGAGCGGGCGACGATCGACGCCAGCCTGCGCGCGCTCGGCACCGACCATGTCGACCTGTGGCTGATCCACTGGCCGCCCGGGGGCGCCGCGCCGCAGACCTGGCGGGAGTTCATCGCGGCCCGCGACGCCAGGCTGGCCCGCGCGATTGGGGTCAGCAACTACCACGCCGACCAGCTCGACGAGCTGACCAAGGCGACCGGCGAAACCCCGGCGGTCAACCAGATCGAGTGGAGCCCCTCGCTGTACGACGCGCGCCGGGTCGCCGAGCACCGCGACCGCGGAGTGGTGCTGGAGGGCTACAGCCCGTTCAAGAGCACCAACCTGCGGCACCCGACGCTGACCGGCATCGCGGAGCGGCACGGGGTGACGCCGGCGCAGGTGGTGGTGCGGTGGCACCTCGAGCACGGCTTCGTCGTCATCCCCAAGTCGTCCCGCCCAGAACGTTTGAAGACCAATTTCGATGTGTACGGGTTCCGCCTGACCGACGACGAGCTGGCCCGCATAGACGCCGTGCCGTAGGGGTACGTGACCACCATGACCGAACACGCCAACGACCCGGGGCAGCCGCCCGGGGCCGCCGGGATACCCGACATCGCCGACGACGAGGGACCACGCCGGCCCGAGGACGAGGATCCGCAGCGGTTCTCCGTGCCGGGGGACGCGCCGGTCGGGCTGGACGAGTACGGCACCGGCCGCGAGGAGGCCCGGCACGGCGAACCGCTCAGCCGCAAGGTCAACCGCGAGGAGCCCGACGTACTGGAGCCGCCCGGACGTCAGGCGGAATCGCCTGAGGGTGACCTGAGCGCCGAAGAGATCGCCGTCAACGAGGAGCCGTCGGCGTAGCGCCGGCGGGCTCCGCGGCCGCCGCGACCAGGGCGTCCAGGCTGGCGATCAGCATCGCGACCAGGGCATCCCGCTCCACCGGGCGCTCCGCCGTCCAGGTCAACGCGGCGTCCTCCAGGAAGCAGAACCAGCCCCGTACGGCGAGCACCACCAGCGGGGTCGGCGCGTCCAGTCCGAGCGCACTGAGCGCGCGGGCGGTGAACACGTCGCGGGTCTCCTCGTAGATCTCCCGTACGTAGTCCGCGCCACCGGCGGTGCCCCGGAACAGCGCCACGTACGGGTCCCGCCGCCGTTCCAGGAAGCCCAGGTAGCCGGTGAGCATCTGCTCCAGCTGGCGCCGCGGCGGCGCGTCCGGCTCCGGCTCGCACTCGCGCAGCATCCGGCGGGCGGCGGCGCGTACCACCGCCACGTAGAACGCGCGCTTGTTCGGGAAGTAGTGGAACAGCAGCCCCCGGGAGATCCCCGCGGCGGCGGCGACCTGATCGACGGACAGCTCGTGGATCGGCTGCTCGGTGAGCATCCGCAGCCCGATCCCGACCAGTTGCCGCCGCCGGTCGTCGGCCGGCATCCGGCTCCGCGCTGTGGTCACCCGCCCATCCTATTGAGCAATGCTCAAAACGCGAGCCCACCGCGCGGCGGGCTGTGGGCGCGTCGTGGCGGTGGGCGCGTCGTGGCGGTGGCGCGTCGTGGCGGTGG
>JBOGDF010000533.1:0-2287 GCA_050701635.1 Micromonosporaceae bacterium | reverse complement strand
CCGTCCGATCGGCATCAGGCCTCGACCACGGCCTGGAGGCCGGCGGGGTCGAGGACCCGCACGCTGCGGCGCCCGAGCTCCACCAGGCCCTGGTCCTGGAAACGATTGAGCGTGAGCGTCACCGTCTCGCGGTAGGTGGCGATCATGTCCGCCAGCTCCTGGTGGCTGGCCTGGACAGTGCGGTCATCGGCGGTCTCGACCAGCCGTAGCAGCACACCGGCCAGGCGGGCCGGCACCGACTTGAAGGCGAAGTCCTCCACGATCAGCTCCGTCTCCAGCAGCCGGGCGCTGATCTGCTCCAGGAATCGCAGGCCGACCTTCGGGTACTCCAAGATGAGACGCTCGAGGTCGTGCCGGCTGAGGACGCAGACAAGGGCGTCCTCGAGCGCCTCGGCCGTCGAGTCCTGGGGGAAGCGCTGCCCGATCAGCGCCATCTCGCCGAAGAACGTCTCGGGGCCGAGCGTCGCCAGCACCAGTCGCCTGCCGTCCGCCGACTCGCGCACGATCTGCACGCGGCCCCTCTTGAGCAGGAAGAGTGCGGCGTTGTACTCGCCGGGCCGATAGACGACCCGGCCCTTGGAGACTGTGACCATCGTGGTGGTCTCGGCCAGCCGCTGGATCTCGCTCTTCGGCAGGTCGCGGAACACGTCCATGGCCGACAGGTAGCCGACCTTGAGGGCGAGCGGGCTGGCGCCGCTGGGGACCAGCGGTGGCGCCCCGCGGCGCTGCTTGCCCCAGGCGGAGAGCAGGCTGCCGATCCTCACGCGACGGCCTCGTGCAAACGGGCGAAGAGCTCCTCCGGCGCCGGATTGCCGAGCCAGACCACTCCGCCGTCCATCACATAGGTGGGTATGGCCACGACCACCTCTGGGACTGGTCCGCCGCCATCGAGGTCGATCACTCGCACGTCCACGCTCGGAAAGCGGGTCGCGGCCTCCTGGGCCAGCCGCTGCGCTTCGCCGCAGGTGCGGCAGTGGCTCGACACATACACCTCCAGTCGCGGGCGGCCCGCGGCGTTTCTCACATCCGGAAACTCGCGGCTCGGATCGGCGGCGCGTGGGATCGACACGCCAGCGCGCAGCGCACGTTCCATTGGATCACGAACCGATTGTCGCCCTGGCGGCAGAGCTGCCTCGGTAAGCGTGCTTACCAACCGTGTCCACGGACTACCGCGAACCGGCGACCGGCGTCCCGCTTTGATGCCTGCGGCGGGTGGGCGCAGCGGGACCAGAACTGTAAGCAGCATTACCGCCTTGCAGCCGACGAGCGCCGACGATGTCCTCCGTCTCTGAAGGAGGTGCCCTCATGGCAACACGTGTTCCTGCCGATCGATCGTCTGGCGTGCCGGCCTGGCGCACGCAGCCGGTGATCGCCGGCCCGCTGGCGGGCATCGTCGGCGGAATCGTCTTCGGCATGGTGATGACGATGATGATGCCGCCGATGATGGGCATGATCGGCTCGCTGATCGGCGCGCCTCAGCTGGGCTGGCCCCTCCACCTGGTCTTTAGCGCGATCATCGGTGCCGGCTTCGGCGTGCTGCTGGGGCGGCTCGCGACCGACTGGGGCCCGGCCGCTGGCCTTGGGCTCGGTTACGGGTTCCTGTGGTGGATCCTGGGGCCGCTGCTGATCATGCCGACCTGGATGGGCATGGGGCCGATGCTCGTCAAGGCGTTCGAGACGCCGAACCTCATGAGTCTCGTCGGCCACCTGATCTACGGCGTGGTGACAGGTCTGACCTATCGCGCCATCACTCGCTAAAAATCCCCGGTCGGTTTGAGACGGTCAAGCCGCACGGAGGAGATCGGTGAGCAGGTCCGCGACGCCGCGAAGCGCAGGGATGTGCTCGAAGTTCCGGTCGGTGAAGGGCGTGCCGTCGTAGCGTTCTGCCGGGGTCAGCCAGCCGATATACGTCCGCGTCGGGGTCAATCAGACTCTCGGCGACCCTGAGCGGGGAGGCCGGTCACCGGCTATGCGGCATCGTCCGTTGTCGTTAGTGTCCGGTCCTCGCGCTCCGTCCGAGTACGGTGTTCGGGACCCTGCGTCGACGTCGTCCGTTGATCGGGGATCAGCACACGTGGGGCGGGGTGAGCGAGGTCCCGCGGGTCGAGGAAGGGACGTCGCATGAACACCGTCGGCATCGACATCGGCAAGCCTCAGCACATCGCGGCGGTCTGCCGGGCGGACCGGCTCGAGGCGGAACGCAAGGTCCTGCGCTTCAGCGCCGAGCGCGCCGGCCTCACCGAGCTCAGCGCCTGGATGGAGCGCCAGGGCGAGTGCTCGCGCGTGG
>JBOGDF010000532.1:0-2290 GCA_050701635.1 Micromonosporaceae bacterium | reverse complement strand
CGGCAGGCGCTCGCCGGCGATCTCGCGGCGCCCACCCCGCCGGCGGGGTTGCCCCCGCCGCCGATGCTGCGGGAGCTGGCCGCGGTGCTGCCGATCGTGGCGTACGCGGCGCTGTGCGCGGGATACCTGCTGTTCGCCGACACCCGGTACATCAACTCCGGCCTCGACCTGTCGCTGGCGGTCGCGCCGCTGGTGCTCGGGATGGGCGCCCTGGAGTGGCAGGCCCGGCACTTCTCCGAGGGCGCGGTGGCGCTGACCCGCCGGTGCCGCTACCCGGCCGAGTTCCGGGCCGGGATCTGGGAGCTGTTCGTACGCGGCGTCGGCGTCGTGGTCGGCGTGCTCTCCCTGCTGGCGTTCACGCTGATGGTGGCGATGCTGCATGCCGGCCTGCTCAGCGAACGCGGGCTGGTGCTGATCGTCGGGCACGTGGTGCTCGGCGGCGGCTACTTCGTCGGCTTCATCATGCTCAACCACGGACGGCTGCGGTCGCTGGTCGCGGTCACCGCGCTGGTGCTGGCCGGCTACGTGGCGGCGAGCGGCGCCGGGCTCCCGTACAGCAACGGGGTGATCTTCCTGGTCAGCAGCGCGACGCTGCTGGCCCTGCTGCTGGTGGCGGTCAGCACCAGCCTCGCCGAGGTACGGCGATACCGATGGTGAGTCCCGAGGAGGTTGTGTCATGCATGTCGTGATCCTGGCGGGCGGCAAAGGGGTGCGGCTGCGGCCGTACACCACCGCACTGCCGAAACCCCTGGTGCCGATCGGCAACGAGTACGCGATCCTGGACATCATCCTGCGGCAGCTCTCCGCGCAGGGATTCCAGACCGTGACGCTGGCCATCGGCCACCTCGGCTCGCTGATCCGGGCGTTCGTCGGCGACGGCTCGCAGTGGGGGCTGGACGTCACGTACGCCGAGGAAGACCGTCCACTGTCGACGATCGGGCCGCTGTTCAACATCCTCGACCAGCTCCCGGAGCACTTCCTGGTGATGAACGGCGACGTGCTCACCGACCTGCACTACGGGGAGCTGCTGCGCGGCCACATCGCCTCGGAGGCGCCGCTCACCGTGGCCTCGTACGAGCGCGACGTGAAGATCGACTTCGGCTGCCTGGAGACCGACGGCAACGGCTCGATCGTGGGCTTCACGGAGAAGCCGACGCTGTCGTACCGGGTCAGCATGGGGGTGTACGGGCTGTCGGCGAAGACGCTGGCGCCGTACCCACCGGGGCTGTCGTTCGGGTTCGACGAGCTGGTGCTGGACCTGCTGGCGCGCGGCGACAACCCGGTGCACCACGACTTCGGGGGCTACTGGCTGGACATCGGCCGGCCCGACGACTACGACGAAGCGAACCGCTGCTTCGAGGGGCTCCGCCCCAGGCTGCTGCCCGAGCTCGGCGACGCCGCGGCAGCGGGCTGAGATGGCGCGAGTGCTGCTCTTCGGCGCCACCGGCTTCCTGGGACAGGCCGTCGCCAGCGCGCTGCGCGCCGACCCCAGGGTCGACACGGTGCTCGCGGCTGGTCGCCGCCAGCCGGCCGCCATGGAGTGGGTACGCCACGACCTGGTCACCGGGTCGCCGGACCAGCTCGCGCAGCTGCTCACCAAACTGCGGCCCGACGCGGTGGTCAACTGCGCCGGGCGACTCACCGGCACGTACGCCGAGCTGGTCGCCGCCAACACCGGCGCGGTGGCGCAGCTGGTGGACGCGATCGCCCAGGCGGCGCCACAGGCGCGGCTGGTGACGCTCGGCTCCGCCGCCGAGTACGGCGTGGTGAAGGCCGGCCGCCCGGTGCAGGAAACCGACCTCACCTGCCCGGTCAGCGGGTACGGCGTCACCCGGCTCGCCGCCACCCGGCTGGTCGAGCTGGCGGCCACCACGGGCCAGCTCGACGCCGTGGTGCTGCGGGTGTTCAACCCGATCGGTCCCGGGCTGCCCGAGGCGAACGTGGCGGGCCGCGCGATCCGCGAACTGCACCGGGCCTTGTCCGACGGTACGGGCGAGATCCAGCTCGGACCGCTGGGCGCCTATCGGGACTTCGTCGACGTACGGGACGTGGCGGGCGCCGTGGTGGCCGCGGTGTTCGCGCGCGCCCCGCGCCAGGTGGTGTGCAACGTCGGCAGCGGCACCGCCACCAGCGCCCGTACGCTGGTCCGGCTGCTCGCCGACGCCGCCGGCTTCACCGGCATCGTCACCGAGTCGCAGCCCCCGTCGGCCCGCTCCGTCGGAGTGGACTGGATCGCCGCGGACCTGCACCACACCGTGGCCGCGCTGGGGTGGGCGCCGCTGTACAGCCT
>JBOGDF010000531.1:0-2301 GCA_050701635.1 Micromonosporaceae bacterium | reverse complement strand
CGTCCGCGCCGAGCGAGGCGACCACCGCGCTGCCGCTCTCGCGGTGCAGCCGGCGGGCGGCATCGGCGGTCTCGGCGGTGGTCTCGGGTCGGTGGCCGATCACGGCGGCCAGCTCGTCGGCGTTCGGCTTCACCACCGTGGGACGGGCCGCCAGCCCGTGCCGGAGCGGCTCCCCGTCGGCGTCCAGCACCACCGGTACCGCCGCCACCCGGGC
Organism: Micromonosporaceae bacterium; assembly: GCA_050701635.1. Lineage (GTDB taxonomy): Bacteria > Actinomycetota > Actinomycetes > Mycobacteriales > Micromonosporaceae > WHSM01. The sequence goes on along the minus strand of JBOGDF010000531.1, from coordinate 2,087 downwards.
GGCGTTGACGAGCTGCCCGTACACCTCGGTCGGCACACTGCCGGCGCCGTCGGGGCCGCCCGGCAGGCTGCCCGAGAGCACCACCACGTGGACGTACGTCAGCAGCTGCCGGAACCGCTCGGTGAAGCGGGACCACTCGGCGGCGGTGACCGCCGGTCCGGGCTCCCAGAACCCGGTGGCGTCCCCGTCCGAGCGGACCACGACCGTACGCCGCGACTCGGCCGCGATCTCGGAGAACTCCGCCGGTACGCCGTCCGCGCCCAGCAGGTCGACGATGCGTTCCCCGGTGTGGCCGCCGACCAGCCCGGTGGCGGTCACGGGCTCGCCCAGCGCGTGCAGCAGCCGCGCCACGTTGATGCCCTTGCCGCCGGCGCGTTCCGCGACCGCGCTGACCCGGTGGGTGGTGTGCGGCGTCAGCCGGTCCACGTCGTACGTGACGTCCAGCGCCGCGTTCAGCGTCACGGTGAGGATCACGCCGCCGGCTCCTCGCGGCACGCCCAGGCGACCGGCACCCTGGCGCGCCTCACGCCGGGCCCCCGCATCACGCCGGCTCCCTGTGGATCCACTCGCCGGCGCGCATCACCTGGCGTACGGCGAGGGTCTGGTCGAGCACCAGCAGGTCGGCGCGCTGGCCGGGGGCGAGCGCGCCCCGGTCGGCCAGCCCGAGCACCCGCGCGGGCGTGGTGGACGCCATCCGTACCGCGTCCACAATGGACAGGCCGGCAGCCACAGCGCGGCGCAGCGCCGCGTCCATGGTGAGCGTGCTGCCCGCGATCGAGCCGCCTTCGACCAGCCGTGCCACGCCGCCGGCGACGGTGACGGCCTGGCCGCCCAGCTCGTACGCCCCGTCGGCCATCCCGGCGGCGGCCATCGCGTCGGTGATCAGCGCCGCCCGGCCCGGCCCCGCCGCGCCCGCCGCGAACGCCAGCGTCCCGTCATGCAGGTGTACGCCGTCCGCGATGAACTCGCACACCACCTCGGGCGCGGAGAGCAGCCCGTACACCGGGCCGGGTTCGCGGTGGTGCGGCGGCCGCATCCCGTTGAACACGTGGGTGCCGACCGTGGCGCCGGCCGCGACCCCGGCGCGGGTCTGGTCGTACGTCGCGTCGGTGTGCCCGATCGCGACCGCGACGCCCCGTGCGGCCAGCCACTCGATCGCGGCCAGCGCGCCCGGCAGCTCCGGCGCGATCGTCACCATCCGCAGCGTCCCGCCGGCCGCCTGGTGCAGCCGCGCCAGCTCGTCCAGCGACGGCTCCCGCAGGTACGCCGGGTTCTGCGCCCCGCACCGCACCTCCGACAGGTACGGCCCCTCGAAGTGCAGGCCGGCCAGCACGCCCTCGGCGACCAGCGGCGCCAGGCCGACCGTGGCGGCGTACAGCTGGTCGGGGGAGGCGGTGACCAGGCTGGCGACGGTGGTGGTGGTCCCGTGGCCGAGGTGGAAACCTGCCGCCTTCCGCGCCTGCTCGGGATCACCGGTGGTGTACGTGGCCCCACCCCCGCCGTGTACGTGGATGTCCACGAACCCGGGCACGATCCAGTCCCCGGCGGCGGGCTCGCGCGCGGCGTCGGCGGGCTCGCCGGTGACCGCCTCGATCCGGTCGCCGGCCACCGTCACCTCGCCGGCCACCACACCGCCCGGGGTGACCACCCGCCCCGAGATCTTCATGATCGTGCGCCCTCCGAGGTAGCGGATGCCGGGTTGGGACCAGGTGCCGGGCCGGTGGTGGCCGCCGCGTCGGCTGCGAGCAGGGCGGCGCCGAGGCAGCCCGCCTGGTCTCCGAGTGCGGCTCGCGCCAGCCTGGGTAGCGTCTCGAAGCTGCGTCGTGCGTCGAGGGCTTCGGCCAGCGGCTGCAGGAGTGCGTCACCCGCGTCTCCCAACCCGCCGCCGAGCACGATCAGCTCGGGGTCGTACAGGGTGATCGCGGTCAGCAGCCCATCGGCCAGCGCGTCGATGGTCTGCTGCCACACCTGGCTGGCCGCCACCTCGCCCGCTCCCGCTCGGGCCACCACCTCCGCCGCCGTCACCCGCGCGGCCACCCGGGGCTCCGGTTCCCCGCCCGGCTGCGGCGCCTCGCCACCCGCTGCAC
>JBOGDF010000530.1:0-2304 GCA_050701635.1 Micromonosporaceae bacterium | reverse complement strand
GCCGGCCGTCGATCACACCCGACGTCCGGCCACCAGAGGCCGCAGGCGATCTGGTCGCCGGCTTCCCTGGAACACCACCGACCCCCGGACGAGGCCCAGTCCCGCCGGGCCTCACCGAGGCCGGTGGGGCACCCGTAGCTGGTGCGAACCCACCCGGGCTGCCGAGCGACTTGACCGTGGGCGCGGCTCCGCTACCCCCGCCACGCGAACCATCGGACGGACCTGGGTCGCTGTCGCCACCGCCAGAGCTACCAGGACCTTCGCCGCCCGGCTTCCTCCCAAGGTCGCTGACGTCGAGGTAGACGAGGTTTTCGCGGGCCGCGGCCTGCTCTTTCGCGAGCTTGCGCATGGCCTTGGCGAAGGCGGGTTGGCGGACGTCGGAGGAAGGGTCGTCGGGGTCGACCGGGCCGCCGTCGTGGGTGCGCGGCTGGCCGCCGAGCTTCTCGACGTACTTCAGGGTGTCCGCCCACGCCTCGGCCGCGCCTTGCAGCGCGTGGTAGTTCTGATCGGCCAGGTCGGCCTGGTCGGAGAGCACCGTGGCCTGGCGCTGCAGCTCGGTGAGGTACGCCTCGCCGCCGGCGCTGCGCCACTTGGTGCGCAGCTTGGACGCGCCACGCCGCAGGAAGTTCGCCGCGTCCGCCAGATCATGCCGGTACCCGTGCCACTGTTTGGCGGCGTTGTAGAGCGGGGTGGGCTCGTTGTTCCACAGCATCGCGTACAGCTCGTCGTAGCTGTACGCGGCGTAGCCGTTCTCGCCCTCGAACTCGACCATCAGTCCATCGCCCCGTCGGCCGCCTCGTCCCGGGCGAACTCGGCGCGCACCTGCTCGACCGTCGCGGCGTTGTACGCCTCGGTGGTGCGGTACTGATCGGCGATCGCCTTGGTGACCCGCGCCAGGTCGGCGAACGCCTCGTCGACGAACCTCGCCACCTCGTACCCGCGTTGGCAGACCGGGTTGGCACGCTTGCCGAGCGCGGGCGCCGACGTCAGCCGGGCGTCGTAGCCGTACTCGACGCCCTTGAGGTCGACGCGCTGGTCGCCGATCGACGCCAGCTTCGCCAACTGTGCCGCCCAGGCGTCGAGGGTGTCGACCTCGACCTCGACGCCGTCGAATCTGCGGTCGTTGTTGAGTCCTTCGGTGTCGGCCACCGGCTGCCTCCCCGTACTTCATGGCCGGCTACGCGTGGTCGCCCGACAGACTACGGGCGGTCCGCATCTCCGCGCTACACGCCGGCCGGAATCCCCGGCAAATCTGTGGATAACTGGCGCTTCTGACTGATCCGTGGGGCGTCGCTGCCCGCATGTCGATGGTGGTGTGGGCCGTCCTGGTTTGGGGGTTTGGTGGAACGAGGTGGGGCACGCCGTCCCCGTTCCTAGCCTCTGAGTTGTTGAGAAACAGCTGCCAGAAGGAGGAGGGATGGCGTGTGTGCATCCAGGGTATGGGCACGGCTGCTCGGGCTCGAACGGGCCACGGTGACCGGGGTGGTTTTTAAGTCCATCGTGGCCATCCATCTGCGCCGGCTCGGAAAGCGCCTGGCCGACCGCCGGCTCCTGCTCGACGTCACCGGCGCCGCCCGGGAGTGGCTGGCGGTCAGTGGATTCGACCCGGTGTACGGTGCCCGCCCGCTGCGCCGGCTGATCCAGACCGCGATTGGCGACCAGCTCGCCCGCGCCCTGCTAGCCGGCGAGGTCCGCGACGGCGACACCGTACGGGTGGACCTGGACGAGTCCAAAGACACCCTCGCAGTCACCCCGTCCCACAAATCCCTCACGTAGCGGGCGGCCGCGACCCCGAGTTGCGATGCCAACCGAGGCTATATGGGCGCTCGCGTCACGGAATGGGGGCGTGGCAGGTGGCGCACCGATGCAGGTCGTCGTGCAGCTGCCGCGCCATCGTCCGCGCCCATTCCGCACGGTGGTCCGCCAGCCGCGCCTTGATCACAACGAACAGCAGCACCAACAGACCTAGCAGCAGCGCGGTCGTCACAGCGAACATTGTCAGCTCAGCCCAGAACGCGCCCATCTAGTAACCCACCCCGTCCTTGTCGCGGCACTCCGCACAATGACCCCGCAGCGTATCGAGTTCGTCGAGCACCTCCCGGCGGAGCGCAGCCTTGTGCCGCGCGTGGATCCATGGGCTCGTCACACCCAAGATCAGTACGCCAACGGCGATCGCCACGGAGGTTGTCCCGGTCTTCGTGGAACTTGAGGTGGCGGTCCCCCACCTGAGTCCTGCCTGGTGGTAGGTCTCGGGTGACCCGCCAAGGAACACCCGAAGGAAGGGGACCGCTCGTGAAGACCGAC
>JBOGDF010000529.1:0-2330 GCA_050701635.1 Micromonosporaceae bacterium | reverse complement strand
CGCCAGCTCGCCGGCGGCCAGCACCGCGGCGCCGACCCCGTCCTGCGGCCCGATCACGCCCAGGTACACGATCCGGTGCGGCGGCGCTCCGCTGGCTCCGTTTCCGTCGCCGACCTCGGACAGTGCCGGGCCGTTGCGTACCACCACAACCCGGTCCGGGGGTACGCCGCCGCGCTGGATCGCGATCCGGCGGTACGAGTGGTTCGTCGACACCACCGCGCTGGCGCAGCGCAGCGACAGCCACTCCGACCACCGCAGGATCCGCAGCAGATGCCGGTTCGGGGTCGCGGTGCGCGCCGCGTACACCTCGGGGGAAAGGTCGTGGTGGTCGAACAGGAAGGGTCGCCCGAGCGCGCGACACAGCAGCGCCAGGGGCCAGAACACGTCGGGCGGGTTGCACACCTGTACGGCGTCGCAGCGGCCGCGTACCAACAGCTTCAGCAGGTGCCAGCTGACCGCGGCGAACGACCAGCCGAACTCCAGCGCGAACGACGCCGCCCCGGAGCCCGCCACCGGCAGCCGGTAGCCGATCACCTTGGTACGCCGGCTGCACCCCGGCACCGCGTTGACCTCGCCGCGCGGGCAGATCACGGTGACCCGGTAGCCGGCGCGCTCCAGCGTCAGGCACTGCCGGATCACCCGCCGGTCGCGTTCCACCGGCAGGTTCGCCACCACGATCACGATGTACGCCGCCTGGTGCCGGGCGCCGCGGGGCGGGCTGCGGTGCGGCGGGCTGCGGCGGTGTGGCTGGCTCATCGCGCCACCGACCGGTCCAGCACCACCACGACGGTGCGCGCCAGGATCCACAGGTCCAGCCACAGCGACTTGGTCTGCGCGTACCGTACGTCCAGCTCCAGCGCGGCCCTGTAGTCCACTGTGGAGCGCCCGCTGATCTGCCACAGCCCGGTGATCCCGGGGCGTACGGTGAAGCGCCGCTCGGCGCCTTCCGGGAACAGCTCCGCCTCCCACGCCAGCACCGGGCGGGGCCCGACCAGGGACAGCTCGCCGCGCACCACGTTCCACAGCTGGGGCAGCTCGTCGAGGCTGGTACGCCGCAGGAAACCGCCGATCCGGGTCACCCGCGGGTCGGCGGCAAGCTTGTAGACCCCGGCCTGGCCGCCGTCGGGCGGGGCGTCCTCGGTGAGCAGCCGGCGTACGTACCGGCGGTGGATCTCGTCGCTGTTGCCGTCGGCCATGGTGCGGAACTTGATGATCCGGAACCCGCGCCGGTGCAGCCCGAGCCGTTCCTGCCGGAACAGCACCGGACCGGGGCCGGACAGCTTCACCGCCACCGCCACGGCCACCAGCACCGGGCTGACCAGCAGCAACAGCACCAGGGCGACGAAGGCTTCGGTGAGCTGGCGTACCGACAGCAGCCACCATCGGACGGTGAGCACCCGCAGCGCGCGTACCGGCGCGGTCTGGTGCGGCTCCGGGACCCGCAGCTCGGCGGTCATCGCCGGCCGCCCTGTGCCGGCCGCCACTGGCGGGGCAGCCGCGACGGTGCGGGCTTGGCCAGCGCCTGCCACAGCTGCTCGACCACCCGGTCCACCTGTTGGTCGCTCATCCCGGGCCACAGCGGCAGCGACATCACCTCGCCCGCCGCGGCCTCCGCGACCGGCAGCGGGGGAGTCGGCAGCTCGGCGTACGCCGGCGTGAGGTGGCACGGCACCGGGTAGTGCACGCCGGTGTCGACGCCGACCCGGGCCAGCGCCTTGCGCAGGCTCTCCCGCCGGCCCGCCCGCATCACCAGCAGGTGCCACACGCTGGCGTCCGGGTCGACCGGCTCGACCAGGTCGGCGGCGAGCGGGCCGAGGGCGACCCGGTACCGCTCCACGATCCGGCGCCGCTCCCGGTTCTCGGCGTCCAGGGTGGGCAGCTTGCGGCTCAGCACCGCCGCCTGCACCGCGTCCAGCCGGCTGTTGCGCCCCACCACCCGGTGGGTGTGCTTGTCGGCGTCGCGGCCGTGGTTGGCGAGCGATCGCAGCTCGGTGGCGAGCGCCTCGTCGTCGGTGACCACGGCGCCGCCGTCGCCCCACGCGCCGAAGTTCTTGCCCGGGTAGAAGCTGAACGTGCCGGCGACCCCGTACGACCCGGCGCGGTGCGGATCCGGGGTGTCCAGGATCGCACCGTGCGCCTGGGCGGCGTCCTCCAGCAGCGCCAGACCGTGCTGGTCGGCGTACCGGCTGAGGGCGTCCATGTCGGCGGGGTGGCCGTACAGGTGGACCGCGATCACCGCGGCGGTACGGCTGGTACGCCCCGCCTCCAGCGTCTCCGGCGTGACCAGCAGCGTGCCCTGGTCGACGTCGACGAACCGCGGCTCGGCGCCG
>JBOGDF010000528.1:0-2361 GCA_050701635.1 Micromonosporaceae bacterium | reverse complement strand
ACGACGACCGGCGGCGTTGGAGAACCGTCCGAATACAACACCGGTATTCGGACGAACCTCCGCCTTGCCGGACCGCCGTCTGGCACCTGTCTCGCTCGACCAAGATCCACAGGACAGGCCCTAGCCCGCCATTCCTCGGACCGCCATGGCCGAGGCCGCACCGGCCACGGCGACCGGGGCCGGGTCAGCGTCGCCAGCTGCGGTAGAGCTCGGCGGCGACGGTGCCGGCGCGTACCCGCTGCGGGTGGTCGCCGACCTGGACCGATCCGACCTGGGTACGCGTCGCGTAGTCGTACACGTTGACCCGGTCGTCGCCGGCGATCGACACCCAGCAGGTGGCCTCGTCCGGGCCGTTGGTGGCCCAGTACGGCCGATCCCCGACGTGCGGCAGCTCGAACAGCACCCGGTCGCCGGGGTTGGCGATCCGAACCAGCCCGACGTAGTCGTCCATCGTGCCGGCCACACACAGCTGGCCACCGTCCGCGGAGATCGACAGCCCGTGGTGGGCGGAGTTGAGCACGTACTGGTCCTTGCGCAGCGTCTTGGCGTGCTCGCTCATCGGCAGCTCCACCACGTCGCGTACGGCGCCGCGTTCCAGGTCGAACACCACGTACCCGTGGAGGAACGAGATCTGCAGATACGCCGTCCGCTCGTCCGGCGAGATCGCCATCGGGCGTACCGCCGAGGACATGCAGTCGAAGCCGGCGTCGGCGAGCGCCTTCCCGATGTCCCACTGGCGCAGGATCGCGAAGCTGTCGTTGGAGACGATCTGGAACCGCTGGTCGCCCTTGGTCGGGTCGGTGAGCGGGCAGAACTGCGACGGGTCGGTCGGGGTGTAGATCCGGCCGATGCTGGCGTGGAAGATCCGCGAGCCGTCGGCGCTGTAGTTGCTCTCGTGCGGGGTGTCGCCGGAGGGAAACTGCCGCAGCGGCCGGCCGGTGGCCAGCACCAGCTCGTCCACGTGGTTGGCGGTGGAGTCGGAGACCAGCAGCCGGGTGCCGTCGGGGGAGACCGCCATGTGGTCGGCGCGCTGCCCGTGCATCGGGAACCGCCAGGCGATCCGGCCGGTGGCCAGCTCGATCCCGACCACGTCGGCGAAGCTGGGGCGTGACACCGCGACCAGCCGGCCGTCCGGGGTGCTGAACATGTCGTCCACGTACTGGTCGTGGCCCTCGCCGATCGCCTCCCGGATCGCCAGGTAGAACGCCAGCCGCACCGGGTCGGCGTAGATCTCGGCGAGCCGTTCCGCCTTGTCGGGGATCACGTTCAATTTCTTGATCGTGGTGTACGTGGACGCGTCGACCACGTCGGCGGTGCCGTCCCAGTTGTTGCCGACGTACATCACCGGACGGGGTGGCGCCGTCGCGGACGCATCCGTAGCGACCACGGCGGTGGCGAGCAGCAGCCCTGCCGCCAGTACGGCCCTCAGCCTGAACATGAGACCCCCTCGGATAGCCCTTACAAGAACAGCGCTGGCGCGCTACATCCCGTTACGACCCGATGCGCTGGGAGTTGAGTATGGCGGTATCGGGTACTAGCGAGGGTGCCCGTTACGTGGGCGGATGGTTGACCGGCGTCGTGGCCGGAAGGCATGGTTACCCGCAAGTTAACTCCGGCGGCAGGAGGCCCGCGGTGACAGGGCATGCGGTGACGGGGCAGCACGTACCGGTGCTGGTGATCCCCGGCTTCATGGCCGGGGACTGGTCGCTCTTCCCGCTGCACCGGCACCTGCGTCGCGGCGGTTACGCCACGTTCCGCTCCGGCATCGCGATCAACGTCGGCTGCTCCACCGAGCTGGTCGAGGCGATGACCGCGCGGGTGGAGGCGATCGCCGCCGAGCACGGCCCGGTCGCGATCGTCGGCTGGAGCCGCGGCGGTACGTTGGGCAAGCTCGTCACCCTGGCCCGGCCCGAGCTGGTGGCCAGCCTGATCACGCTCGGTTCCCCCAACGTGGACCCGCTCGCCGCCCGCCCGTACGTGTTGCTGCAGGCCGAGCTGCTGGCGCGGCTGAGCCGGGTCGGCGTGAAAGGCGTGCTGGACGAGGACTGCCTGCGCGGCGAGTGCATCGACTGGCTACGCGAGCAGATGCGTACGCCGTTCCCCAAGCACGTGCCGTACACCTCGATCTACTCCCGGCGGGACGGCGTCGTCTACTGGGAGGCGTGCCTGGACCCGGACGCCGAGCATGTCGAGGTACGCGCCGGCCACAACACGATGGGCTTCGACACCGCGGTGCTCGGCATCATCGACCACCGGCTGGCCGCGCTGTCCGACACCGGCACCCGCCGCTACCGCCCCCGCCGCGCCGCCGGCTGACCGCGCCTTCACCTGACCGCGCCAGCCGACCGCGCCGCCCGACCG
>JBOGDF010000527.1:0-2365 GCA_050701635.1 Micromonosporaceae bacterium | reverse complement strand
CGGTAGAGCCGGCCGTCCAGCACCACGGCGAGCCCGAGGCCGCGCCCGACCCAGAACAGCGCGAAGTCCTCGACGCCCTGCGCCGCGCCGTCGGTGGACTCCGCGATCGCCGCCAGGTTGGCGTCGTTCTCGATCCGTACCGGACACGGCAGGTCGGCGCGCAGCTCGGAGAGCAGACCACGCCGCCACTGCGGCAGGTCGAAGGCGAAGGACACGTCGCCGGTCTCGGGGTCGACCACACCGGGGCTGCCGATCACCACCTGGGTGAGCTTGGCCAGCGGCGCCCCCACCGCCTCGGCCGCCCGCAGTACGGCGGTGTGCACCGTCTCGACCGGGTCGCCGCCGTTCTGGGCGGTCACCTCGATCCGTTCGCCCTGCTCACCGGTGATGTCCGCCGCCGCGGCCACCACGGCGGTGGGGCCGACCTCGACGCCGACGGCGTACCCGCTGGAGGGCACCACGGCGTACAGCTGGGCGTTGGGGCCACGGCCACCGGCGGTGACTCCGATCCGGCTCACCAGCCCCCTGGTCTCCAGCCGCTCGACCAGCTGCGAGGCGGTCACCTTGGACAGCCCGGTGAGCTCCCCGATCTGGGTACGGGTGAGCGGCCCGCGGGTCAGCAGCAGCTCCAGGGCGGCGCGGTCGTTCAGCGCGCGCAGCAGGGTGGGCGTACCGGGTTGGCTTCGTTTCATGGGCATCGTTTCTAGTAGCAAGGAAACTTTACTATTAGAGTTCACGTCAGAGCTGTCGCCAGCTTAGATGCCGACGAGAGGATGAGCCGTATGACCGACCCGGCGCTGCGTACGCTCGCGCTGCGCACCCTGCTCGCGTCCTTCCCGGGTACGAGCGCGCCTGACTGGGCCCGCGAACTACTCGAGGACGGACTCGCCGGGTACGTACTGTTCGGCTACAACGTTATCGACTCCGACCAGCTGCACCGTCTGGTCAGCCAACTTCGCGACACCCGCGGCGACGCCATCGTCGGTATCGACGAGGAGGGCGGCGACGTCACCCGGCTGGCGCACGCCGACGGCAGCCGCTACCCGGGCAACGCGGCGCTCGGGGCAGTCGACGATCCCGCGCTGACCCGGCGGGTGCACCACGCGATCGGCGCCGAGCTGCGCCGGCTCGGCATCGGGCTCAACCTCGCGCCCAGCGTCGACGTCAACACCAGCCACGAGAACCCGATCATCGGCACCCGTTCGTTCGGGCAGCACCCGGCCCGGGTGGCCCGGCACGCCGCCGCCGCGGTACGCGGCCTGCGCGACGCCGGAGTCGCGGCGTGCGCCAAACACTTCCCGGGCCACGGCGCCACCGCTACCGACTCGCACACCGAGCTGCCGACGGTCGACGTACCGCTGGAGCTGTTGCGGAAGCGGGAGCTGGCGCCGTTCGCGGCGGTGATCGCGGCCGGCGTACCGGCGATCATGACCGCGCACATCCGGGTACCGGAGCTGACCGGCGACGACCCGGCGACGCTGAGCCGGCGGGTGCTCACCGGTCTGCTGCGCGACGAGCTGGGCTTCGCCGGCGCGGTGATCACCGACGCGCTGGAGATGCGCGGCGCCTGCGGCACGATCGGCATCCCCGAGGCGGCGGTACGCTCCCTCGCCGCCGGCGCCGACCTGCTCTGCATCGGCGCCGAGGTCGACGCCCCGCTGGTGGACGCCGTCGCGTCGGCGATCGTCGCCGCGGTCACCGAGGGCCGGCTCGCCGCCGACCGGCTGGAGCAGGCGGCGGAGCGCACCGCCGTACTGGCGGCGCTGCCGGATCCCGTCGGGAAGCCGGACCTCGATCCCGACCTGGGGAACGCCGCCGCCCGCCGGGCCCTGCGGATCGAGGGCACCCTGCCGACGCTCCGCCGGCCGCTGGTGGTGCAGGTCGACGCGCCCGCCACCATCGCCGCCGGTGCCACCCCCTGGGGACTCCCGCTCAACGGCGCCGAACTGATCCGCATCATGCCCGCCGAGACCGGCAACGGCACCGACCCCGGCTGGCTGCTCACCGTCGCCGGCGACCGCCCGATCGTGGTGGTCAGCCGCGACACCCACCGCCACCCGTACGCCCGCCGCCTGGTGGAACGGCTCGCCAGCGGGCACCCCGACGTGGTACTGGTCGAGATGGGCTGGCCGGCCCCGTGGCGACCCGTCGGCCTGCGCGCGTACGTCGCCACGTACGGCGCCGGCCGCGCCAACGCCCAAGCAGCCGCCGACGCCCTGCTCTACGCGTAGCCCAGCGCTAGGGTCTGTCCTGTGGATCTTGGTCGAGCGAGACAGGTGCCAGGCGGCTGCGAGGGTGCCGACTCCCTCGATGCCTCACGCCCGGGACTCGGCACCCTCGCCGGCAAGGCGGAGGTTCGCCCGGA
>JBOGDF010000526.1:0-2367 GCA_050701635.1 Micromonosporaceae bacterium | reverse complement strand
GCGCCTGACGCTCCGGCGCTCGGTGCCCGGCGCCCCGCCGGCCGCGACCGGCAGTGCCGGGCCGGGCCGGGCTAGTTGTCGACGGTGCCGGTGCGTTCGGCGAGCTTGGTGGCGAGATGGCTGATCAGCAGGTCGCTGGCCATGTTCTGGATGTTCTTGTCGTCCAGGGTGATCTGCTTGCCGTCGCCGCGGCAGATGATCACGTAGACCATGTAGTGGCCACGCTCTTCCCAGTACAGCGCGAGCGACGCCTTGTTGATCTTCGCGGAGGCGCCCGGCCCTTCGAGCCCGTTGAACGAGCCCTTGTCACCCTTGATCAAGGGGTCGACGGTCGCGCTGTGACCCTTGTTCTTGAGGTTGAACACGCCCGCGGTGGCGCCGTACTTGCCGTCGGCGGAGTTGATCGCGGCGCGTACCACCTGGCTGCAGCCGAGTTTGCCGAGCGCGCCGCCCAGCTGGCCGGTGACCGCCTTGCCGCAGTCCTTCAGCGTCTGGGTTTTCACGACCTTGTAGCTGCGGCTCTTGCCGCTCGCGTCGTCCTCGATGGTGAGCGACTTGTTGCCGAACAGCTCCTTCTCGGTCAGCGGCTGCGGGTCGGTGGCGCGGGAGCTGATGTCCACCGGGCTGGCGGTCGGGCTCGGTGACTTCGACGGGGAAGCGCTCTTCTTGGCGCTCGCGCTCGGAGTGGGGTCGGCGCTGGAGGTGCCGTCGTCGCGCACCAGGTAGTAGCCGAAGACGCTGCACCCCGCGATCAGCACCACCGCGCCGAGCGCCGCGAGGATGGTGAACCACAGCTTCGAGCCGCTCCTGGGCGGGGGTGGCGGAGGGCCGAAGCCGGGCGGCTCGGCGAACTGCGCACCGCCGAATCCGGGCGCCGGCGCGGGCTCGTACCCGGGCGGACCGGCCGGCGGCTCGCCGTAACCGGCACCGGGCGGACCGGCGGGTGGCTGACCGTACCCGGCACCGGGCGCGCCGGCAGGTGGCTGGCCATAACCGCCACCGGGCGGGCCCGCGGGAGGCTCGCCGTAGCCGCCGGGCTGCCCGTAGCCGCCGCCACCGGGGCCGCCAGCACCGGGCGGGCCGTAGCCGCCGCCTGGGGGGCCGCTGGGAGGGCCGTAGCCGCCCTGGCTCGGCTGGCCGTACCCACCGGACTGGCCGGGTCCGCCCTGGTCGCCGTAGCCACCGGGCGGGCCCTGCGGGTGCCCGCCGTACGTCGAACCCTGCGGTCCCTGGGGCGGCACGGCACCGCCGTAGCCATGCCCGTACGGCTGACCTGGATACCCGTCGCCGAGCGTCATGCGGCACAGCGTACAGCCGGGGGTTTGGGTACGAACGCCCCCGGTGGTGGCCTTGCGTACCGTGCCACGGAGAATCTCAAGAGTGACCGAGAACGAGCCGCAGACGACCCCGGGCGAGCACTACTTCAGCGAATTGCCGGGTACGCCGGAGAAGCCCCGGTACGTGGAATTCACCGTGGCCGGGCGCTGGCTGCGGCTGCAGTCCGCCGCCGGCGTGTTCTCCGGAGACCGGCTCGATCCGGGTACGGCGGTGCTGCTGCGCAAGGCCCCGCTGCCGACCCGCGGCGGCGACTTCCTCGACCTGGGCGCCGGCTACGGCCCGATCGCCTGCGCCCTCGCCAGCCACGTCCCCGACGCCCGGGTGTACGCCGTCGACGTCAACACCCGCGCGCTGGAGCTGATCCGCCGCAACGCCGAGGAGCTCGGACTGCAGGGCCGGGTGATCCCCGCCGCGCCGGACGGCGTACCCCCGGAAGTGGTTTTCGATCAGATCTGGAGCAACCCGCCGATCCGGATCGGCAAGCCCGCGCTGCACCAGCTGCTGCGGACCTGGCTGCCACGGCTGGCGCCGGACGGGGTGGCGTGGCTGGTGGTGGCGCGCAATCTGGGCGGTGATTCGCTCGCGGAGTGGCTGACCGGCGAGGGCTGGCAGGTGCGCCGGCACGCCAGCCAGAAGGGCTACCGGGTGCTCGCGGTGGGGCAGGGCCGATGACCGCGGGCTTCGCGCGGTAAATGACGCGACGTCCGCGCCGGTAGCGCCGAGAATCGACGACTGTGGGGTACGTCGACGTCGCCGCAGTCCGGCATCAGCTGCCGGACGGGCGAGTGCTGTTCGAAGACGTCTCGTTCCGGGTGGGCGAGGGCGCCAAGGTCGCGCTGATCGGCGCGAACGGCACCGGCAAGACCACGCTGCTGCGGATGGTCGGCGGCGACCTGACTCCGCAGGCCGGCGCGATCGCGCGCAGCGGCGGGCTCGGCGTGATGCGGCAGCTGCTCGCCACCGGCGAATCCGCCACCCTGGCCGACGTGGCGCTGTCCCTCTCGCCACCCGCGGTGCGCGGGGCCGGCG
>JBOGDF010000525.1:0-2375 GCA_050701635.1 Micromonosporaceae bacterium | reverse complement strand
GATCGGCGGCATAACGCGCCCGTCCGTACCCAAAACAGCGATCTTGGGGTTGGGGTTGATCTTGGGGTTGGGGTTGATCTTGGGGTTGGGGTCGATTGGGCAGCTGAGTGCCCTGGTCAGCACTCGATGACGTTGACGGCGAGGCCGCCGCGCGCGGTCTCCTTGTACTTGACCTTCATGTCGGCGCCGGTCTCGCGCATCGTCTTGATCACCTTGTCCAGGGAGACGAAGTGCTGGCCGGTGCCGCGCAGCGCGAGCCGGGCGGCGGTGATCGCCTTGATGCTGGCGACGGCGTTGCGTTCGATGCAGGGGATCTGGACCAGGCCACCGATCGGGTCACAGGTGAGCCCCAGGTTGTGCTCCATCCCGATCTCGGCGGCGTTCTCCACCTGGTGCGGCGTACCCCCGAGAACTTCGGCGAGACCACCCGCGGCCATGGAGCAGGCGCTGCCCACCTCGCCCTGACAGCCGACCTCGGCGCCGGAGATCGAGGCCTGCTCCTTGTAGAGCACGCCGATCGCGCCGGCGGTGAGCAGGAAGCGGACGATGCCGTCGTCGTCGGCGCCCGGTACGAACCGCGCGTAGTAGTGCAGTACGGCGGGGATGATGCCGGCGGCGCCGTTGGTGGGCGCGGTGACGACCCGTCCGCCGGCGGCATTCTCCTCGTTGACCGCGAGCGCGAACAGCGTGATCCAGTCCATCACCCGCAGCGGGTCGGTCGCGTAGTGCTCGGCCTTCATCCGCTGGTAGAGGTCGGCGGCGCGGCGCTGCACCTTGAGCCCGCCGGGCAGTTGGCCCTCGGTGTCGCAGCCGTGGCGTACGCAGTCCTGCATCACCTGCCAGATCCGCAGCAGGCCGGAGCGTACGTCCGCCTCGGGACGCCACGCGGTCTCGTTGGCGAGCATCAGATCGGAGATCGACAGGCCGGTCTCGTCCGACCAGCGCAGCAGCTCGCCGCCGGTACGGAAGGGAAACCGCACCAGGGTGTCGTCGGTCTTGATCCGGTCGGCGCCGGCCGCCTGCTCGTCGACCACGAAGCCGCCGCCGACGGAGTAGTAGGTGCGCTCGCATACCACCGCGCCGGCGGCGTCGTACGCCCGGAAGATCATCCCGTTCGGGTGGTACGGCAGCGACTTGCGCCGGTGCATCACCAGATCGTCGGGGCCGAAGTCGATCTCGTGGCCGCCGGCGAGCACCAGCAAGCGCGCCTCCCGGATCGCGGCCACCCGCTGGTCCACCGTGTCGGTGTCGACGGTTTCGGGGTCCTCGCCCTCGAGCCCGAGCAGCACCGCCTTCTCGCTGCCGTGACCGTGGCCGGTGGCACCGAGCGAGCCGAACAGCTCCGCGGTGATCCGGGTGGTCTCGGCGAGCCGGCCATCGGCCTTGAGCCCGGCGGCGAACATCCGGGCGGCGCGCATCGGCCCCACGGTGTGCGAACTCGACGGCCCGATACCGATCTTGAACAGATCAAAGACGCTGATCACCGCGTGCCTACTCCCTTGTAGCCCCGCTGCCACCCCACGGGCGAGCGTACGTCCTCACCGTGCGTACCGGCGAGTCGGAAGTGAGCCGTCCCACCGTGCGGGTGGTAGAAACCGAGAGTGATCAGGTGGTGGTTCGCGCCGGAGCGGCTCCGCGAGGTCGGCACGACGCCCGACTACCGGTTCTCGCTGGCCAACGAGCGGACCTTCCTGGCGTGGATCCGTACCGCTCTGGCGCTGGTCGGGGGCGGGCTGGCGGTGGCGCAGTTCCTGACCGTGGCGTACCTGCGGGAAGGCCTCACGGTCGTGCTGTTCCTGCTCGGTACGGTCTGCGCGCTGCGCGCGGTGAACCACTGGATCCGCTGCGAGCGGGCGATGCGGTGCGGCGAGGACCTGCCGGAGAGCCGCTTCCCCGCCACGCTCGCCGTGGTGATCGCGGTCGGTGCGGCGGTGCTGCTCGGGCTGGTCCTGCTGGGCGGGCTGCGATGACCGCGCCGGGGACCCAGCCGGAGCGCACCCGGCTGGCGTGGCGGCGTACCGTGCTGACCGCCACGGTGGTCGCCCTGCTCGCGGTCCGTTCCGCGTTGCTCGCCGACGATCCGGGGGTACGGATGCTCGGCACCGCCCTGGCCATGCTGCTCTGGCTGGTCATGCTCGTGGTCGGCTGGCGCCGCATCACCGCCCTAACCCGCCACCCCACCCCGCGCAACGGCCGCCAACCCGCCCCGCGCGCCCCCACCGCCCCCGCCCACCCAGCGCCGCACCCACTCTCCGCCGCCGGCCCCACCGCCCTGCTCACCGCCGCCACCGTGATCGCCTTCGCCACCCTCGGCCTCCTCACCCTCTAGCGCACCGGGGTCGGCTGCACTTGGGGCGTTGAGGTGCGGTCGACAC
>JBOGDF010000524.1:0-2393 GCA_050701635.1 Micromonosporaceae bacterium | reverse complement strand
CCTCCCACCGCGCCATGCGCCGCGCCACCCATGGCCGGGGCGGCGGAGACCGGTTTGCGGTCCAGCGGCTGCAGCAGCTTGCCGATCAGCATCCCGGGCAGGTCGGGCGCGTCCCCGGCCAGTACGGCCGCCTGGTCGTACCCCTGGTCGGCGGCCGCCTGCAACGCCAGCACGGCGCGCGGCCGGGCGAGCGGGAACACCGGCATCGACGGCCAGCGCACCTGCTCCGCGAGCGCCACCGTGGACGGGCCGGCGGCCAGCCCGACGTCGGCCTCGGCGAGCGTGGCGAGCAGGTCGACGCTGTCCTCGGCGAGCGCCCGCCACCAGGCCGTACGGTCGACTCCGGGGGGCGCCCAGACCGGCTCGGTGAGCAGCACCAGCACGCAGCGGCGGGTCACGGCGAAGGGGCTTCGAGATCGTCGGCGTCGTCGCTGAGCTCCAGCCCAGCGGCGGCCGCGACACCCTCCAGGAACCCGCGCGCCCGCTCGGTACGCGGATAGCTCTCCAGCAGCCGCCAGAACTCCGGCCCGTGACCCGGCACCACCAGGTGCGCGATCTCGTGCAGCAGCACGTAGTCGATCACCCACTCGGGCATCCCCTGGAGCCGGTCGGAGATCCGGATCGTACGGTCCAGCGGCGTACAGGAGCCCCAGCGGCCGTTCTGGTTGCTCACCCAGCGCACGCTCGCGGGTGCCGCGGCGGCACGGTGCTCGGGTAGGTACCGGCGGGCCAGTTGACGCCCGCGCTCCAGCAGCTCCGCGTCGCCGAGCCGGCTGCGGCGCTCCCGGGCGGCGAGCCGGTCGAGCATCCGGCGTACCCACTCGTGCTCTTCGGCCCGGTTGAACCGGGCCGGCAGCAGCACCACCACGCGGTCCTTCTCCAGGTACGCGGACACGGTGCGGCGGCGCCGCTTGCTGCGGCGCACCTCGACCGGCATCGGCTGCGGGTCCGGGCTGCGAGCCACACCAGCACGCTATCTCGTACCCGCTGGATGCGGGTAACCGGCAAATAGCGTATATCGGGATTTCGAGTCTAGGAAGTCGGAAATCGTACAGCGAGCAAGACGTGGCTTTCATCCCCGAAAGGCACCGGGTGTCTTGTCTGGCCGCGCTATTCGTGCAAACATCGCGCCGCGTGCATGGGTGCGTCGCGTTGACCAGCGGACCTGCGGTGCTAGCGTCAGCGGCGTACGGAGCCCCCGGCGAGCAAGCTAGACCCGGAACATGGGGAAGGTGACGGGTCTTGCCAGTCGTAACGGGGGCTTCGACAGCGTTGGGGGGATCGTGCCTTCGCGACAGTCGACAGGCGGTCGGCTGAAGCGGGTTCGATGTCCGGGCGGCGAAACCGATTTCGGCCCGCTGGGCTTGGGATCGGGCTCGACCGGGCATTCATTCCCTGGGGTAGGTCCACGCGGACCGGGCGGCGGCGAAACGCCTCCGCTGGAGAGTTGAGGAGGAGACGTGGCCGAGACGTACAACGGCTACTGCGTCAAGTGCAAGGAGAAGCGCGACTACGAGGGCGAGGTGTCGGTTAGCGACTCCGGCCGGCGGATGGCAAAGGGCAAGTGCCCGGTGTGTGGCACCACCATCAACCGGATCCTCGGCAAGGCGTGATCTGACGTAGAGCCACGCGCCTGTCAGGCGCGGATCCAACAGCTGTGGGCTCCGGGAGCGGCATCGCTCCCGGAGCCCATTTTGTCGTCGGTACGACACCAGCCCGGCTGTCGGCGTCGCGACACGATGTGGCTGATGCTGTGGACAAGTGGCCGATATCTGTGGACGGCCTGGGGATAACACGGCTTTGCTGTGGACGGCGGTGTCGTACCCCGCGCAAACGATCACCACAGTGACCCGCCATGAAGCTGCTGTTGCTGCCGGCGCTGCGCCGGCTCCTACGGGACCGTACGACCGTCCAGCTCGGGGTCGATCCGGGCACCGCCACCACCATCGAGTTCGCCGAGCCACGCCAGATCGGCGTCCTGGAGCTGCTGGACGGCACCCGTACCGCCGGGCGGGTGGCGCGCGACGCGGCCCGGTTCGGGCTCCGGCACGCCGAGGCGCTGCGGGTGATCGACGCGCTGCGTACCGCCGGCGTGCTCTGTGATCCTTCCGCGGTGATCGCGACCAGCCTGCCGGAACCCGCGCGCCGGCTGCTGGACGGCGAGCTCGGTGCGCTCTCGCTGCGGGACCGGCCCGGCGACCGCTCGCCCGCCGTCCTGCTCCGCCGGCGCCGCGACGCGGGAGTCCTGATCAGCGGGTACGGCCAGCTCGCGGTCGCCGTCGCCACGCTGCTCGCCGCCGCCGGCGTCGGACGGCTCGAGATCGCCCTCGGCGGTACGGTCACCCCGGCCGACCTCGCCGCCGGCGGCCTGCTGCCCGCCGATCTGGGCACAC
>JBOGDF010000523.1:0-2426 GCA_050701635.1 Micromonosporaceae bacterium | reverse complement strand
GGCGCAGGGTGGCGCGGCCCGCCCCTCGGCGTCAGCGCCGGCGGTCAGCGCCGCCCGTCGGGGTCAGCGCCGGCGGGCGCGGTACGCGACCGTCACGTACGGCAGGTCGAATTCGTCCTGGCCGGCCAGCCGCCGCGCGATCAGCTCCCGCAGCTCCCGTTCCAGCAGCTCCCGCCGCTCGTCGTCGCCGGTCAGGTAGTACGACCGGGAGCGCAGCAGGTCGAGCAGCGACTCCGGGGTGTGGCGTACGGCGTGCCGGAAGGTCTTCTGCTCGGTGCCGTCGAAGCAGTCGTCGAGGCTGACGCCCTTCCAGCCGGCGTGGATGCCGGAGCCGTCCTGGCTGCGCAGCACCGTGGTCAGCTCGGCGACCCACGGCTCGGATTCGTCGCGGATGTTCCAGATCGGCGCGAACACCCCGCCCGGCCGCAGCACCCGCGCGATCTCCGGGTGCGCCGTCGCCGGGTCGAACCAGTGGTACGCCTGCCCCGCGATCACCGCGTCCACGCTGCCGTCCGGCAGCGGGATGTCTTCGGCCGATCCCGCCAGCGCGGTACGCGCCGCCGCGCCGTACGCGCTGCGCAGAGACGCGTCGCACTGCGCCCGCATCTGCTCGTCCGGCTCGACCGGCTGGCAGCCGTACCCCAGCTCGATCAGCTGCCGGCTCAGAATCCCGGTGCCCGCCCCCAGGTCGACCACCTCGGCGACCCCGCCCGCCGAGGCCCCCGAGCCGGCCGAAGCCTCAGAGCCCGCAGACGCCGACGGATCCGCCGAGCCGAGGGCCCAGCGGATCGCGTCGGGGTGGTAGCGGGGCCGCACCCGGTCGTAGAGTGCGGCCGCCGTACCGAAGGAATTGCGTTGGGCCAACCAGGCGTCGCGGTCCACGCCGGTCACGCTACCGGCTCGAGCGCCAGCTCCGCCTCTGCCAGCTCCGGCTCCGTGGAAGGCACCGGTCGCAGTACGGTGAGCGCCACCACGACCGAGGTCAGCACCAGTGCCGCGCCGATCCAGAACGCCAGCCGGAAGCCGCTGGTCAGCGCCGCCGCCTGGCTCTCTCCGGCGGCCAGCAGCTGACCGGTACGCGCGCTGGACAGCGTCGCCAGCACCGCCAGCCCGATCGCGCCGCCGACCTGCGCGGTGGTGTTGACCAACCCGGAGGCGAGCCCCGCGTCGCTCGGCGTCGCCGACGACATGGCGAGCGTCATCAGCGACGGGAACATCAGCCCGGCGCCGGTGCCGAGCACCAGCATCGACGGCAGCAGGTCGCGTACGTACTCCCCGTCCACCGGCACCTGGGCGAACAGCACCAGCCCGAGCAACAGCAGCGTCAGCCCGGCGAGCAGCACAGGGCGCAACCCGAACCGACCGCTCAGGCGGGCGGAGAAGCCCACCGACAGAGTGCCGATCAGCACCGCCACCGGAAGGAACGCCAGCCCGATCTGCAGCGCGTCGTAGTCGAGCACCCGCTCCATGTAGAGGGTGCCGAGAAAGAACATCCCGAACATGCCGGCGATGGCGAGCACCTGGATCAGGTTGGCGCCGGTGACGTTGCGGGAGGTGAAGATCCGCAGCGGCAGCAGCGGGTTCGCGGCGGTCGCCTGGCGTGCCACGAATCCCACGAACAGCCCGATCGCGACCGCACCGAGGCCGATGGTGTGCAGCGAGCCCCAGCCGTACTCGGCGGCCTTCACGATCGTGTAGACGCCCAGCATCAGCGAGCTGGTGACCAGCACCGCACCGATCACGTCGGCGCCCTTGCCCAGGCCGATGCCGCGGTCGCTGTCGATCAGCCGGTAGGCCAGCACCAACGCGGCGATCCCGATCGGCAGGTTGACGAAGAAGATCCAGTGCCAATTCAAAGCCTGCGTGAGTACGCCGCCAGCCAGCAGCCCGATCGACGCCCCGGCCGCCGCGACGAAGCTGAACACCCCGATCGCGCGCGCCTGCTCGGCGGGCTTCGGGAACATCGTGACGATCATGCCGAGGGTGACCGCGGTCGCCATCGCGCCGCCGGCGCCCTGCAGGAACCGCGCCACGATCAGCATCTCCGGGGTCACCGACGCGCCGCACAGCAGCGAGGCGACGGTGAACGCGGCCAGCCCGATCAGGAAGATCCGCTTGCGCCCGATCAGGTCACCGAGCCGGCCCGCCAGCAGCAGCAACCCCCCGAACGGGATCAGGTACGCGTTGACCACCCACGCCAGGCCGGACTGGGTGAAGCCGAGGTCGTCCTGGATCGCGGGGAGCGCGACGTTGACGATGGTCTGGTCGAGGATGATCATGAGCATCCCGGCGCAGAGCACGAACAGCGCGACCCAACGCCTGTCCCTGATGGCCGGTGTGGTGGTGCCTTCTGACATTGGGTCGCCTCCCGTACGTGAACGTCTATCGGCTGCGACCGTAGCCGATAGTTTCGTACGGGACTATTT
>JBOGDF010000522.1:0-2436 GCA_050701635.1 Micromonosporaceae bacterium | reverse complement strand
CCGGCGTGGTCGCCGTACGGGGCGAGGCGGCGCTGCTGCGGCCGTCGCTGCGCCGGCTCACCGCCGAGCTGACCGTGCTGCTGCTGGCGGTCGCCGGCGTGGTGCTGCTGCGCCGGCGCAGCCTGTACGCGTCGGACGGGATCGACCCGTACCTGTCGGCGGTGCCGGTGCTGCTCGGGCTCGCCGTGGCGCTGCTCGCGCTGCGGCTCTACCCGTGGCCGCTGCGACTGGCCGGCCGGCTCGCGGCGCGGCTGCGCGGGGCGGTCAACTTCGTCGGGCTGGCGCGCGCCGGGCGTACCGCCCCGGCGGTGGCGTTGCCGCTGGTGGTGCTGGTGATCGCGGTCAGCGTCGGGGGGTTCAGCGGGGTGGTACGCGGCACCATCGCCGAGGGCCGCGACCGGGCCGCGTGGTGGCCGCTGGGCGGGGACGTACGGGTGCAGGGCGTGACGTTCGACGCCGAGACCGCCGGCGCGCTCGCCGCGGTCCCGGGGGTACGCCAGGTCGCCCCGATGGCGCTGTCGTCCACCGCGCTCTACAGCGAGCGCGACACCGGCGGCCAGCTCGGCAAGCTGCCGGTGCTGGCGGTGGACGCGGTGGCGTACCAGCGGGTGCTGGAGGTGGCCGGCACGGGCTACCGGCTGCCGGGGGCGCTCATCGCGGCCCGGCGCGGCGACGGCCCGCTGCCCGCGCTGGTCTCCCGCCAGCTGGCCGACCGGCTGCGCGCCAAGCACGCCGACCGGGGCCGGATGGCGCTCGGCTCGCGCGCCACCGACTTCCGGGTCGCCGGGGTGGTGGACCGGTTCCCGGGGCTGCCGCTGGACGCCAAGCTGTTCGCGGTGGTGCCGCTGCAGGCGGCACCGGAGGCGTCGCGGCTGCGTACCACCGACTTCGCCATCGCCGGTACGGCGATCGACCTGCCCCGGCTGCGCCAGGTGGCCACCGAGCGGCAGCACGCCGCGGTGGCGCGTACCAGCGAGCTCGCCGCGACGGGGCTCAAGCCGCCGACGGTACGCAGCCGCGCCGCGCTGCGGGACGCCGCCGAGCGCGACCGGCTGGACAGCGTACTGACCGCGGCGTTCACCGCGGGTGCGGTGGGCGCCGCCGCGATCACGCTGCTGGCGGTGGGGTTCGCGATCGTGGTCAGCGCCCGGGCGCGGGGCCGGGTGGTGTCGCGACTGCGTACCCTCGGGCTCTCCCAACGCGGTGCCCGGGCACTGCTGGTCTGGGAGGTCACGCCGCTGATCGGGGTCGCCGCGCTGGCCGGTACGGCACTCGGCGCCGGGCTGCCGTGGCTGGTCGGTCCGGCGCTCGGGCTGGAACGGTTCATGTCCGGCGCGCCGCCCCGGTTCGCGCTGGACCCGTACGCCGTCGCCGCCCTGGCCGGGCTGGTCGCCGTGGCCGTGGTGGCCGCGATCGGGCTGGAGGCCGCCGTCAACCGCCGCCGCAACCTGGGCGGCGTCCTGCGAGTGGGAGAAGACGAATGAGTCTCGCGGAGCTGGAGAGCCAGGCCACGGAACGCGCCGCCGCCCGCGCCGGCGGGGCGAGAAGCGACGGCCACATCGTGTGCCAGGGCCTGGTACGCATCTTCAAAACCGACGGCATCGAAGTGGTGGCGCTGCAGGGGCTCGACCTGACCGTCGACCGGGGCGAGCTGACCGCGATCGTGGGCGCCTCGGGCTCCGGCAAGTCCACGCTGCTGAACATCCTGTCCGGGCTGGACGTGCCGACCGCCGGGGTGGCCCGGGTCGGCGATCACGACGTGCTGGCGATGCGGCCGAAGGAACGGCTGCGGTTCCGGCGCCGTACCGTCGGATTCGTCTGGCAGCAGACCTCGCGCAACCTGCTGCCGTACCTGACAGCGGCGGAGAACGTGGCGCTGCCGATGAAGCTGGCCGGCGGTGGCCGGCGCCGCCGGGAACGGGCCGCGGAGCTGCTGGAGCTGGTCGGGGTGGCGTACTGCGCCGACCGCCGGCCGGAGCAGCTCAGCGGCGGCGAGCAGCAGCGGGCCGCGGTCGCGGTGGCGCTGGCCAACGATCCCGAGGTGCTGTTCGCCGACGAGCCCACCGGCGAGCTGGACGAGGCGACCTCGGAGCAGGTGTTCGGGGCGCTGCGCACCGTCAACGCCGAGCTGGGGGTGACCGTGCTGGTGGTCACCCACGACGCCGCGGTCGCCACCCAGGTCCGCCGTACGGTGGCGATCCGGGACGGCCGTACCGCCGCCGAGGTGCACCGCTCGCACGGCACCGACGGTGTGATGGTCACCGAGGAGTACGCCGTCCTGGACCGTGCCGGCCGGCTGCAGCTACCCGCCGACTTCGTCCAGGCGCTGGAGCTGCGGGAGCGGGTGCGGCTGAACCTGGAGCCGGACCACGTACAGGTCCACGCCGCCGCTCCACGCCCGGCCGCGCCGGCCGCCTCAGCGCCAGAACCGGAGGC
>JBOGDF010000521.1:0-2493 GCA_050701635.1 Micromonosporaceae bacterium | reverse complement strand
CTACTGATTCAGTCACTCGACTGCGGGCGGTAGCCGTAGGGTCTAGCGTGCGCCGTGGTCGAAGACCCGCTGCCGTGAGAGGTCGAAGATCTCGTCCTTCAGGCGCCCGATCTTGCGCCGGTGGTCACCCATGAGCGCGACGAAGCCGCCCCAGGCGTCCTGAAGGAAGGTCTCCTCGTTCACCTCCCGTACGGTGCCCGGCTTGATCTTCACATCCCACCGGGTCATGCCGCGGGTGCGCAGCACGATCCGTCCCGAGGGCGACCGGCTGTCGGCTTCGAGCCGGGCGCGCCGTTCGGCGAACTCCCGGCCGCGCAGGTCGAGGTCGGCGTGCTCGCCGCCGCGTACCGGATAGCCGACCCGTTCGCTGAGGACCGCGAGGTGCGCGCGGCGGTGCGCCACCCACATCGTCGTCACCAGGCCCGCGAGCTGGTGCCCCAGCTCCGGCTCGGCGTACCGGCGGTAGCTGCCGGGCGCGAAGTCCATCACCACGTCGCGGCCGTTGTCGAGCTCGCAGCCGATCTTGCCGTCCGGGGACTTGGCCGTGATCGTGATGCCGTCGAGAAGTCTGGAGAACATCTGCCTCACCAGGTCGGGGTTACCACCGAGTCCAAACGTCGTGCACCGTAGCACCTGGTGGAGCACGCAGGTCCTACCCGGCGGTGCGGCGGGCGGTGTGCGGTCCCGTGCTGTGGTACGCGGTGCCGGGTGCCGGGTGCCGGGTACCGCGATCCGGTGCCCGACGGGGTGTCTAGGCTCCGGAGAAGACATCTGAAGGAGGAGCTCAATGGCGAGCACCGAACCAGGCCCGCGTACCGTACGGGCGCCACACGGCACCGCACTGAGCTGCCAGAACTGGCAGAGCGAAGCGGCGTACCGGATGCTGCTGAACAACCTGGACCCGGACGTCGCGGAACGCCCCGACGATCTCGTGGTGTACGGCGGCACCGGCAAGGCCGCACGTAACTGGGCCAGCTTCGAGGCGATCACCCGTACGCTCACCACGCTCCGCGAAGACGAGACGATGCTGGTGCAGTCGGGCAAGCCGGTGGGCGTGTTCCGTACCCACGAATGGGCTCCCAGGGTTTTGATCGCCAACTCCAACCTGGTGGGCGACTGGGCGACCTGGCCGGAGTTCCGCCGCCTCGACCAGCTCGGCCTGATGATGTACGGCCAGATGACCGCCGGCTCGTGGATCTACATCGGCACCCAGGGCATCCTGCAGGGCACGTACGAGACCTTCGCCGCGGTCGCCGCGAAGCGCTTCAACGGGACGCTGCGCGGGACGCTCACGCTGACCGCCGGGTGCGGCGGGATGGGTGGGGCGCAGCCGCTCGCGGTCACCATGAACGACGGGGTCTGCCTGGTCATCGACATCGACGCGTCGCGGCTCAGGCGCCGGGTGGAGACCCGGTACCTGGACACGGTGGCGTCCGACCTCGACGACGCGATCGCGCAGGCGGTCGGCGCCAAGGAGAAGCGGCGGCCGCTTTCGGTCGGGCTGGTCGGCAACGCGGCCACGCTGGTCCCCGAGATCCTGCGGCGCGGCGTACCGGTGGACATCGTCACCGACCAGACCAGCGCGCACGACCCGCTGTCGTACATCCCGGAGGGGATCGACCTGGGCGACGCGCCGGACTACGCCGCCAAGAAGCCCGAGGAGTTCACCGACCGGGCGCGCGCCTCGATGGCGAAGCACGTCGAGGCGATGGTCGGTTTCGCCGACGCCGGCGCCGAGGTGTTCGACTACGGCAACTCGATCCGCGGCGAGGCGAAACTCGGCGGGTTCGATCGCGCGTTCGCGTTCCCGGGCTTCGTGCCGGCGTACATCCGGCCGCTGTTCTGCGAGGGCAAGGGCCCGTTCCGGTGGGCGGCGCTCTCCGGCGACCCGAAGGACATCGCCGCCACCGACCGCGCGATCCTCGACCTGTTCCCCGAGAACGAGTCGCTCGCCCGCTGGATCAAGATGGCCGGGGAGCGGGTCGCGTTCCAGGGGCTGCCGGCCCGGATCTGCTGGCTCGGGTACGGCGAACGCGACAAGGCCGGCGCCCGGTTCAACGAGCTGGTGGCCTCCGGCGAGGTGAGCGCGCCGCTGGTCATCGGCCGCGACCACCTGGACTGCGGCAGCGTGGCGTCGCCGTACCGGGAGACCGAGTCGATGGCCGACGGCTCGGACGCGATCGCCGACTGGCCGTTGCTGAACGCGCTGGTCAACACCGCGTCCGGGGCGTCCTGGGTGAGCCTGCACCACGGCGGCGGGGTCGGCATCGGCCGCTCCATCCACGCCGGCCAGGTCACCGTCGCAGACGGCACCGAGCTCGCCGCGCAGAAGATCGAACGGGTGCTCACCAACGACCCCGGGATGGGCGTGATCCGCCACGTCGACGCCGGCTACGAGCTGGCCGAGCACGTCGCCGAGCATTCCGGGGTACGCGTACCGATGCGCGAGTCCGGCGAGGTGCCCCCCGCCGCGCGCGGCGAGCAGCCGTGACG
>JBOGDF010000520.1:0-2502 GCA_050701635.1 Micromonosporaceae bacterium | reverse complement strand
GTCGTCGCCAATACAACACCGGTATTGGCTCCTCCTCCGCCTTGCGACGCACCACCTGGACACCGGACTTCATCAACCAATCTCTGGCGCAGGGCACTAGGGCCCCACCGGTAGTCGCAGCTCGACCTCGGTGCCGGCGCCGGGGGAGCTGACGATGGTGGCGCTGCCACCGAGCTCCTCGATCCGCCCGTGGATCGACTGGGTGACGCCGAGCCGCCCGGCCGCCGCGGCTTCCCGCAGCCGGCCGTCGGGGATCCCGGCGCCGTCGTCGCGAACGGTCACCAGCACCTCGCCGGGCTCCGCCTCCACCACCACCCAGGCCCGGGTGCCGGGCGCGCAGTGCCGCTCCACGTTGTCCAGCGCGCTGCGTACCGCCGCCGCCACCTCCTCGGCGGTACGGGCCGGCAGCGGCACCGGGTCCGCGGGCGTCACCAGCGTCACCGTCGCCGAGGCGTACCGGCCCAGGGTGGTACGCAGGTCCGCCAGCCCGGACTCGGGCGGGGCGTACTCGCCGGTGCTGACCAGGGAGCGCAGCGCCGCCTCCTGCTCCCCGGCGAGCCGGCCCAGCTCCGCGGCGCCGCCGCCCAGCTCGTCGCCGCGCCGCTGCACCAGCGCCAGCACCTGCAGTACGGAGTCGTGGATGTGCCGCGCCAGGCGTTCCCGTTCCCGGATCGCGGCCTCGCGCTGGGTGGCCTGCTGCAGCCGTTCCTCGGCGTCGAACGCGAGCCGGCTGACGTGCCCCACCACCAGCCCGGCGAGCAGCATCAACGCGCTGCCGGACAGGTTGCGCGGGTCCCAGCCGCCCCGTACCGAGATGTCGGCGGCGCCCAGGATCACCGCCGCCACGGTGCCGCGCCGGCGGCCGCCCGAGATCGCCCAGGCGAGCACCGGCGCCCCGACCCAGATCCCGGGCAGGGTCGACTCGTAGAACTCGATGCCGCCGGGGCGTACCACCCAGCCGGTGGCGAGCAGGCAGGCGCCGGAGACGACCAGGTCGGCGGTGAGCAGCGGCCAGCGGCGACGGGCCGGCTCGGCGTACCCGTAGCTCGCGACCAGCGTCCAGGCCACCATCACGCCGAGCACCACGCCGCCGACCACCGGGTGGGCGTAGTCGCGCAGGTTGATCGCGGTCACGGTGCCCGAGTACGCCAGCGCGGCGAGCCGGAACACCGCCAGCGCGCGCCAGAACGGGACCTCGAACGCCACGCGTTGATCCTCGCACCCGTACGCCATCTCCCGATGCTCCGTCGCCGCCGCCGCAACGCCCCCCGCCGGACTACTCAGTACGGGCTGCCGCTGGTACCTAGCCCGGTGCGCACTTGTTCCGGATGCCCGGCGGCCCGGTTGATGCTGGACTGAGGTCATGACGGACCATGTGAGCGAAACGCTCCGTACGTTGGTCGCCGACGGCACCTTGTCGCCGGACCAGGCGAGCCGGGTCGAACAGTGGCTGCGCCACGCCGAGTCGGCGGAGTCGCGCGGCAGATCGACGACGCTGATGGAGGCCGGCGGGTACGTCGGCGGCGCCCTGGTGTGCGGCGGCGCAGGGCTGATCGTGTCGTACTTCTGGGACGACCTGGCGTACCCCACGCGGTTCGTGGTCGCCGTGGTGGCCGCGCTGGTTCTGGTGGCGGGTGCGCTGGTGGCGGGCCTGTCGCGGGGCGGTGTCACCGACTCGCCGGTACGCGCCCGGCTCGCCTCGACGCTCGGCGCCTTCGCGGCGCTGGTGGCCGGCGGCGCCGCCGAGCTGCTGCGCGAGCTGCTGTTCGACCGCTACTCCGACGACTGGTTCTTCGGCTTCCACGGGCTGGGCGTGGCGCTGGTCGCGGTGCCGCTGTACGCGGTGTTCCGGCGGGTGCCGCTGCTGTTGATGACCTGGTACGCCGGCGCCAGCCTGATCGTGGAGCTGGGCCAGCAGCTCGACCCGAGGTCCGGCCTCTGGTCCTGGGGTTGGCTGATGGCGGCGTACGGGGCTGTCTGGCTCGGGTTGGCGATCGCGGGAGTGGTGCGTGAGGACGCAGCCGCGGGCTTCCTGGGTGCGATGGCCGGTCTGGTCGGCGCCGAGTACCTGGCGACCTACAGCCGGTCGCTGGCGCCGGTCGGGCTGGCGATCGGGACGCTGTTCGTGGTCGGCTGCTTCGTATGTTTCGCCCGCCAGCGCCGGTGGCCGCTGCTGGTGGCGGCGGTGCTGATCGCGTTGATCGTCCCCACCTCCGCGGTGGTAGTGATCTTCGACAGCTCCCTCGCCGGGGGCGTCACGCTGATCGTGGTCGGCGTACTGATGCTGGCCGCCGGCCTCGCCCTGGTACGCCGCCGCAAGCCCGACGCCGCCGGGGCGGCACCGGTGAGGGTGCCGCCCACGGTGCGTGAGACGTCCTAGGGCCTGTCCTGTAGATCTTCAGTCGGCTGCGACAGGCACCAGACGACGACCGGCCGCGTTGCAGAACCGTCCGGATACAACACCGGTATCCGGACGAACCTGCGCCTTGCCGGACCGCCGCC
>JBOGDF010000519.1:0-2591 GCA_050701635.1 Micromonosporaceae bacterium | reverse complement strand
GCCGGGACACTGGGGACATGCCCGACCGGCTCGACCCGTACCGCAGGAAGCGGGATCCGGCCCGCACCCCGGAGCCGGTCCCGCGTGCCGGCAGTCGTCGCAAGCCGCGCGGCGACTCGTTCGTGGTGCAGCAGCACCACGCTCGGGCGTTGCACTGGGATTTCCGGTTGGAACGTGACGGCGTGCTGGTCTCGTGGGCGGTGCCGAAGGGACTGCCGCGCGACCCGAAGACCAACCACCTCGCCGTACACACCGAAGACCATCCTTTGGAGTACGCCGAGTTCGCCGGCGAGATCCCAGAGGGCGAGTACGGCGCCGGCACCGTCAAGCTGTACGACCGCGGCACGTACACCACCGAGAAGTGGCGCGACGACGAGGTGATGGTGACCCTGTCCGGGGAGCGGGTCTCCGGCCGGTACGTGCTGTTCCGCACCCGCGGCGACGACTGGATGATGCACCGGATGGATCCGCCGGAGCCGGGTTGGGCGCCACCGCCATCGCAGCTGGCGCCGATGCGGGCTGTGGCGGGCCGACTCCCCAGGAGCCAGGGCTGGGGGTACGAGATGCGCTGGGACGGCGTACGGGCGGCGGCGTACGTGGTGGGCGGCCGGCTGCGGCTGGCCGGCGCCGACGGGGCCGACCTGACCGGGCGGTTCCCGGAGCTGCGGCCGCTCGGCGAGGCGCTGGCACCGACCGAGTGCGTGCTGGACGGCGAGATCGTGCTGTTCCGGGACGGCCGGCTCGATCCGGAGGGGTTGGCTGACCGCGCGGCGCTCACCGACTCCGCCCGGTCCCGCCGGCTGGCGGCCCGGCGGCCGGTCACGTACCTGGTCTACGACCTGCTGTACGACGACGGCGAGTCCACTCTGGAGCTGCCGTACGCCGAGCGCCGGGAACGGCTGGACCAGCTCGGTATCGCCGGCGAGGCGTGGCAGGTGCCGCCGTACTTCCCGGACGACGGGGCGGCGGCGCGGGCCACCAGCCGGGACCAGGGGCTGTCCGGCGTGGTCGCCAAGAAGCTGGACTCGGCGTACCGGCCGGGCGAGGAATCGCGGGACTGGCGCAGCATCGACGGCTGACGCCGCGCGGTAGATTTCAGCCCACCATGGACGACCTCGCCGCCCTGTTCCGGGCTCTCGCCGACCTCACCCCCAGGGAGCTGGCGGCCACCGTCGAGGGGACCGCGCCGGACACCCCGATCGCGGTGCTGCCGGCCTGGGACAAGGTGCCCCAGCCGGCCACGGAGGACGTACGGTGGTTCGCCGCCACCGACGCGCTGCACCGGGACCAGCGGCTGGTACGCCGCGGCTGGGGCTTCGTACACGCAAGGCGCACCGTCGGGGGCAAAGACCGCAAGGTACGGTTCCCGCTGCTCTCCCAGCCGGTGCGCCTGCAGTGGACCGCGCTCGGGCTGAAGCTCTCCGACGCCGGCGACCTCGAGCTGTCGGGCCTGATCAGCGACCCGGAGCTGGCGGCGGAGCTGGAGGGCAGCTGCCCGCCGGGGATGGACCAGGCGCCCGCCGAGCAGAAGCAGGAGTGGCTGCGGCGCGTGGCTGCCGCGGCCGGGTTCCCCACCGAACGCGTCTGGGGCGACGGCGAGATCGTCCCCTACCTGCGCGAGGACGACGCCATCTACGACTACGACGCCGGTGTCATCCTGGACAAGGTGGCGCTGTACCTGGCGCGCGACGTGACCCGTCCCGGCACCGCTGACCGGCTCCGCGGGTGGTCCCGGGTCGGCGGCCTCGCCGGCACCGCCCTGGCCGCCGTGTACGGCGCCGACCGCGCCGCCGCCGAAGAGGGCGCCGGCACCGGGTCTGGGGCCGGGGCCGGGGACGTCGCGGCTGAGGACCCCGCGCCGCTGCGGTCCCCGCTCCCCCTCGACCCGGACCAGCAGCGGGCGGTACGCCGCTCCCGTACCCAGCCGGTCACCGTGATCACGGGAGCGCCCGGCTGCGGCAAGAGTCACACCATCGCGGCGATCGCGCTGGACGCCGTCGACCGCGGCGAGTCGGTGCTGATCGCCACCCAGTCGGTGCACGCGGCGGAGGTACTGGGAGACCTACTGGCGCGACGGCCCGGGCCGACCCCGGTGATGTTCGGCGACGCCGAGAAGCGGCAGGCGATCATCACCGAGCTGAGCAGCGGCGCGATCGAGGGCCACCGCTCGGACGTCGTCGAGGCGGAAACCCAGAAAGCCGAGCTGGCGGTACGCACCGTGCAGCGCCTGGAAGCGGAGATCGGCGGCGTGCTGGAGCTGCACTGGCGGGCCCGCCGCGCCGGCGACAGCGACCCGATCGTGCTGGACGACTTTCCCGGGCTGGCCGACGCCGATCTCGACGACGTGGCCCACGAGCTGGCGGCGCTGCGGCGCGGCTGGTGGCGGCGCTGGCTGGCCGAGCGGCGGCTGCGGCGGTGGTTGAGGGCTCCCGGCCCGTACGGCCCGGTGGCGCCGCTGCTGGAGGTGGCGCGGGACCATCGCGCGCTGGCCCGGCTGGCGGCGTACGAGCCGGCCGACCTGGACGCGCTCTGGGCCCGGTTGGCGCGCGCCGACGAGCAGGCCGCGGTCGCGCTGGGCGAGGCGGCACAGC
>JBOGDF010000518.1:0-2594 GCA_050701635.1 Micromonosporaceae bacterium | reverse complement strand
TGCTCGGCAGCATCGAGTTCGGCGTCGAGGAGTTCGGCTCGCCGCTGCTGCTGGTGCTCGGCCACGAACGCTGCGGCGCCGTGACCGCCACCGTGGCGGCGATCCGTACCGGCGAGACGCCGCCAGGCCACATCGCCGCCGTCGTGGCGGCGCTGCGCCCGATCGTGGAGCCGGTGCTCGACCAGCCCGGCGATCCGGTGGAGAACGGCGTACGCGCCACGGTGCGCGCCACCGCCGCTCAACTCACCAGCCGCAGCGCGATCGTCCGGGAACGCGTCGACCACGGCGCCCTCGGCGTGTACGGAGCCCGCTACGACCTCGACACCGGCCACGTCACCCTGCTGACCTGACCGCGGCGGAGCCGTATTGTGCCGGAATGACTTCGGATCAGGAGCGGCTCGCGGGGTACGTGGAGATCTGGCGCGGCGCGACGGACGACTTCGTACGGCTGGCGCGCGGCCTCGACGCCGCCGACCTGGCGCGGCCGACCGATCTGCCGGGCTGGGACGTACACGCCGTGGTCGCGCACATCGCGCACCTCGAGTCCAGCCTCGCCGGCAACCCGCAGGAGCAGGTCGAGGTGCCGGAGGCGCCGCACGTCAAGGGGCCGCTGAACATCTTCACCGAGGGCGGCACGATCGCCCGGGCGTCCCGCCGCCTGGACGAGCTGATCGACGAGATCGAATCCTCGGTCGCGCAGCGGTACGCGGCGTTGCGCGCCGATCCGCCGACCGACGCCAAGGCACCGGCTGACGGCTTCGCGGCACTGCTCGGCTGGAGCTGGGACACGCTGCTGCACAACCGTCCGGTCGACGTCTGGATGCACGAGCAGGACATCCGGCGCGCCGTCGGCAGGCTGGGTGGGCTGGACACCCCGGCCGCCGGCCACACCGCGGGCGTGTACGCCGCCAGCCTGCCGTACGTGGTCGGCAAGAAGGTGGGCGCCGCCCCGGGCACCACGGTGCTGCTCGACGTCGCCGACCACCACCCGACCCGGATCGCGACCACCGTCGGGGACAACGGCCGCGCCGTCCCGGTGGACGCCGGCAGCGCCGTACCGGATGTCACGCTCGCGATGGACTTCCCGACCTGGATGATCCTGGCCGGCGGCCGCCGGGCACCTCGGGACGTGTCGGTCGAGGTGACCGGCGACCAGCAGCTGGGCCAGCGCGTACTGGAGCAGCTCGCGGTCACCCTGTAGCCGCCGGCGCCTACCCGTGGGCGCCGTGGAACGGTGTGGTGACGCCGGCGTACCCCAGGTGCATGCTCATCCCCGCCTCGGCGTGACTCAGGTTGTGGCAGTGGTTCATCCACACCCCCGGGTTGTCCGCCCGGAACGCCACCTGCCACACCTCGCCGGGCTGTACGTCGAACGTGTCCATCCACAGTGGACTGCCACTGGGCGCCCGCCCGTCGCGGGTGAGCACCAGCACGCGGTGTCCGTGCAGGTGCCAGGGGTGGGTCTCGGTGCCCCGGTTCACCACGGTGAACCGCACCAGGTCGCCCTCGCTGACCAGGTCGGTCGGGATCGACGGGTACCCGCGCCCGTTGACGGTGTGCGCGTACCGGGGCCGGCCGCCGGTCACCGCGAGACCCCGGTCGAGCACCAGAGTCAGGTCACGGTCGAACCGGCCGCGCGGATCGATCCGGGTGGCGGCCGGGGAGCCGTACCGGGTCAGGTCGAGCTCCGGCCAGTCCGCGGTGTCCTCGGCGGGAGCGGCGGGCCGTGCCCCGGGCAGCAGCCGCACGCCGGTGGTACGCCGCTCGTCCACCCCGAGAATCACCGGCCGGTCCGGCATGGTGAACGCCAGGTCGTAGCGGCCGCCGGCGGGCAGCCGGAGCCCGACCCGGGTCAGCGCCGTGGGCCGGTGCAGGTCGTTGCCGTCCACCGCCACCAGGCGGTACGCCGTGCCGGCGAGCGTGAACCGGTGCGGCGTGCTGTCGGTGTTGACCAGCCGGAGCCGTACCGGGGTGCCGGGCTCGGCCCGGTGCGTCATCGGCTCGTCGTGCCGCCCCAGCACCAGCGCGTCGCCGAAGGTGTGCACCGGCAGGGTCAGGTCCAGCCCGGGCGGTGGCGCGTCGCGGGGCGTCACCACGAGGGTGCCGTACAGGCCGAGGCGTACCCCCTGGTCGGACACGGAGTGGGTGTGGAACCAGTACGTGCCGACCTGGTCGGCGCGGAACCGGTACCGGAAATCCTCGCCGGGGCGTACCGCCCGCTGGGTCAACCCCGGTACGCCGTCCTCCCCCGCCGGCACGTCGTAGCCGTGCCAGTGCAGGGTCACCCCGGCGGCGATGTCGGCGTTGTGCAGGCGTACCTCGATCAGGTCGCCTTCGGTGGCGGTGAGCGCCGGCCCGGGGACCGTGCCGTTGAACGTCCACGCCGCCACCCGCCGTCCCGACGCCAGCGACACCTCGCCGGTACGCGCGGTGAGCGCGAACCGGCGTACCACCCCACCGGGGGCTGGCGTGACAGGGCCGCGCAGTGTGGTCACGGCGCGCCCGTGGTGCGGCGCCGGCTCCGCCCCGGCGGGCAGCACCGCGAGCCCCGCGCCGACCAGCCCGACCACCACGGTCATCGCCCACCCGAGCCG
>JBOGDF010000517.1:0-2603 GCA_050701635.1 Micromonosporaceae bacterium | reverse complement strand
CGGCGGCCTGGGTGGCGCTGTCCGTCGGCGACACCGACGCTGCGCGCCGCCACGCCGGTGCCGCGGCCGAGGCGGCGGAAGCCCGCCGGGACCGGCCCGGGGTAGCCGAGGCGGTCACCGTACAGGCGGCGGTCGCCGGTGACCCGGGACAGGCCCGTGCGCTGGCCGACCGGGCGGTGACGCTGTGGCGCGAGGTCGGCGACCCGATCGGGTCCGCCCAGGCGGAGCTGGTACGCGCAGAGCACCTGGACCCGCCCGCGGCCCGTACGGCGCTGGAAGCGGTACGCACCCGGATGCGCGCGATCGGCTGCCGCTGGCTGGACGCCCGGGCGGAGGCGGCGCTGACCCACCTGGCGCCGACCCCGGTGAACCCGGTACGGCTGGAAACCCTGAACGGCTTCCGGCTGGTACGCGACGGCCAGGTGGTGCCGTTCTCGGCCTGGAAGTCACGCAAGGCCCGGGAGCTGGTCAAGATCCTGGTAAGCCGGCGCGGCCGCCCCACCAGCGTGGAACAGCTGGCCGAGCTGCTGTGGCCCGGAGAGTCGCCGGCCGCCGTCGCGAACCGGCTCAACGTACTGGTCTCCACGGTGCGCTCGCTGTTCGATCCGGAGCGCCGGCTCGGCACCGACGGGTTCCTGGTGACCGAGGCGGACGCGCTGCGGCTGCGGCTGGACCGGATCGACGTCGACGTGGAAGGATTCCTGGCCGACGCCACCGCGGGGATCCGGCTGGCCCGGGAAGGCCGTACCGCCGAGGCGATCGAACGGCTGGCACGAGCCGAGGCCAGCTACGCCGGCGACTTCCTGGAAGAAGACCCGTACGCCGACTGGGCGGCGCCGCTGCGGGAGGAGGCGCGCTCGACGTACCGGGAGGTCGCGGCGCGGCTGGCGGGCCACGCGCGTACCGAGGGCGACCCGGACGCGGCGATCCGCTTCCTGCTACGCATCCTGGAGCGCGACCCGTACGACGAGCAGAGCCACCTGCAGCTGATGTCGGTGCTGACCGGCTCGGGCCGGCACGGCGACGCGCGCCGGCATTACCGCGGCTACTGCGCACGGATGGAGGAGCTCGGCGTGGAGGCCGCCCCGTTCCTCACCGCACAGGGCTGACTCACGTACCCCCCGACTGTTCTAAGGATCTTCTAAGGCTGGTGAGCAGGCTCGACTCATCCGACCTGGACGGAGATGTCAGGGCGAAGCGAGGAATCTCATGAAACGTTGGCAAAAATTCGGTACGTGTCTGGTGGCGACAGCCGTGCTCGGCGGTGGCGGTGCGGCGTGGGCGGACAACGGATCACCCGGTCCGCAGCCCAACCCGGCAAATGTCAGCACCGCTGACGGGACCGTGACACCGGCCGCGGCGATCGACACCACCGTGGAGTCGAAGTTCACTCCGATCAGCCCGTGCCGCATCATCGACACCCGGGCCGGTGGGGGCCGGCTGGGAGTGGCCACCCGCTCCTTCGTGGCCGCGGGCACCACCGGCTTCGTCGCGCAGGGCGGCAACGCCAGCGGCTGCGGGATCCCCGAAGCAGCCACCGCGATTCAGATGTCGGTGGTCGCGGTGACCGCCTCGACCAACGGCTATCTGGTGGCGTACCCGGACAACGTGGCGACCCCGAAGGCGACCTTCATGGGTTACACGAAGTCGTACAACACCACCGGTAGTGGGGTTGTCCCGCTGGACACCCCCGGCGAGTTCGACTTCAAGATCACAAACTACGCGGCCTCGGTGCACCTCGTGGTCGACGTCCAGGGCTACTACATCAAGCCGATGTGGGCGTTCTTCGACGGGTATAACGGCACCCTGGCCCGGGGTTCCCGGGTGGTGGCGGCCGGTCGCGTGAGCGGCAGTCCCGGGTGGTACGAAATCACCTTCGACCGCGACGTCTCGAAGTGCACGTACAACGCGACCTCGTACAGCATCGGCCACACCCTCGAGGCGCAGCCGCGTGTCGCAAAGCCCAACGCGGTTTGGGTCGCCACCGCCAACAACTCCGGCGCGTACGCGGACCAGTCCTTCCACCTCACGGTCACCTGCTAGCCAGGTGATCCGACGCCCGCTGGTGGGCCGTGCCGACCCGGTGCGGCCCGCCGGCCCACGGCGGGTTCTAAGCCCGTTCTAATCCGGCTTCGGACACTGGAGCCGAGACCACACCGACTCACTGGAGCGACGGATGCGAACCATCATCGTGCGACTGTTCGAACCCGCTCCCGCCGCGGGGAGCGTGGAGCCGCATGGGTTCGTCGAGGACGTGGAACGCGGCACCAGGGAGCGGTTCACCAGGGCCGCGCAGTTGCTGGAGGCGATCGAGAAGATCGCAGCGCAGCCGCGGGTACGGGCCGAGGCGACGAGCGAGGAGTCGTACCGGGGCGACGGGCGGAGGAACGAACCATGACACAGATCGAAGAGGTGCTCGATCGGCTGGTACGGGAACCGTGGTTCCGGGTCCGGCTGATGTCCAGCCCCTGGGTGGCGCTGGCCGGGTACGACCTGAGCGAGTCGGAACGCGAGCTGCTCGCGGTGGAGCTGATCACCGGACCGCGGGCGGAGCGGGAGTCCGACAAGAGTCGCTGGACAGTCCCGGGACTGTCCAGCGACTC
>JBOGDF010000516.1:0-2607 GCA_050701635.1 Micromonosporaceae bacterium | reverse complement strand
CCGCCAGCCCGCGCGCCCGCCGGTGCAGCATCACGATGTCGCGCGGCCCGACCCGCCACCGCGGCCCCGCCACCAGCCGCAGCAGCGCGGCGCCGTCGGTGGGGTCGGCGAGCACCCGCAGGGTGCAGGTGATCTCGCGTACCTCCGGGGTGTCCAGCAGCCCGCCCAGGCCGACCACCTCGACCGGCAGGCCGCGCGCACGCAGCGCCGCCTCCAGCAGCGGGATCTGGCGGCGCATCCTCACCAGCACCGCAGCGGTCGGGGTCTGCGGCTGCGCGGTCCACGCCTCGGCGAGCCGGTCGGCGATCCACTCCGCCTCGTCGGCGACGGTCGGCAGCAGCGCGCACCGCACCACCGCGGAGTGCTCCGGTGCGGCGCCGTTGTCGGGAGCGGCTCGCAACACCGGCACCTGGTGTACGCCGTTGCGCAGCGACTCGGACAGCCCGTTGGCGACCTGCAGGATCTCCGGGCGGTTGCGCCAGCTGACCGACAGCGGGAGCGTCGCCGAGGGGGCATCGTCGGCACACGGGAAGTCCGTCGGGAAGCGCTGCAGCGTGCCGGCGCTGGCGCCGCGCCAACCGTAGATCGACTGGCACGGGTCACCGACCGCGGTCACCGGGTGGCCGTCGCCGTACAGGGAGCGCAGCAGCACGATCTGGGCGTGGCTGGTGTCCTGGTACTCGTCGAGCAGCACCACCCGGAAGCGTTCCCGCTCCACCTCAGCGACCTGCGGATGGTCCCGCGCGGTGACCGCGGCCCGGGCCATCAGATCGGCGAAATCGACCGCGTCCGCCTCCCGCTTGCGCCGGGTGTACGCCTCCACCAGCGGCAACAGCTGCGCCCGGGCCTGCTGCCGGCCGAGCAGCTTCAGCACCGGCGCCATCACCCGCCCCGGCCGGCTGGCGACCTCGGCCACGAACTCATCCGTGTACGCCGCCAACTCCCGCTCGTCACGCAGGTGTTCGGCAAGGTCGGCGGCGAGATCGAGCACCGCCTTGGTGACCGTCACCGGCGCGAACTCCACAGCGGACATGTCGCCGTCGTAGGTACGCACCACCGCGTCCGCGAGCTGCCAGCAGGCCGCCTCGGTGAGCAGCCGCGCACTCGGCTCGATGCCGGAGCGCAGCCCGTGCTCGGCGACCACCCGGGACGCGTACGCGTGGTACGTGGCGATCGTCGGCTCCCCCGCCAGGGTGGTCGCCCGCAGGTGGCTGAACTCGGGGGTGCCGGCCAGCTGGGCGAGCCGGCGGCGTACCCGGGTGGCCAGCTCGCCGGCGGCCTTGCGGGTGAAGGTGAGGCCGAGCACCTGCTCCGGGCGTACCAGACCGTTGGCGATCAGCCACATCACGCGCCCGGCCATCGTCTCGGTCTTGCCCGACCCGGCGCCCGCCACCACCAGCACCGGCTCCAGCGGGGTGGCGATCACCTCGGCCTGCTGCGCGGTGGGCGGCGGCAACCCGAGCAGCGCCGCCAACCGCTGCGGCGGGTACGCCACCCGTACCTCGGTAGGCGCCTCAGTCATCGCCGTCACCGCCTGCCGGCGCTCCGGGGCCAGGCGCAGAGGGCTTGCCGGGACCGGCTTTCGGCGCGGGGCCCTGGCCCGCACCGGCCGGCTCGATGACCTGGCGGCCGTGTTCGGAGACCGGGCAGCTGGCCGAGACCGGGCAGATCGCGCAGTAGTCGTTGACCTGCGCGGTGAACCGCGGGGCGGCCATCGCGGAGGCGGCGGCGCGTACCATCCGGTCCGCCCACTGTGGATCGTCGGCCTCGCCGAGCGCCGGCTGCTGCTGCTCCGGCCCGTCCCGGCGGTCCTTTCCCAGGTGTACGAGCGCCGCCCCGCCCGGCTCCGCCGGCGTACCGTCCGGGTCGCCGGCCAGCTCGGCGAAGCCGCCGAGCGCGATCGCCAGCTGGTACGTGCCCAGCTGCGGATGGCTCGCCACATCCCCGTTACGCGGCGCCGACTTCCCGGTCTTGAAGTCGATCACCACGAGCCGGCCGTCGGCGTCCCGCTCGATCCGGTCCACCGCCCCGACGATCTCCACCTCCGGCCCACCGGCGCCGTCGACTTCACCGGGCAGCGTGACCCGGAAGCCCTTTTCGGCGCCGAGCAGCTCGCGCGGGTTGGCGGCGAGCCAGTCGACCAGGCGTTTCACCATCTTCTCGGCGGCGTCCCGCTTGCGTCCCTGCTCCCAGCGGGCGGCCACCTCGACCACGCCCCAGTGCTCGTCCAGGAACCGGTACAGCGCCTGTGGCTCGGCGTCCGGCGAAGCGGCCTCGGCGGCGACGGCGTGCACCAGGTTGCCGACGGTCTGCTCCACGCTGGGCGGGGTGGAGCCGCCGTGCCGTTCCAGCAGCCAGCGCAGCCCGCAGCGCTGCACCGCTTCGACCATCGACGGCGAGAGCTGCACCGTCTCGTCCGGCTCCGCCACCGGTCGCTCGTCGGAGAGCGGGCGCAGCCCCCACCAGTCGTCCGGGTGCGCCCCCGGTAC
Source organism: Micromonosporaceae bacterium (assembly GCA_050701635.1). Classification (GTDB taxonomy): domain Bacteria; phylum Actinomycetota; class Actinomycetes; order Mycobacteriales; family Micromonosporaceae; genus WHSM01. The sequence continues at coordinate 118 of JBOGDF010000516.1, read as the reverse complement.
GCCGGCCGCCGCCAACCGCGCCACCCGCCGGGCCGCCGCCGCGCGCCGCGGACGACGAACCGTGGAATCGTTAACCACCTGCCGCAGCTCCGCAACGACAGCCGGAAGCGCCAACGTC
>JBOGDF010000515.1:0-2639 GCA_050701635.1 Micromonosporaceae bacterium | reverse complement strand
CGGCACGACGTCGAGCGGCGGCACGACGTCGAGCGGCGGCACCCGGATCGGGTTCGCCGCGGCGGTCGCGGGGGTCGCCGCGGCCGCGCTGCTGACGCCGCTGCTCACCACCCCCGCCGCCGCACACCCCGGTGCCCCGTCGGCGGTGTTCGACCCGAACTCCGTGAGCTGGGCGTCGATCCGCGACTACTCGAGCGCGTCGTACGGCACCGCGCTGACGACGTACCAGAGCAAAGGTTTCATCCCCACCGACATCGAGATCACCAGCGACGGCGGTTACCGGGCCGGGGCGGTGTTCCAGACCAACCTCGACAACCGGCAGTGGCGGGTACGCCGTGACCTGACCAGCGCCCAGTACGCCGCCGAGTGGGAGGACGCGAAGGCGGACGGGCTGCGCCCGGTCGACCAGGAGTCGTACGTCCTGAACGGCACCCGCCGCTGGGCCGGCCTCTGGGTCGCGAACACCGAACGGTACGGCTGGGCGTCGTACCGCGGGCTCACCGACACCGGGCTGAACGAGAAGACGAACGCGCAGAAGACCGCGGGACGGATGCCGGTGGACATCGACACGTACCTGGTCAACGGCGCGCGGCGGCATGACGTGGTCTACGTCAGCAACGCCGAAAACCTCAAGTGGCAGCTGCGGGTCAACCTGACCAGCGCCGGCTTCACCCAGAAGTTCGACGAGTACGGCGCCGCCGGCTACCGGATGCTCGGGCTCGACTCGTTCCGCACCGGCGCCGGCCAGCGCTACGACGGCCTGTGGGTGGAGAACTCCAACGGACGGCAGTGGCGGGAACGCCGTGACATGACGGCGACGTCCTACCAGAACTGGTGGCACCGGTACAAAGACGAAGGCTTCCGGGTGATCACCTCCTACCGCTACCAGACCGCCAGCGGCACCCGGTACGCGATGATCCTGCGGCAGAACACCGACCGTCCCACGTGGTCCCTCAAGGGCCAGGTCGACACCCGGGTGCAGACCGAGCGGGACACCTACAACGTGCCGGGGATCAGCGTCGCGGTCATCCAGAATGGACAGTTCCGCTACCTGCGCGGCTTCGGCCACGCCGACATCGGCGACGGCGTCTGGCTCGACTCCGACCACGTCCAGCGGTACGCCTCGGTGAGCAAGGCGGTCGGCGGGGCGCTGCTGATGAAGCTGGTCGACGAGGGCAAGGCAGACCTGGACGACGAGACCCGCGACCACGTGCCGGCGATGCCCGCGCACCACACCCACACGGTGGGCGAGCTGGCGAGCAACCGCGGCTGCGTACGGCACTACGACGAAGGCCCGAGCGACGTACCGAACCAGCAGTACAACACCGCGCTCTCCGCGGCCGACGAGTTCTGGAACGACCCGCTGGTGTGCACCGTCGGCGACTACCACTACAGCACCCACGGCTACACGCTGCTCGGCGCGGCGCTGGAGAACGCCGGCGGCCAGCCGGTGCAGAACCTGGTACGCAACAAGATCAGCAACCCGTACGGCCTGAGCACGCTGCGGATGGAGAACCGCGGTGACACGTCGGTACGGCGTACCTCCCTCTACAACACCGACAACAGCGAGATCGGCAGCCCGGACAACATCAGCTGGAAGGTGCTGGGCGGCGGGCTGGAGTCCTCGGTGGCGGACATGGCGCGGTTCGGCTGGAAGCTGACCGACGGCCAGATCCTCTCCGACAGCTCGCTCGACACGATGTGGACCACGCCGGACGGCGAGTCCAGCTACGCGTACGGCTGGAGCATCGGCGACCAGGAAGGGCACAAGGTGGTCGCCAAGGACGGCGCCCAGTCCGGTGCCCGCTGCTACCTGCGGATCTACCCGGACGACGGCATCGTGATCGCGGTGATGAGCAACCGCAAGAGCGGCGGCCACGACCCGCGCGACGTGGCCCGTGACATCGGCGCCCTGATGCTCAGCTAGCTAACCCGTCGGACCTTCCTCCTTCCCCCCGGAAGCAGGGGCGCTCCCACCCGGGAGCGCCCCTGCGCTTTATTGCCGCGCGGTACGCCGGCCACGCCGCTTACGCTGCGGTGCATGCTCGCGTACCCACCGAAACCCAAGCCCGGCGACAAGGTCGCGGTCGTCTCACCCTCCGCCGGGCTTCCGGAGCTCTTTCCCGGGGTGTACGAGCTGGGCCTGCGCCGGCTCCGCGAGCTGTACGACCTCGAGCCGGTGGAGTATCCGACCACCCGGAAGATGGGCTCGTCGCCGGCCGACCGGGCCCGCGACCTGCACGCCGCGTTCGCCGACCCGCAGATCACGGCGGTGATGGCGAGCATCGGCGGCGACGACCAGATCACCGTGCTGCCGCACCTGGACGCCGCGCTGATCCGCGCCAACCCGAAGCCGTTCTTCGGCTTCTCGGACAACACGAACGTCCTGACGTACCTGTGGCAGCAGGGGATCGTCGGCTACCACGGCGGGTCGGTGATGGTGCACCTCGGCCGCGGCGAGCTGCTGCCGTACAGCATCGAGTCGCTACGGACCGCGCTGTTCACCAGCGGTGAGGTGGAGGTGGCCGCGCCGGGAGCGTCCACCGACGAGGTCATCGAGTGGGACCGTCCCGAGGCGCTGACCAGCGGCCGCCCGGTGGTGCCGAACGACGGCTGGCGATGGCGCCACGCCGACCAGG
>JBOGDF010000514.1:0-2679 GCA_050701635.1 Micromonosporaceae bacterium | reverse complement strand
CGGTGACGCTGCACCCGCAGACCGTCGCGGCGCTCGGGGCACAGCCCAGCGTGCCGCTGACCAGGGAAAACCTCGCGGCGTCGCGGGCCAGCATGCGCGACGCGATCGGCGCCGAAGTCGGCCCGACCCGGGTGATGGTGCCGGTGGTACGCGACGTGGACGCCGGCGGCGTACCGTGCCGGCTGTACGACCCGCGCCACGGCCACGGCGCGCCGGTGGTGATCTTCGCCCACGGCGGCGGCTGGGCGCTGGGTGATCTCGACACCCACGACGGGCTGTGCCGCCGGCTGGCCGACCGCTCCGGCTGCGCGGTGCTGTCGGTGGCGTACCGGTTGGCGCCGGAGCACCCCTGGCCGGCGGCGATCGAGGACGTGGAGACCGCTGTGGAGTGGCTCCGGGCCGGCGCCGCCGAGCACGGGGTGGACGCCACCCGGTGCGCGATCGCGGGGGACAGCGCCGGCGGGCACCTCGCCGCCGTGGTCGCCCGGCGGGCCCGCGACGCCGGCCAGCCGTACGCGTACCAGGTGCTGTTCAATCCGGTGATCGACCCGGTGATGGCGACGGAGTCGTACCGCGAGTACACCGGGTACGGGCTGAGCGCCGGGGAGATGCGGTTCTTCTGGGACGCGTTCTGCCCGCCCGGCGTGGACCGTGACCAGCCGGACGTCTCGCCGCTGACCGCCGAGTTGGCGGGGCTGCCGCCGGCGCTGGTGATCACCGCCGAGTACGACCCGCTGTGCGACGAGGGCGAGGCGTACGCGATGGCGCTCGCCGCGGCCGGCGTACCGGCGGTGCTGGTCCGCTACCAGGGGATCAACCACGGCTTCGTACGCAAGCTGGCGATCTTCGACGCCGCCGGCGCGGCGATCGACCAGGCCGCGACCGCGCTCGCCGCCGCACTCGCCTGAGGCGATGGCCGCGCGCCCGGCGTGGCCGCCGGCGCGTCGGCTGACCTGGCGGCGGCGCCGCGCCCGGTGGCTGACAGACTGCACGGCATGCGTGTCTACCTGGGAAGTGACCATGCCGGCTACGAGCTGAAGCAGCGGCTCGCGGTGGCGCTGGCCGACCTCGGGCACGAGGTGGTCGACGTGGGGCCCGCGGCGTACGACGCGGACGACGACTATCCGGCGTTCTGCCTGGTCACCGCGGCGAAGGTGGTGGCCGACCCGGGCAGCCTGGGGGTCGTGCTCGGCGGCTCCGGCAACGGCGAGCAGATCGCCGCGAACAAGATCCCCGGAGCCCGTGCGGCGCTCGCCTGGAGCCCGCAGATCGCCCAGCTGGCGCGGGAACACAACGACGCCAACCTGATCGGCCTGGGCGCGCGGATGCACTCCGAAGACGAGGCGCTGGCGATCGTACGGACCTTCCTGGACACCCCGTTCTCCGGCGGCGAGCGGCATCAGCGCCGGATCAACCAGATCGCCGCGTACGAGCAGTCACACCAGCTGCCGGAGCTACCGGCGTAACGCCCGGCTAGGGCTTGCTGCCGGGGCGGAACGGCTCCCGGGGCACCCAGTTGCGCCGTACGATCGCAAGCTCCTCGTCGGCCCGGCGCAGCTCCTCGTCGCTCGGCCGCGCGGCGTCGCGGGCCCGGGCGGCGGCCCAGACGCCCACCTGTGAGGACCCGGAGCCGACCAGCCCGCGCAGCCCGCGTTCGGTCTCCCGGTCACCGTTGCCCCCGCTCCCGCTTCCGGCGGGGCGCTGGCTGGTGGCGGAGCGTTTGCTGGTCGCCGGGCGCTGGCTCGTGGCGGGTACGTCGTCCGGGTCGGCGGTCGCTGCCGTGGTCGACTCGGCCTCGCGAGGCCCCCGCGGACGGTGCCGGTGCGCGGCGGCCACGTCGGCGGGGGAGGGCACCAGGTCTCCGGCGGCGGGCTCGGCGGGCACCGTCTCCTCGGTGGGTGGTGGCGATGCCGCGTCGGGTGGTGGCGATGCCGCATCGGGTGAAGGCGGAGACTGCCGCCGACCCCGCTTGCGCTGCCGATGGAAGCCCGCCATGCGCTGACCGTACCGCGCGGGATGGCATCCTGGCAGCCGTGCCCGAAGGCCATGTCACCCACAGGCTGGCGCGTGAACACCGCTCGCTGCTCGGCGGCGCGACGGTGCGTACCAGCAGCCCGCAGGGCCGGTTCGCGACCGGCGCCGCCCGGCTGGACGGCACCCGGCTCGCCGCCACCGACGCCCACGGCAAACACCTCTTCCACCGGTACGAGGCGCCCGGCGGCGAGCAGGTGTGGCTGCACGTACACCTCGGGCTGTACGGGAAGTTCGCCGCCGGCACCGGACCGGCACCGCCGCCGGTGGGCCAGATCCGGCTGCTGTGGCAGGCCGAGCGGGCCTACCTGGAGCTGCGCGGACCCACCGCGTGCGAGCTGGTCACCGAGCCGGAGAAGGCCGCGTTGCACGCCCGGCTGGGCGCCGATCCGCTCCGCCCGGACGCCGACCCGGACGCCGCCGCCACCCGGGTATGCCGCAGCCGCGCCCCGATCGGGCTGCTGCTGATGGACCAGTCAGTGGTGGCCGGGGTCGGGGTGGCGTACCGGGCGGAGGTGCTGTTCCGCGCCGGGCTCGACCCGCTCACGCCTGGCCGCGCGCTCGGCGCCGGCACCTGGGCGGCGCTCTGGGACGACCTCACCGCGCTGATGCGCGACGGGGCCGCGGCCGGCCGGATCGACACCGTAC
>JBOGDF010000513.1:0-2683 GCA_050701635.1 Micromonosporaceae bacterium | reverse complement strand
AACCACGGCAGCCCGCCGATCGCGACCGCCGCGATCGCCAGCACCGGCCAGGCCAGATCGCCCGCCCGCGACGGGTACGCCATCGCCAGCCCCCAGCCGAGCAGCGCCGCCGGCAGCACCGGCAGCGCGCACTCGGCGGCCAACGTACCGGCCACTGTGGGCAGTGAGGCGCCGCGGGCCCGCCACAGCCGGAGCTCTTCGCGCCGGCGCTCCGCGGCGAGCCGTACCCCCAGCAGCAGTACGCCGAGCAGGGCACCCAGCAGGCCGGCCAGCACCACCGCGACCACCGCGGCGACCGCGCCCCGCCGTGCCTGGAACTGCGTCACCAGGTGGTCCAGCCCGGTGTCGAGGTACGCCTCCGGTACGCCGTGCGCGCCGGTGGCGAGCTGGCCCAGCGCCGTCGCGAGTGCGCCGGTCTGACCGGCGTGCAGCCGCCGCTCGTCCAGCCGGTGCCGGAACGTGACCTCCGACCCCCACCCGATCGCGGCCAGCGCGCCGACCGCCTCCGGATGCAGCAGCGCGGTCCCCAGGTACGTCGGCGGATCGCTGCTCAACGGCCGGGGGATCCCCGGGTGCAGGCTCTGCGGATGGTCCTGCCAGATCGGCTCCGCCGGGTCGTTGGCGCGGAAGACGCCGCTGATGCGTACCTGCAGCGGCGGCGAGGAGTGCCGTTCGCCGAGGATCTCGAACGTGGAGCCGACCCGCAGCCGCAGCGCCGCGGCGGTCTCGGCGGAGACCACCGCCTCCACCGACAGCGCGTCCGCGCCCGCCGGCGGCAGCTGCGGGGCACCGGGCAGCTCGCCGTCGACCAGCGTCACCGCGCCGGCGAAGCCGTCCTGGATCCGTACGTCCAGCTTCGGCTTCACGCCTTCGAAATCGGGGAAGTAGTCGGCGATCCCGGTGCCCGGGGCGGCCTGCACGGCGTACCACCGCTGCTGTACGGCCCGCCGCAGGATCGGCGGCAGCCGGTCGGCGATGCTGTCCCGCTCGTCGGCCAGGCTACCGACGCCCGGGTTGGCCAGGTCGGTGACCACGGTGAGGTCCCGTACGCTGCTCGGGCTCTCCGCGATCGCCTGTCGCAGCGCGGCGTCCTCGGTGCGGCTGACCACCCGCGGCGCGGCGGTGACCAGGAACGCCGCGACCGCGACCAGCGCCGCGAGCATCGCCCACAGCCCGGCGTGTTCCCGGATCCGGTGCACGGTCATCGGCCGTCACCCACGATCAGCACCGGAAGGTGGCGCCGGATCCCGGCGGCCACCCGGGCGGCCAGCCCGAACGCCAGAAGCAGCAGCCCCACCACCGGTACGGCCACCCACACCGGGTCGAACGCCAGCACCGGCACCGGCACCGGGCGGGCCGCGTCCGGGGTCAGCACCAGCAGCGGCCCCATCGTGATGGCCACCACGATCCCGATCCCGAGTCCGGTGAGTACGCCCAACCCGGCCAGGATCGCCTGCTCGGCGACCAGCGAGCGCGCCAGCTGCCGCGGCGTACTGCCGATGGTGTGCAGCACCGCGAGCTCCCCGGAACGGCGCCGGGCGGTGGCCCGTACGTCCACCGCGATCCCGAGTCCGGCCAGCAGCGCCACCGCGAGCGCCGCCGGGAGCAGCACCAGCCGGGCACCGGAGCCGAGCGGGTCGGGCACGACGGCGTACCGGTCGGTGGTCTCGGTGTGGGGGATGGCGGCCACCTCGCGGGCCGCCTCGGCGTGCCGCCGCGGGTCGGTCGCCAGCCGCCACTCGGTGGGCCGCACGGTCTCGCCGGAGGCGGCGTACACCCGGCTGGAGAGGGTACGCAGGTCGGCCACCACCGCCCGCTGGTTCGGTACGCCGGGCACCGAGTCGATCACGCCGGCCACCGTCGCGGCGGTTTCGCCGCCGGAGACCGGCAGCGTGAACTCCCCGCCCACGGTGCCGCCGATCGCCCGCAGCAGCTCCGGGGTGACCAGCACCGGCAACGCGTCGCCGCGAGGCTGGGTGGCCTTGACCACGCCGTACTCGAAGGCCGGGTAGACACCCCACCCCTCGGTGGGTACGGAGAGCCGGCGGGACACCGAAACCCGGCCCGGCGCCGCGCTCACGCGGGCGGCGCCGAGCTCCACCACCGCGTTGACGTAGCTGGACTCGGCGAGCAGATCGTGACCGCTCTTCCAGCCCGACCCGGGATCGAACGGCGTGGTCGCGCTGGCCCCGGTCACCGCGGTCAGCTCGCTCACCGTCCAGGTCAGGGTGGTGTCGGTGCGCTGGCCGGCGTTGGCGCTGATCCGGAAACCGTACAGGCCGGTGGTGTGCGGGCCGAGCTCCACGGAGAATCGCACCGGCGTGCCGTCGGGTTTGGCCTGCGGCAGCGGAAGCCGGCGGACCATGCCGTACCGGTCCGCGAGGTCGACGCCGCTGCCGACCGTACTCACCGTGCCTGGGTGTTTGGTGGTGGTGACCGTGAGGGTGCCGGTGAGCCGGGTGGCGCCGGCCGGCAGCGGCGTGAACAGCCCCGCCGCCTCCTGGCGCGCGCCGGCGGCGAGACCGGCGAACAGCGGCCCGGCCGCCCGGTCGGTGAGATCGTCCCGCGGCTGCAGCAAGGCGTACGCCCGGGCGCTGTCGATCGCCAGTACGGTGGTCGACCCGGTATCGCCCAACGTCACCGACGACACCGCCGCCGGCAGTACGCCGCGCACCCCCGGCAC
>JBOGDF010000512.1:0-2693 GCA_050701635.1 Micromonosporaceae bacterium | reverse complement strand
GCCGGAGGCCGCGCGGTGGCAGTCGCCGGCGCCGCAGGCCCCCCGGTGGGATGCCCCGAGGCAGATCGCGGCGCCGCTGGCCGGCCCGTACCCGCCGGGTCAGCCGCAGGCACAGAGGCAGTACCCCACCGGGCCGCCGACCGGGATGTCCGGCACGACCAAGGCGTGGTTGTGGATCGGCGGCATCACCGCGGCGCTGGTGCTGCTCTGCCTGTGTGCCGCCATCCTCAGCAGCGCACAGACCGGCTACTGACCCATGCTGGCCGCCGCCGATCTGCCGAGCACGTTCCGGGCCGCGGACGCCTCGTCGCTGGCTGGCCAGCGGGCGGCGGTACGCTGGCGCGCCACCCAGCTGATGCTGCTGCTCGCCGCCGCGGTCGCCGGCGTGCTGTCCTGGCAGCTCACCGCGCGGCTGGACCTGGCGACCGTCGCTGCCGCTGGCGCGTACGCCGCCGCCCTGGTCTGCGAACGCGCGCGGGTCCAGCGCAACCCGGAGCGGGAGTGGTATCGGGGGCGGGCCGGGGCGGAGTCGGTCAAGACGCTGGCGTGGAAGTATGCGGTCGGTGGCGAACCGTTCGTGGCCGGTGCGCCCGACGCGGACGCCACGTTCCACGATTCGCTTCGCGGTGTCACCGCCTCGCTGGCGGAGGTGGACTGGATCTCCGATGATCCCGATCCGGTGCAGATCACGCCGGCGATGCGAGAGCTGCGGGCAGCACCGCTGGCCGAGCGCAGGGAGGCGTACCGGAGGGACCGGATCGCGGACCAACGTGCCTGGTACGCCGGTAACGCGGCCGGCGCACGCCGCGGTGCCCGGCGCTGGTCAACGGTGGTCACCGTCGCGACCTCGATCGGCCTGATCGGGGCCGCTGTCAAGGCGTTCGGCGGACCCGGGTTGAACTTCCTCGGGGTCGCCTCGGCGTGCGCGGCAGCCGCCGCCGCCTGGACCCAGTTCCGCCAGCACGAGTCGTTGGCCAGCGCGTACGGGGTGGCCGCGCGCGAGTTGGCGCTGATCGAGGACCAGGTCGCAGGCTGCGAGGACGAGACGACGTGGGCCCGGCTGGTGAAGGAGTCCGAGGAGGCGATCTCCCGGGAGCACACCATGTGGGCCGCCCGCCGCGACATCCGACTGTCCCGCTAGCTTGTATATACGCGTTAGATGTATATACTCCAGGCATGGCTGACACATCATTGCGGGAACCCGCGTACCTGGTGCTCACCGCGCTGGCGGGCGAGCCGCGCCACGGGTACGCGGTGATCGAAGAAGTGCTGCGACTGTCCGACGGCGAGGTCAAGCTGCACACCGGCAGCCTGTACGCGGTGCTGGACCGGCTGCGTACCGCCGGGCTGATCGACGTCGAACGCGAAGAGGTGGTGCAGTCCCGGCTGCGCCGCTACTACAAGCTGACCGGCGCCGGCGCCGAGCGGCTGGCCGCCGAGAGTGCGCGACTGCGCCGGCGCGCCGACGCCGCGGCGGTCGCGCTGCGCAACCTCAACACCGCACGCCTCAACACCGCCCGCCTCAACACCGCGCACGGGGGAGGAATCGCATGAACGACGCACTGGAACGCCGCTACCGGCGGCTGCTGGCGTGGTATCCGGCGCCGCACCGGCGGGCGTACGAGGAGGAGATGGTCGGCGTCCTGATGGCCAGCGCCCGGCCGCAGCAGCGGTTCCCGGATCCCCGCGAGGCGCTCAGCCTGCTGGGGTCCGCGCTGCGGCAGCGGCTCGGCGCGCAGCGTACCGGGCTCGCCGACCCGAGCTGGGTGGACGCGGCGGCGGCGTTCGGCCTGCTGGCGGCGATGCTGCTGTGCGTCGAACGGGTGCGCACCGTGCTGGCGTCCACTCGACAGTGGCTGCTGTGGGGCGACCAGATGGCGGTCGACGCGTACCCGAACGCCCTCCTGCAGGCCGGACCGCTCGTGCTCGGCTGGCTGCTGGTCACGATCGCCGCGGTGGCGGGTTGGCGCCGGCTGGCGGCCGGACTGGCCTGGGCGACCGTACTGACGCAGCTGTTGGTCCTGGGCACCGCGCTCGCCAGCGAGCCGCAGTACGTCCTGTCCCGCACCGTGGTTGTGGTGTTGGGGATCGTCGCCGCGGCGGCGCTCACCGTCCCGGCCGCGCCGCAGCGGGGCCTGGCAGTCCTGGGCCGGTGGAGCGTGGCCGCCTTCGCCGCCGCCTCGCTCGCGGCCATGCTCCTGGTGCCCGCCGTGTACGCGATCGGGCCCGGCGACTCGGCGCTGGCCTGGTACCTGCTGACCCGCTGGACGGACATCGCGGTGGTCTGCGTGTTGCCGGTGGCGGCGGTGGTGGCGTACCGGCTGGATCCCGCCGTACGGCGCCGGCTGGTCGCGCTGGCCGCACCCGCCGTGGCCCAGCTGGCGATGATCCGTTGGGGGGGCGGCCAGTACGCGGTCTCGTATGCGCAGACCGGGTCCCCGGTGCTGGTCGCCGACTGGCAGCTGGTCGCGCTCGGGGTGGTGCCGGTGCTGGTGTTCGCGGTCGCCGTCGCGCTGGTGCACTGGCGGGACCGCACCGTACGGCTGCTCGCGCTGGGACGCGCGGCGGATCGCGACCTGGCCGCGACCCCAGAGAGACCCTGACGCCCATACGATCGCGAGCATGCGGCGCGTCGCGATCCTCGTACTGACCCTGGTCATCGCCGGCTCCGGCTGCACCGCGCAGCCGGAGCC
>JBOGDF010000511.1:0-2711 GCA_050701635.1 Micromonosporaceae bacterium | reverse complement strand
GCTGCTCGAGCGGCCGGGGATGCGGCGTCGGCGCTACGGGCGGACTCGGCGCTACGGGCGGCGGCGCGGCGCCGACGGCTGCCTGGCGCGCCGGGTGGTCCTGGACGAACCACGCGAAGTTGTCCCGGGAGCTGTCCACCGGCGCCACCGCCGGCGGCAGGGTCGCCACCGGGCCGCGTACCTGCGCGCCGACCAGGCGTCCGGTGTCCGCGTCCGGCGTACCACCGGAAAGGGCTGCCGGATCGCCGGCCTGCGAGCTCTCCGCGGTGAGCTGGTCGCGGGGTACGGCGACCACCGCGGTGATGCCGCCGCCCGGGGTCGGTTGCAGCGTGACGTCGAGCCGGTGGCGGCGCGCGATCCGGCCCACCACGAACAGCCCCAGCACCGTGGTCGGCGCGATGTCCAGCCGCTCCCGCTGGACGAACCGGCGATTCTCCTCGGCGATCTGTGCCGCCGACATCCCGATGCCGTGGTCGGCGATCGTGATCCGGCAACCGCCGGCGACCCGCTCCGCGGTCACGTCCACCACCACCGTGGGCGGCGAGAACGAGGTGGCGTTCTCCAGCAGCTCCGCCAGCAGCAGCGACAGGTCGGCGACCAGGCCCGGCGCCACCGTCACGTCGCAGATCGAGACCAGGCGCACCCGCTGGAAGTCTTCGATCTCGGCGAGCGCGGACCGCAGTACGGTGGCCAGCTGCGCCGGCACCGCGAGCCGGGTCTCGTCACGTACCCCCGAAACCACCAGCAGGCTCTCCGCGCTGCGCCGCAGCCGCATCGACAGGTGGTCCAGCCGGTACAGCTCGGACAGCAGCTTGGGGTCCTGCTCGTTGCGCTCCAGCTGGTCGATCAGCGCGAGCTGCCCGCCCACCAGGTTCTGGGTACGCCGCGCCACGCTGGCGAACATCAGACCGACGTTGCGCCGGGTGTGGACCTGCCGCTCCAGTAGCAGCGCGGCGGTGGCCTGTACCCGGTTGAACGCGGTCGCCAGGTCGCCCACTTCGTCCTGGGAATCCACCGCGATCGCGGCCAGCCGGGGTGGTCGGTCGTCGATGCGTTCGGAGTCGGACACCCGGGCCAGCTCGGTGCTGGCCAGCTCCGCGACGGCGCCCGCGGCGCGGGTGAGGTGGCGTACCGGTCCGGCGATCGAGCGGCTGACCATCACGCCGAGCGCGACCACCAGCCCGAACAGCAGCAGCGTCCCGACGCTCACCGCCCACGCGGCGATCTGTGCGGCGTCGGCCTTGCTGCTGGCCGCGCCCTGTACGTCCCGCGCGGCGCGTACCAGCAGCAGCTGACGCAGTACGCCCTGCGCCTCGGCGACGCTGCGCGCCCGGGCCACGTACGTGGCGTCCAGGGTCCGGTTCGCGATCCGTACCTGCTCGGTGAGCTGCCGCAGCTGCGCGGTCGAACGGCCGGTGTCGACCACCCGCATCAGCTCCGCGTGCCGGCGCTCGGCAACCCGTACGAACTGGTCGCTGTGCAGCCGCAGCAGCGCGTTCGCCTCCACCAGCAGCCGCCAGCCGACCTCGGCATCCTCGGCGGCGAGCACCAGCGCGGCACCCGCCCGGCTGCTCTGCTCGTTGGCGCGCAGCAGCGCGTCGAGCGCCTCCAGCTGCCGGCTGGCGGGGGCCGATCCGGCGGTACGGACGTCGAGCCCGAGCCCGCCCAGCAGCCCGTCGGTGACGTCCCGGTAGTCGTTGAAGACATCCCGCGGCTGGACCTTGCCGGAGAGCACCTTCTGCCGGATCGAGCCGAGCCTCGACAGCTCCCGCAGCGCGTCGCGCAGCCGCGGCGAGAGCTCCTCGCCGAGGCTGGTACGCAGGTCGGCCACCGCGTCGTCCACCGCGGAGTAGTGCTGCAGCATCCGTACGTGCAGGTGTCCCACCGAGGTGGAGAGGTGGTCGACCGAGGCGAGCCGCTCCTGTTGCAGGGCGTACAGCAGATCCGCGACCTGCCGCGCGTTGGTGGCCGCCTCGGCGGCGACCGAGGCGGCGCGTGCCTCGTCCAGCCGGGAGGCGACGAACGGCAGTGCCAGCAGCACCGTGGCCAGCAGCGGGACCAGCAACAGCAGGTTGAGCTTGTCGCGGATACTCGCCCTAGTGAGCGTCATCGGGCTCCCCTCTGGTGCTGCGCACCGCGCGACCCACGTGCAACAGCTCTTCGCTGTTGAGCAGCTCGCGGGCGTCGATCAGCTCCGGGGTCGGCTCCGTCTCCTCAGCGGCGGCGTCGTACTCCTCGCCGGGGTCGGCCACGGGGGCCGGCGCCGGCGCTTCCGGGTGTCCGGGCAGGCTCAGCCACAGCAGCCCGACCGCCAGCAGCAGCCCGACCAGCACCGCGGCGGTGGCGTAGAAGCGCTTGTCCGCGACCGCGTCGGCCTGCTCGGCCAGCTGCCCGTCGGCGGCGTCGAGCATCTGGCTCGCCAGCCCCGCGACCGCCTTGCGTACCCGCTCGCTGGCGTCGTCGGCGTCGCCGAGCGGCACCTTGCCGCCCTTGGCCGCCGGGCTGACCGTCTCCACCAGCACCCCGATCGCGGCGGTGAACTCGTCAAGCGCGGCCAGCCCGCCGGCGCCCTCCACGGTCGCTCCGCTGCGCCGCAGCCCTTCCCGTACCACCTCGCGGGAGGTGGAGATCCGGTCCAGTACGGCGGCCACCCGCCCGGGCCCGGCGTACGGGCTCTCACCGGCGTGGTCGTTCGGCGCGGGCTTGTGGCC
>JBOGDF010000510.1:0-2719 GCA_050701635.1 Micromonosporaceae bacterium | reverse complement strand
CGGCGGTGCCGCGGCCGTTGCGCTACCGGGCGGGGCGCCAGCGGCGGGTGGGGTCGTCCCACTCGTACCGGCTGGGAGGGGTGGTCCAGCGGGGGACGGTGCCGTCCCACTCGCGCAATGGTGCGCAGTGCCAGACCCAGTCGGTGGCGGGCCGGGGCCGGCCGGGAAGGTCGAGCCGGCCGTTGGCCCACAGCAGCGCCGGCCACGGCGGTACGCCGGTCGGCGCCCACGGGAACAGCCGGCGTACGGTGCGCTCCGCGAGCGCGGGCGGCGCGTCGAACTCCGCACCCAGCCCGCGGGCGGCATCCCAGCAGTGCACCAGCGTCTCGTCGCAGCCCATCGCCAGGAAGCCGTCCGGGTCGGCCATCCCGGCTCCGTGGTACGCCCGTGCGTCCGGCTCCGCCGCCGCGGCCACCTGGGTGAGCAGCGCCGCCGCGGTGTCCAGCACGTCGAGCAGCTCGCCGTTGGTGGCGCCGTCGTGGGTCCGTACGTCGAACCGCAGCCGGTGCGGACTGCGTACCGCCAGGTAGCCGGCGTAGCAGCCGACCGCGTCGCTGATGTGGCTGACGGTGCGCCAGACGCTCCACTCCAGCTCGCCCGCGCGTACCGACCAGTCCAGCCCGGCGAGCGGCCGGAGCGTACGCCGGCACGCCGCCACCGCCTCGATCACGTCGCCCGGCTCCACGTCAGTGAGGCTACGGTGTCGGCGTGGCGGTTTTCATCGACCGGCCGGTGTGGCCGGGGCGCGGCCGGCTCTGGTCGCACCTGGTCAGCGACGTGTCGTACGACGAGCTGCACGACTTCGCGGCGCAGCTCGGCGCGCCCCGGCGCGGCTTCGAGCGGGACCACTACGACGTGCCGGCGGAGCTGTTCGACACCGCGGTACGCCTCGGCGCCCAGGTGGTGCCGAGCCGCCGCATCGTGGAGCTGCTCACCCGCTCCGGCCTCCGCCGCCGCAAACGCCCAGCCCCACCCGCTCACGGCTGAGCAGCGCCGGGCGGCCGCCGTCGGCTCACGGCTGAGGGTCGGGAGCGGTCAGCTCGTCCAGCTCGCGGGTGAGGTTGGCTCGCGCCGGCGCCTCCCACCGCGCCGCGAGCGCCGGGATCCGGTACAGCTTCGGCAGCGCCAGCAGCCGCCGCAGTACGCCCACCCGCCCGGCCCGGAACGCCCGGTCCGGCACGTGCGCGTACTCCCGGCGAATCCGCGCGGCGTACTGCCGGTACGCCTCCCGCGGCGCCGCCAGCACCGACAGGTCCGCGTCGCACAGCAGCTCCCCGTTGCGGTCGCCGGGGGCGGGGTGGTGGTTTTCGGTGAGGCGTACCAGCCGTGCCACCTCGTCGACCCGGGCCCGGTCCACTCCCAGCCGGCGCAGCACCGCTCGGGCCAGCGCCGCGCTGGCCCGTTCGTTGTCGTCGCGGCGCGGCACGTACACCGCGTCGTGGAACCATGCGGCGAGCCGTACCGCCGAAAGGTCTTCCGCCCATGCCGCGTGCTCGTCGATCACCGCCAGCACCGCGCCGAGGTGGGTCAGGTCGTGGTAGTGCCGGTGCGGCTGGCTCCACCGCGCCACCAGATCGGCGCCGGCGTGGTCGGCCTCCGTCGCGTTCACCAACGGCGGCAGGTCACGGCGCCACAGCGCGGGCATCCCGGTCACACCACACAGTGTGGAACCCGCGCGGGGCCCGTCGCGTCCTAGCGGGAGAATGACCAGGACATTTGAGGGGGTACGTACCCATGAAGCGCACCATCGGAGGGCTGCTGCTGGTGGCCCTGCTCGGCCTCGCCGGCTGCGGAGGCGGCTCCGGCACCGCGGACAAGGAGCCGTCGCCGGCGCAGTCCAGCGGCGAGATCGGGATCCCACCGGGTGAGACCGGCGGTACGCCGACGTACCCGGCGGGGCGCAAGCCGAGGCAGGTCACGCTGAGCCGTACCGGTGGCATCGCCGGGGTCGACCAGCGGATCGTGCTGCAGCCGGGCGGCGCGTGGACGTACACCGACGGCGACCGCGAGCAGAAGGGCGAGCTGACCGACCAGCAGGTGTCGAAGCTGCAGTCGCTCGCGATGAAGGACGCGCTGCCGGAGGAGGCGAAGCGCCAGGACACCGGCGACTGCGCAGACGGGTTCACGTACAGCCTGAAGGCCGGTGATGTGACGGTGACCGGGACCGACTGCGGTGACGGGTTCGCCAACCGGCCGGTGTTCAAGGAGATGATCGACCTGCTGGTGGACGCCACCCCGATGTGATCTCCGACGCGGCGCCGGTGCCGCCCGCGGGCCTAGCCTCGGTGGGTGAGCCTGGTCGCGGTCGCCCTGGTGCTGTGTTCGGCGGTCACGCACGCCACCTGGAACCTCGCCGCGAAACGCGCCAGCGGCAGCACCGGCCTGGCGTTCGTCTGGCTCAACTCGGCGGTCTCCACGGTGGTTTACCTGCCGCTCGCCGCGTGGTTCCTGCAACCCCTGACCCCGGTCGCGTTGGGGGTGATGGCGCTCAGTGCCCTCACCCACCTGAGCTACTTCCTGCTGCTCCAGCGGGGGTACGCCGTCGGCGACCTGTCCGTGGTCTACCCGCTCGCGCGCGGCACCGGTCCGCTGCTGTCCGTGGTGGCCGCGATCCTGATCCTGGGCGACCGCCCCGGCGTGGTCGGCCTGCTCGGCGCCGCCCTGGTGGTGGCCGGCATCCTGGTCATCGGCACCACCGCCGCCCGCCGCACCACCGTCC
>JBOGDF010000509.1:0-2726 GCA_050701635.1 Micromonosporaceae bacterium | reverse complement strand
GCCCCGGCCCGCGTCCGGGTTGCCGGTGGCGCTGCGAGCGGCGACGGCGGCGATCGCGCACAGCGTGTCGATCTCGACCAGATCCCCGGTACGCCACGCCGCGGCCGCCGCCCGGGCGTATGGGCTCGGCGGCGCCAGACGCGGCACCGGCCCTCCCTGGTCCAGCGCGAAGGAGACACGGTCGCTGCGGCTGGCGGCCCAGGCCTGCGCGGTGGTGCCGACCAGGTGGTGCCGGGCCAGGTGCGGATCGGCGGTGTACGTGACGAACGACAGCCGCCGCGCCACCGCGTACGGCAGCGAGTACGACACCGCGCCGATCCACAAGGCGGTGGTGTCGACGTCGTCGCTGACCAGCGCGACCGGCCCGGACTGTCCGGCGAGGGCATCGCGCACCGCGTCGAGCAGGCCGGCGAGCTGCGCGTACCCGGCGTCCCCGGCGCCGGACAGCAGCAGCCCGACGCGTTCCGGGTCGACCAGCTCACCGACCGCCAGCGCGTCCACAGTGGACAACGTCGTGGCGGGTGTCCCGGCCCAGATCGGGGAACGCCACAGCTCGATCGGCCGGATCCCGTCCAGCTCCTCGGGGGCGGCCACCACGGCATGCCCCAGGAAGTTGCCGGGCCGGCCCGTGTAGTCCTCGCCCAGGTAGCGGCAGCACACCGCGATCGCCCCGTACGGCGTTACCTCGTACGCCAGCGACACCGGACAGTCGGCGGCGGCCCGTACGCCACCCGGCGGCCGGTACGTCATGAACCGTTCGATCACCCGCTCCAGCTCCGGGCGGGCGCCGTCGCTGCGGGCGGTGAACTGGAAGCCGGCCCGTCCGGTGGCGCCCCGGGCCACCGAGGCGTAGTGAAGCTGCTCCGCCATCAGGACCGGCTTCTGCGGGACGCGTCGAGCATGCCGAAGCGGTGCAGCAGCCACAGCAGCGGATCCTCGACCCGGTAAGGCCGGATCCCGCCGGGCGCGACCGCGCCGTCCTGGGGGAGACCACCGAGCGCGGACAGCCCGAAGAAGCCGTACTCCGCGTAGTTGTGGTCGAGGTAGTTGTCCATGCCCTCGGTGTGCCAGTTGTGCAGCAGCGCCCGTACCTGTTCGTGTACGGCGTCCCGGTCGTCGAGGTCCAGCCGGGCGGACCGGGGACGGGGCTGGTGCAGCGGCGACTGCTGCTCCAGCGACGACTGCAGTACGTCGATCTTGGTCAGCGCGATCGCCATCGGCACCTTCAGCCGCTGCCCGGGCTTGAGCTCGTGCCCGGAGCGCAGCGTCTCGGTGACCCGGCTCAGCACGTGCAGCGGGTTCGCGTCCGGAGTGCCGTCGGAGCGGGCTTCGTCCCGGGTGTCGGCGGCGGCGCCGGGCAGCTCCAGCGGGTCGACCAGGAAGATGATCGCGTCCGCGGCCGACAGGTAGCGCAGGTGCAGCTCCACCAGGTCGCGCCGGCCCAGGTCCTCGCCCGCGGTGTCGAAGAGCACCAGCGCCAGCGAGGTGTCCTGGCGGCGCCGGAACCGTCCCTGCCGGGTACGGCTGAGCAGGTACACCATCGGCCACCGGATCGCCGTCGCCGCCGACTGTGTGGTCGGCAGCAGCCGGTGCTCACCGAACAGCGGCTTGGCGAAATCCTGCTGGTAGCGGTCGATCGTACGGTCGTCACAGGCGACCAGGGAGGTCTCCAGCTCGGCGCCGAACCGGTGCTCCAGCTCGTGCAGCAGCACCGCGATGTACGTACTCTTCCCGGCGTTCTTGGCGCCCACCAGCGCCACGATCTTGCCCGGCGTCTCGCAGTACTGCGCCGGCAGCTGGTTGTGGCAGGCGGGGCAGACCCGGCGGAAGGTGTCCTGGCCGCAGCGCGGGCACTCGGCGCGCTGCCGCCGCCCGTCGGCGCTGAACACCGGGGGTAGGGTCGCCGCCACCGCGGAGCCGAGGTAGTCGGCGAGCACCTGGTCCACCTCGGGCGGGCAGCCGCTGCCGCGTCCCGGCGCCCCGCCCTGGCAGCGGAACCGTACGCTGCGGCGCGGCACCGGCGTGAAGCAGTAAGGGCAGGTGATCGGCGACATCAGCGGCCCCGCACCATCGGCGTCATCAGCGGCCCCGCAGCTGGACCACCGGCGGGTCCCGCAGCTCGACGTCGTCGTCGACGGTGAAGCAGCGCAGCCAGTAGGGTCCGCGCGGCATCGGCAGCCGCAACCGCAGCGGCGCGTCCGGCGCCAGCCGTACGTCCTCCAGCTGCCGCAGCAGCTCACCGTCGGTGGGGTGCAGCGGCATCACGGTGCCGCGCCGCAGCACCACCATCAGGCGCCGCAGCTGCGCCGGCCCGTGGGTGCGTACCGCCACGGTCAGCTCGCGCCGCCACGGCGGGCCGCCGCGGGTCACCTCGTACCACGCCTCGACCCGGCCGGGCACCTTCAGGGTGACCGGCGGGCCCTGCACCCGGCGCCCGTGCCGGGGCGCGATCGGGATCAGCTCCACCCGCAGCGCGGCGTTGCGGTCCCCGTTGCTGGCCACCTCGGCCAACGGCAGCCACGCGCCGCCCTGCGACCGGTACGCCCCCCGCGACACCAGCTTGGTACGCCACGGATGGTCGGCCAGCCGCCACCGCAGCAGCACTTCGGTGAGCTCGGTGGGCCACTGCCAGTGCACCACCACCTCGTCGCCGGCCCGGTTCGCGGCGACCTGGCTGGGCGCGGGCAGCGGCGCGTACGCCCCCAACGGCGGCAACGCGCGTGCCG
>JBOGDF010000508.1:0-2740 GCA_050701635.1 Micromonosporaceae bacterium | reverse complement strand
CTGCCCGTTCGGCTGCCCCGGTGCCCGGTGTGAACGACACCAGGTACTCGCCGGCGACCGCCTCGTGGTTCTCGGCCGGCGCGGCACCGCCCGATGACCCGACAGCTGGTGCCACCCCCGCCCATAACGAGACCGCCACCAGCGCGACTGCGATCGACGGACCCCGGATCAGCTGCTTCATGTCTGCCCCTCTGTCGGTTATCCAGTGATCCGCACTGCCATCCGGTGTCGAGCCTGCTCAGGGGACTGAGAAGAGCCCTAGCAGCGGTACGCGGTCGCGCCAGTGTTCCGTCGGGGACGCGACAGCGGCGGACGGCTCAGGCCAGGCGAGAGAGGTCGGCGCGACGGATCTTCCCGGTGCTGGTACGCGGCAACGCGCCCACCCGGGCGTACGTCTTCGGCCGCTTCGCGGCGGACAGCTCGGCGGCGGCGTACCGGGCGAGCTCGTCGGCGGACGCGGTGCCGGCGTACGCGGCGCACAGCCGCTGACCCCACTCCTCGTCCGGTACGCCGAACACCGCCACCTCCGTGACCCCCGGGTGTTGCCCGAGCACCTTCTCCACCTCGAGCGGGTACACGTTGACGCCGCCGGTGATCACCAGGTCGTGGCGCCGCCCGTCCAGGTAGAGGTAGCCGTCCGGGTCGAGCCGGCCGGCGTCGCCGACGGTGAACTCCTCGCCCCGCCACGCCTGCGCGGTCTTCTCCGGATCCCGCCAGTACGAGAACCGGGCGTACGGCGGCACCGCGCACCAGATCGTGCCGTCGTCCGCGATCCGCAGCCGGCGTCCGGGACGGGCCCGGCCCACCGAGCCGGGGTGGGTACGCCAGTCCGCGGGCGTACACACGGTGAACTGGCCTTCGGTGGAGCCGTAGAACTCGTACACCGACTCATCCGGGAACGCCTCGACCGCCCAGCGCTTCACGTCGTACTGGCAGGCGTCGCCGGCGTGCGCCACCAGCCGGAAACCGCGCAGCGAGGGCGCGACCGCGCCACCCGCGGCCGCCCGCAGCCGCGCCAGATGGGTCGGTACGCAGAACGTGGTGGTCGGCAGCTGCCCGGTCCACCCGAGCACCACCGCCGGATCGAACCGCCCCGCCAGCAGCACCGACCCGCCGGAGAGCAGCGTGCCGGCGGCGAACCGCAGCGGCGCCGAGTGGTGCAGCGGCGAGAGCACCAGGTGTACGTCGTCGGCGGCGAGCTCCCACAGCTCGCGCTCCTCAGCCAGCAGGCCGGCCGCGTCGGATTCGGACAGCACCCCGGAGTAGACGCCCTTGCGGCGCCCGGTGGTGCCCGAGGTGTAGTGCATCGGGCGCCCCAGCGGAGCGTCGGCCAGCTCGGCCCGGGCCGGCGCCGCCAGCAGCTCGGCGAGCCCCGCCGCCGAGTCCACCACTCGCACCGGCGAAGCATCGGCGAGCAGCTCGGCCCGTTCCCGGGGCACCAGGCGCGGATCGAGCACCACCGGGATCACCCCGGTACGCAGCGCGCCCAGCACCAGCGCGATCATGCGACCCGACGGCGGCAGCAGCACCGCGATCCGGTCGGCGGGGCGTACCCCCGCGCGGTAAAGACCGGACGCGGCGCGACGCTGCTGCTCGACGTTGTCCGCCGCGGTGACCAGCTCCACGCGCCCAGCGTAGGAACCGGCGCCGCGGCGCCCCTCAGGGGGTGTTGTTGGCGAGCGCGATCAGCCGCGACCGGTCGCCGTTGAAGAAGCCGCCGTTGGCGCAGCCCGGCGCCCCGGAGGTCACCCGGCAGTTGGTGTTCTGCCAGAACGTCCAGGTCCCCCAGCCGCCCGGGACGGTGCCCGGGGTGCTGCTCCAGTTCTCCAGCCACAGCGGGTGCCGGGTGGTGAAGCTGCTGGAGTTGCCGGTGCACCGCGACCACCAGCTGCGGGTGGTGTGGATGACCGCCCACCGGCCGGTACGGGTCCGGTACTGGGACATGAACGCGGAGATCCAGCTGACCATCCCGCTGCTGGTCAGCCCGTAGCAGTAGCCGCCGGAGTACGGGTTGCCGATCAGCTCGAGCGCGCCGGGCAGCGTACGGCTGTCCGCCGACCAGGCGCCGCCGTTGCTGGCGAAGAAGTCCGCCTGCACGGTGCCGCTCGACAGGTTGGGCCGTGCGAAGTGGTACGCCCCCCGGATCACCCCGGCGTAGTACGCCTCCGGGTAGTACGTGTTGAACTTCGCGTCCCGTACGGTGGTGCCCTCGGTCGCCTTCAGGTACGCCCACTCGATGCCGGCGCCCCGTACGGTGCTCCAGTTGACGGCGCCGTTGGCCTGGTTGACGTCGATCCCGGAGACCGTCGCCTGGATGCCGATGTCGTCTCCCACCGCCGCCGGCCGCGCCGACGACGGGGACCCGGACGCCGCCGGCGCCGCCCCGCTCAGCCCGGCCACGGACAGCATCAGCAGGCCCGCGACGATCATGCGAATTCTCATCACACGCCTCCTAGGGGAGCAGCGCGGCGACACGGTCGCGCAGCTCCGGTAGCCGCCGGTAGAGGACGTCGCCGGGACACTGGGTGGCGACGTAGTCGCGGTGTCCCACGATCGCCACGTGCGGATTGAGGGCGTACACCTCGCACAGCCAGGCGCAGGTCTGCACCAGCGAGTTGAACTGCGCCGTGGTGGTGTTCTGCGAGACGTAGATCCCCTCGTTCTCGATCCCGATGGTGTGGTCGTTGTGGTTGGCGGTCTGCGCGCCGCGTACGTGTTTGCGGTTGTTGATGGCGTACAG
>JBOGDF010000507.1:0-2778 GCA_050701635.1 Micromonosporaceae bacterium | reverse complement strand
CTGCCGGGACGACCGTGCCGGCGGGCGGCGCAGAGACGCGCGAATCCGCGAGTTGATCATGCGGATCGTCGGTGTCCTGCTCGGCACGGTGATGGCCACGGTGGTGACAGCTGTGCTGGCCGGCTGCGGTGCGTCCCCGGAGCCGCGGGACGCGCCGTCGGACGCGGACGCCGCCGCCTGGTTCGAGCCATGTCCAGCCCCGGCAGCATCCGCCCCCGCCCCGGCCGCATCCACCCCGGCCGCGCCCGCGGCGAGCAGAGATGCGGCGAGCAGGGAGCCGGCGGGCACAACGGCGGCGGGCGCGGCCGGGGAGGTGCTGCCGGCGCTCACGCTGCCGTGTCTCGGCAAGGGGGAGCCGGTCGACTTGCGGATCGCGCCGGGCGTACCGACGGTGGTGAACGTGTGGGCATCGTGGTGCCGGCCGTGCCGGGACGAGCTGCCGGCCTTCCAGTCGTACGCGGACCGGGCCGGCGGGAGGGTACGCGTGCTCGGCGTCGTCTCGGGCGACACCCGAGCGGCGGCCACCAGTCTGGCAAAGGACTTGAAGATCAACTTCCCGGCGGTGTTCGACCCGGACGGGGCGCTGGTCAAGCAGCTCGGTCGGCAGGCGTTGCCGGTGACCTTGTTCGTGGCGGCGGACGGCCGGCTGGTCCACGTACACCAGGGAAAGCCTTTGAACGAAGCCGGGCTGGCCACGCTCGTGGAAGCGCAGCTGGGGGTGAGGCTGTGACCGCCGGGGTGCCGGAGTGGCTGCGACCGCTGGTGGAGCGGGTCGCCGACGTGTCGGCGGAGTCGATCACCCGGTTCGCGCCGCCGGACGAGGGCGGCCGGCCGAGCGCGGTGCTGGTGCTGTTCGGCGAGAACGCGCCCACCGCGGACGGCAACGGCAAGGTGCCCGGACCGGACCTGCTGGTGCTGCAGCGCGCGGCGCAGATGCGCAAACACGCGGGGCAGCCGGCGTTCCCGGGCGGCGCGTCCGACCCCGAGGACACCGGCCCGGCGGACACCGCGCTGCGGGAGGCCCGGGAAGAGGTCGGCCTGGACCCGGCGAGCGTACGGGTGGTCGCGACCATGCCCGAGCTGTGGATCCCGGTGACCGGGTTCGTGGTGACGCCGGTGCTGGCGTGGTGGCACTCGCCGCACCCGGTGCGGCCGATGCAGACCGAGGAGGTGGCGCGGGTGGAGCGGCTGCCGGTCGCGGAGCTCGTCGACCCCGCCAACCGGGTCCGGGTACGCCACCCCAGCGGCTACATCGGCCCGGCGTTCGCGGTGCGGGACATGCTGGTGTGGGGGTTCACGGCGGGCGTACTGACCGCGATTCTCGAGCTCGCCGGTTGGGACCAGCCGTGGGATCCGGACCGGATGGTGGAGCTGCCCGACGAGCAGCTGGAGAGCATCCCGCCGGAGCGGCTCGCCGCGCTACGCCGTGCCCAGGCCGCCGATGCCGGCGCGCAGGCGGCCCAGTCGCGCGCCCAGGCGGCCCACTCACGGCGCGCCCAGGGCGTCGATGCTGGCGATTAACCCGTACCCTCTAGTCGATGTACGGCAGCCTGATCGACGTCGTGCTGGTCCTGCTGATCCTGATGTTCGGCATCAACGGCTACCGGCAGGGTTTTGTGGTGGGCGGGCTCTCGTTCGCCGGCTTCTTCGGCGGGTCGCTGCTCGGCCTGCAGATCGCGCCCCTCGCGGCGCGGCAGTTCGACTCCGACGCGGCCCGGGTGGTGATGGCACTCACCGTGATCTTCGCGCTCGCGGTGGTCGGCCAGACCATCGCCGCCCTGCTCGGGGTACGCATCCGCAAGCTCTACCAGCACCAGTGGGCCCGGATCCTGGACGACATCGGCGGCGCCGTGATCTCGGTGCTGGCGGTGCTGCTGGTGAGCTGGATGGTGGCGGTGCCGCTGGCCAGCTCGGGCATCCCGGCGCTGGTGAAACAGGTACGCCAGAGCGCCATCGTCAACGCCGTCGACGCCGCGATGCCCGACAAGGTACGCGGCGTCTACCAGTCGCTGCGCGAAACCATCGACACCAACGACTTCCCCGAGGTGTTCGGCGGGCTCGGGCCGACGCGGTCGCGCAACGTACCGCCGCCGGATCCGAGACTGGCCCGCTCCCCGGTGGTACGCAAGGCGCACCAGTCGGTGGTGAAGGTGCTCGGCGAGGCGCCCAGCTGCGGTCGCCGGATCGAAGGCACCGGCTTCGTGTACGCACCCGAGCGCGTGATGACCAACGCCCACGTGGTGGCCGGCACCGACGAGCTGGTGATCGAGTCCACCAACGGGCGGTTCGACGCCAAGGTGGTGGCGTACCACCCGGACAAGGACCTGGCGGTGCTGCACGTACCGGGTTTCGGTGCGCCGGTCATGAGGTGGGCGCCGGCACCCGCCAAGCCGGACCAGGGCGCGATCGTGGTCGGCTACCCGATGGACGGCCCGTACACCGCGACCGCGGCCCGGGTACGCGACATGCGCGACGTACGCGGCCCCAACATCTACGAGTCCAAGACCGTCGTACGCGAGGTCTACTCGCTGCGCTCCCGGGTGATCAGCGGCAACTCGGGCGGCCCGCTGCTGGACGAACGGGGCGACGTACTCGGGGTGATCTTCGCGGCCGCCGCCGACGACCCGGAAACCGGCTACGCGCTCACCGTCGACGAGTCGCTGTCGGTCGCCGACGCCGGCCGCCGCGCCACCAACCGCGTCGGCACCGGCGACTGCACGTAGCTCCCGCGCGGGCGGCCCGCTTCCGGCGCCACCAGGACGCACCGCGAGGCCGTGC
>JBOGDF010000506.1:0-2779 GCA_050701635.1 Micromonosporaceae bacterium | reverse complement strand
CTCCCCCGGCGTGGGCGCGGTGACGGGGGCACCGAGCACCGTGGGGGCGGTCGCCCGTACGGCTTCGGAGCGGGCGCCGCCGCCGACCAGCAGCACCCGGCGTACCCGTACTCCCAAAGTGCGGAGGGCGTCGAGGCCGTCAGCCAGCCCGCAGAGCATGCCCTCAACGGCGGCCCGGGCCAGGTTCTCCGGGGTCATGTTGTCGCGGCGAAGGCCGTGCAGCGACCCGGCGGCGTCCGGCAGGTTCGGGGTGCGCTCCCCGTCCAGGTACGGCAGCAGCACCAGACCCCCGGCACCCGGCTGGCCAGCGAGCGCGAGCCGATCCAGGCTGGCCAGGTCTGCCCCGAGCATGCCGGCCACGGCGCTAAGCACCCGGGCCGCGTTCAGGGTGCAGACCAGCGGCAGATAGCGGCCGGTGGCATCCGCGAACCCGGCGACGTTGCCGCTCGGGTCGGCCACGGCCTCGGGGTGCACCGCGAACACGGTGCCGCTGGTGCCGAGCGAGACCACCACGTCGCCGTCCCGGACGCCGAGGCCGAGCGCGGCGCCCATGTTGTCCCCGGTGCCTGGCCCAACCAGGATGCCGCCGCCGGTCTCGCCAACCCCCTCGGCGGGGCCGGCGACCCGGGGCAGCCCGATCTCTCGGCCGAAGGCGCGGCTGAGCAGGTCGAGACGATACGAGCCGGAGTGCGGCGACCAGTACCCGGTGCCGGAGGCGTCGCCCCGGTCAGTGACCGGATCCGCGTTGCCGCCGAGCAGACGCCAGGTGAGCCAGTCGTGCGGCAGCAGCACCCGGGTCACCCGGTCGGCGAGCGCCGGCTCATGGGAGGCCAGCCAACGCAGCTTGGTCACCGTGAAGCTGGCGACCGGGACGCTGCCGACCGCCTTGGCCCAGGCGTCCGGGCCGCCCAGCTCGGCGACCAGGTCGGTCGCGGCTTGCGCGGAGCGGGTGTCGTTCCAGAGCAGGGCGGGGCGCACCACATCGCCGGACTCGTCCAGCGCCACCATGCCGTGCTGCTGCCCGGCGACGGCGAGGGCCCGCACGCCGTCGAGCAGC
This sequence comes from Micromonosporaceae bacterium, assembly GCA_050701635.1. GTDB lineage: Bacteria > Actinomycetota > Actinomycetes > Mycobacteriales > Micromonosporaceae > WHSM01. Next base: position 1,722 of record JBOGDF010000506.1, on the reverse strand, counting down.
CCGCCGCTCGCCTCGACCCAGGCGTCCCACCAGACCTGCGGATCGACCTCGGTGGTGTCGGGGTGCGGGGCGCGCGCCTGGCGTACCACCGCTCCAGTCTCGGCGTCGCACACCACGACCTTGCAGGACTGGGTGGAGCTGTCGATCCCCGCGACCAGGGTCATGCCATCTCCTCATTCCTCGGACGAGTCCAGCAGCGCCTGCGCGGCGCCGGCGTCGGTGACCAACGACGTGATGAAGCCGGCCCGCAGCGCCGCCCGGATCGCCGCCGCCTTCTGCGCGCCGCCCGCCACCGCGATCACCTCAGGTACCTCGCGCAGCTGCTCGACGCTGATCGCGATCACCCGGTCGGCGAGGTCGGCCACCGGGTTGCCGGCGTCATCCAGCAGCCGGGCGCACACCTCGGCGCGTACCCCGTGGCGTTGCAGGGCCTCACCGTCGGCGGTCGGCAGCGAGTCGCGCACCAGGGACACCGGCGGCTCCCAGGAGCCGATGCCGACCACCGCCTTGGTCAGATCCTGGTAGCGCCTCATGGCCTGCGCCACCTGGGGCTGCTCCCGCAGGGCACGGGCGGTCGAGGCGTCGGAGACCAGCAGCGGCGCGTAGACCGGGTACGCCGGACCGGCCGCCAGGCTGGCGACCCGGCGTACCAGCTCCACGGAGTTCTCCTCCACGCCGCCGGGATGCACCCCGGTGAGCTGCACGACGGTGATCTTCGGCAGCGTGGCGAGGGCGAGGGTCATCGCGTGCAGGGTGCGCGAGCAGGCCAGCCCGATCACGTCGCCCTCCTCGACCACCTCGGCCAGGTACCCGGCGGCGAGTCGGCCGAGGTGCCGCCGCAGCGCGTCGTCGGAGGCGTCCGCGGTGGCGACCACGATCGCCTCCCGCAGGTCGTACGCCGCGCGCAGCCGCTCGGAGAGGTCGGCGTCGATCTCGGCCGGCACCACGATGTCGATCCGCACCAGGCCCGCGGCCCGGGCGTCGTCCAGCAGCCGCGCCACCTTGAACCGGCTGACCCCGAACTCCTCGGCGATCTCCACCTTCGACGCGCCGTCGATGTAGTAGCGGCGCGCGATCGCGGCGGCGCGCAGCACCTCCGTCGGGCGCAGCGCCTTCGCGTCAGCTGTCATCTGTCGCCTCCGGGCCCGAGTGCTCGGGCGAGCGCGCACGCTCATTTGAGCGCAGGACGGCTCATTCTTGCACAGAGTCTTGACCGGCCACATCTACCCGTTTTGAATGGGGCCCAGCCGGTTGCTCAGTTGTTATTGAGGTTTGCTCATATGAGCGGTGCTGCTCCCATGAGCCGGCAGCGGGGCTCAAGACCATCCATCCGCACACCGAGAACCAGCCCCTAGGAGGTCCGTCATGGCAACCAGGTCCCGATGGCGCGCTCTCAGCGTCGCGCTCGCGGGCTCGCTGGCGTTCAGCGCCGCGGCGTGCGCCGGCGCCGGCGGAGGCGGCGGTGACGACGGCGGCACCGTCACCATCGCCACCGTCGCCAACCCGCAGATGCAGGACATCGAGAAGCTCTCCAGCGAGTTCGAGAAGGATCACCCGGACATCAACGTCAAGTTCGTGACCCTGCCGGAGAACGAACTGCGCGACCGGGTCACCCAGGACATCGCCACCGAAGGCGGCCAGTACGACGTGGTCACCATCGGCACGTACGAGACGCCGATCTGGGCCAAGAACGGCTGGATCACCAACCTGACCGACCGCGCG
>JBOGDF010000505.1:0-2810 GCA_050701635.1 Micromonosporaceae bacterium | reverse complement strand
AACGCCCACCCGCCACCCATGCACCCACGACAGCGCTGGGCCGCGAAGCACGACACCCTCCACCGGATCCTGCCCATAGCGGACACCTGTCGGCAGCGTCTGCCAACCAGGACCGCTACGTCCGAGCAGTAACGGAGCAGTTCGGAGATCATCTTTGGGCCTCCCCGGCCACCTGATCGCGCATAACCGCAGGTCAGGGCGGTGCGCGCGGATCACCCAGGTGGCAGGGCAGCGGACTTTTAATCCGCGGGTTCAGGGTTCGAGTCCCTGGCGGCCCACAAGTGGACATGGGGAACGTTAGCGGTCATAAGGTCATATCCGCTATTTCTTGCGCGTCCTGCGCTTTACGGCTGGACAGCGGTCGACCCCGTGGTGAGAAGTTCGACGCGGCTGGGACTCGGTACCTCCGTAGCGCGGGTCCGTGGTGGCATCCGTGCTCAGCACGGATGCCGACCCGATCGTTTGCGGGCAGGCTCAGCCACATGAAACGACGTAGGGAACGGAACGCGGTCCTGGATCGGATCGATCGGCCGGGTGCTGCGGCGGGCGGATCCGTCTCGTCGATGCACGCACTCGTGGTCTGCGCTCATCTGCGCTCGGACTCGCTGACGGCGGCCACCGCGGCACGTACCCGTGACCGGCTGATCGCCGACGGCTACACCGTCGATCTCCTCGACCTGTATGCGGAGGGATTCGACCCGGTGCTGCTCCCGGATGATGAACCCGACTGGACCGACCCCGCCAAGGAGTACTCGGCGGGGGTACGGGCCCACATGTCCCGGGTCGCCGCCGCGGACCTGATCGTCGTGGTCTTCCCGGTCTGGTGGTTCGGGCTGCCGGCGATGGCTAAGGGCTGGGTGGACCGGGTGTGGAACCGGGGTTTCGCCTACGAGCCCTCCATCCTCCAGGGCAAACGGATGCTGTGGGTAGGGCTCGCCGGCGGGTCAGCAACCTACTACGCCGAGAACGGCTTCGACCGGGCGATCGATCTTCAGCTGCGGGTGGGCATCTCCCAGTTCTGCGGCATCGCCGACGCCTCCGTGCACCTGATCTACGACACCCTGGCCAAGCCGCACCTGGCCGGTGTCGACGAGGCCGTGTCGTCGGCCACGCTCGCGGCCTGAGGAGTCGCCCTCTCAAGGAACAAGCTCTCCGCAGGCGTTGCGATGGATCGGGCGGTGCGGCGAGCGGCGCCGCGATGGCCGTCGCCCGTCACACGAGCGGCCGCCAGACCCTGGTGCTGTCTGCCGTGGTCACGATCGCACTCGGCGCGGTCGTCGCGGGCGGACGGACGACGAGAGGGAGCCGGGCTCGGATCAGTGGTCGTACTCGTTCACGTCGCGAGGCCGAGGGCGGTCAGCGCGGCCGCGCCGGCGGCGGCGTACTCGCCACCGGCGAGCACCAGCGTGCGCGCCCGCTGATAGCGGCAGCCGGCAGCCTCGAACGCGTCGGCGGTGGCGAGCAGTCGCGGCTGGTCATCGTCGAGCAGGGCCGCTGCCCGCTCCACCTGGGCGGTGGCGACCGGGTTGCCGGCGACCATGGCCCGCGCGGCAGCGACCCGGTCGCGGGCCTCCGGGTGCCCGGCGAGCACCGCCGCCTCGGCCCGCAGCGCCACGTACCAGTGCAGCCAGATCCAGATCACCGACCTCGCGACCTGCGCGGGTTCGGTGGCGACTGCCTCCATTGCCGCCTTCGCGTGCCCGTGGTGCAGCAGGACCATCGCGTCAAAAGTCGCAAGTTCGTCAAGAGCCGCAAGTTCGGAGACCAACCCCGGGGCGTGTTCGGAGAGAACGCGGTGCTGCTCATCGACGATGCCCAGCCACTCGGCCCGGGCGGGCTCGTCACCCCGCAGGCCATGGATCATCGCGACGGCGGCGGCGGCCGGGGCGAGGCCGAGCGAGGGTTGCCGGCCGTTGCGCTGCCACGCGTCGAGGAACCGTACGCTGCTGGCTAACACGTCGTCGACGTTGCCGGCGAGCGCGTCGGCTACCAGCAGCCACCGAACGGCCTGGTGGGCCGCCTCGGCGAGCAACGGTCGCTCGGCCAATTGCCTACCCCACTGACGTGCCCCTGGGAGATCCCCGATCCCGAGGCTGGCCTGGGTAGCCGAGGAGAGCGCCTCGCTCAGCTCGTGCGAGTTGGCGGGTGTGACCGGCGCGGACGCGAGCAGTGCCACCCGCCGCCGGGCCGTGGCCGCGACGCCGAACGCGTCGCCGGCACAGCTCTGCGCGCCGGTCAGCGCCTCGAGACCGGCCGAAACGGTCAGCGGGTCGCCGGTACGCTCGGCGAGGTCGACGGCCCGTCGGGCGCTCGCAAGGATCTGGGGCAGGTTGTAGTCCGGGCGCAGCGCGCCGAACGCGTCGGCGTGCACCGCGGCCTCGGCCAGCGCCACCGCAGCCTCGGCGGCCGGGTCATCGCGCACGAGGTCCTGCGCCGCGGTGAGCAGGGCGGTCACCTCGTCGTGTGCGGGAAGCCGCGCGAACGCGCCGGAGTGCCGACACGCGGTGGTGGCGGCGGTGGCCAGGTCGCGGGCGGCGCCAGGCTCGTCTCCGGACCGGTGAGCCGCCGCGCCGGCGGCGCGGTGCAGCCGGTACATGTCGTCGCCGAGCCTGCGGCACCCGGCGACCGCGGCGGCGTGCCGGAGCGCCGCGGCACTGGCGACCGGGTCGTCGGCGAGGGCCGCCGCCTGCTCGTACCGTTGCTGGGATTCGCCGAGCAGGGTACGGGTGAACGTCAGCTCCGCCATGGCCAGCGCGAGCCGGTACGCATCAACCCGGCGATCTGGCTGCTCGGCCGCCCACGCCAGAGCG
>JBOGDF010000504.1:0-2825 GCA_050701635.1 Micromonosporaceae bacterium | reverse complement strand
GAGGTGCTGGTCCGCGCCGGGCTCGACCCGCTCACGCCTGGCCGCGCGCTCGGCGCCGGCACCTGGGCGGCGCTCTGGGACGACCTCACCGCGCTGATGCGCGACGGGGCCGCGGCCGGCCGGATCGACACCGTACGCCCGGCGCACACCCCGGAGGCGATGGGCCGCGAGCCGCGCCAGGACCGGCACGGCGGCGAGGTGTACGTCTACCGCCGTACCGGCCAGCCCTGCCTGGTCTGCACCACCCCGATCCAGCGCACCACCCTGGGCGCCCGCAACCTCTACCACTGCCCGAGCTGCCAGCGCTGAGCTCGATCGCGCGGCGGGCTAGAACACCTCGGGGGCGTACGGGGCTACCGGCCAGCCGAAGGCGGCGTGCGCCTCGGCCACCGCGCCGGCGCGGTGCTCGGTGACCAGGCCGGCCCGGGCCAGCGACCCGATGCCGGTGCCACCCAGGTACGCCGCGCCCAGCTCCCGTACGTCCAGCGCCAGGTCAGCAGGCGCGTCGGTACGCTCGCAGGTCGCCTTCTCCGGGCCGCCCTGCAGCCGCCAGCGACCCGCGTTGTCCGGCAACAGCGGGTCGGCCACCTCGAACACCAGCTCCACCGGGGCGGCGTACCGGCGGGCGGCCAGCGCGGCCGGCAGGTCCACCACCCGTACGAACAGCGCGGAGCCGTACCGGGGGGTGAGCCGGCGGGGTGCGTCGATCAGCTGGAACAGCGGCTCGTCGACCGGGACGTTCCAGCCGCTCACCTTGCGGGACAGGTCGATGTCGAACAGGAACCGCCACAGCGCCATCCGGCCCGCCAGGTCGCCGGACATCAGCTCCTCGACCTGGATCTCGCCGTTCGGGCCGGCGTGGTCCCAGCTCTTCTTGCCGCGCCACAGCGCGTAGCCGGTGATGGTGCCGTCGACCTCGTACACGACGCAGCGGCGCTCGGTGGCGCCCTTGCGCCACTGCTCCAGATCGGTCAGCCGGTACGTCCACCACGGGTCCTGCCGGCTGGAGATCCCGGGCTGCACGGCGCGGACCTCCTCGTACACCCGGGAAAGGTCTTCGGCCACGTCCTTCGGCGCGACCTGCCGCAGCCGGCCCGGCGCGTCACCGGCGGGCAGCCGGACCTCGCGGGTGTCGGCCTCGACGGCCATCTGGTACGACGCGGCGCCGTAGCCGTACCGGCCGTAGATCGCCTCCTCGCTGGCCCACAGCACCGCGATCGGCTCCGGGCCGGCGGCGATGTCGCTCAGCTGCCGGCGCATCATCCGGTTCAGCAGCCCCTGCCGGCGGTACGCCTGCGCCACCGACACCATGGTCACGTGCGCCGCGGGCAGCACCGCGCCGGGCACCGTCAGCTCCCGGCTGAAGATTCCTGTGGTCGCGACCGCTGCGTCGCCGTCGAAGATCGCGAGGCTGCGGTCGTACTCGAAAGTGCTCCGCTCGAACTCGGAGACCTGGTCGTTCCAGTCGTCGTGGAAGGTGTGCAGGATGTTCCGCCAGTACGCGGGCCACTCGGCTTCGGCGATCGGGCGCATCGGGAGCTGGTCTGAGGTCACCTGGCCTGTCTACCTCGGGCGCGCGCCGGAGGCGACCCATTTCCGGTGCGTCCGGTCGGTACCCTCGGACACCGGGGCGACGAGCGGAGGGCGGAAGCGTGGAGGGTGCGGCACTGCTGGACCTGGTCTGCGGGCCGGCCAGCCCGCTGGCCGACACCCACCAGCGCTACCGTCTGGTCTCCCACCTCGGCTCCGGTGGTCAGGCCGAGGTCTACCGGGCGGTACGCGTCTGCAACGGCATCAGCTCGGCGCCGGTCACGGTGAAGGTGTTCCGCATGGCCGGGGACCGTCCGCCCACCGACCAGCTGCGCTCCTGGGACAAGGGCGACGCGGTGCTGATGGATCTCAACAGCCGCGGCGTTCCGGGGATCTGCCGCCGGTCGGACGGCTTCTACGGCCCGCTGCCTGCCCCGCCCGGCCAGCGCGCGCCCGGCGACCCGGTGCCGTACCAGGTGCTCGACTACCTGCACGGCGTCACGCTGCGGGAGTACGTGGCCCAGCGGTACGGCCTCGGCGGCGCCGGCCCCCGGCTGGACGCGGTCGCCGCGCTGACCACGCTGGCCGGCGTACTGCAGGCGCTGCACCAGCCCGGCGACCCGCGCGCGTGCCCGGTGCTGCACATGGACGTCAAGCCGTCCAACGTCATCGTGCTCACCGGCGGCGAAGTGCGCCTGATCGACTTCACCGGCGCGCGCTACTACTGGCGCGACCACATCACCAGCGTGGCGTACACCCTGGAGGCGGGCGGGCCGGAGGCGTTCAGCGGCAACGTGGGCCCGGCGTACGACGTGCACGGCTTCGGCGCGGTGGCGTACTACCTGGTCACCGGCGCGTTCCCGCGTACCGAGGCGTCGCCGCCGGACGGGGTGACCGCGCCGCCGTGGGCGGTGCTGCGCCGCCACCCGCTGCTCGACGCCAACCCCGGTCTGCGGGAGCACCTGCTGGCCCCGGTCGCCGACCGGCCCGAAGACCGGCCACACACCAAAGAGCTTTCCGGGTGGGTACGCCGCCTCGCCGAGCTGGTCTCCGCCACGCCCCGCCCCGACGTCGGCCTGGACTGGAGCGGCTCGGCCCGGATCCCCGTCGCGTCCGGTCTGGCCGCCGCCCCGCTGACGGGCACCGAGACCGGCGCGTTCCAGCGGATCGAGAAGCTGGAACGCGAGCTGGTGGAGCTGCGTACCGCCCTCGGCGGCGGTGTCGCACGCCCGTCGGCGTCGTCGGCGGCGCCGACTCGTGTGGCGGGCGCGGCCACCGGCGGGTCCGTCCCGGGC
>JBOGDF010000503.1:0-2827 GCA_050701635.1 Micromonosporaceae bacterium | reverse complement strand
CGCCAATACAACACCGGTATTGGCTCCTCCTCCGCCTTGCGACGCACCACCTGGACACCGGACTTCATCAACCAATCTCTGGCGCAGGGCACTAGTGGACATTCCGGGACGAGAGTGTGCTCGACCTGCCCGGTCCCGGCGTACGTGCCACGATGAGGTTCGCGACCAGATGACCGAGCAGGCCACGGTGGATCGACTGAGCTCACGCGACGCCTCTCTCCTCTACCTCGGCGGCAGCGGGCCGGGGTGTTCGGCCAGCCTGGGGATCATCGAGCGCGGCCAGTCCGAGCCACTCACGTACCGGGAGTTCTGCCGGGTCGTGGAGGACCGGCTCGTGCTGGTGCCGCGGTACCGGCAGAAGGCCAGGCCGATGCCGGTAGGGCTGGCCCGGCCGGTGTGGGTGGACGACGCCGGGTTCGACATCCGGCAGCACGTACGGCGGGTCACGGTGCCGCCGCCGGGTACCCCGGACCAGCTGTACGAGCTGGTGGCGCGGCTGTCCGCCCGGCGGCTCGATCCGCGGCGGCCGCTGTGGCAGCTGTATCTGATCGACGGGCTGGCCGACGTGCATACCGGGATCCTCTGCAAGACACACAGCGCGCTGATCGACGGCGCCGCGGTGGACCTGATGCAGGTGCTGTACGACCCGGCGCGTACCCCCCGGCGGGTGCCGGCACGAAAGTGGCGGCCGGGGCCGGAGCCCACCGACCTCACGCTGGTGGCGGACGCGCTCGGCGAGCTGGTACGCCGGCCCGAGACCCTCTGGCACGGGCTGCGGCACTCGGGCCGGACACTGTCGACGGTGGCGGGCGCGGTGACGGACCTGCTGACCGCTGCGAGCACCGCCGTGGGGACCGCCGCCAGGCCGGCGCCGCCGAGCCCGCTGAACCGTACGACCGGCGCGCAGCGCAGGTTCGCCGGGCTGGTCACCGACCTGTCGGACTATCGGGCGGTACGCAGCGCGTACCAGGTCTCGGTCACCGACGTCATCCTGGCGACCGTGGCCGGTGGCCTGCGGGACTGGCTGATGATGCGCGGCGAGTTGCTGGACGCCGCCAGCGTGGTGCGCACCATGGTGCCGCTCGGGGTCCGGAAGGGGCTCGATGATCGGGCCGTCGGCGAAGGCGACACCCGGGTCTCCGGTGCGCTGATCGACCTGCCGGTCGGCGAAGCCAATCCGGTGGTACGCCTGCACCAGACCGCGTACGCACTGCACGCCCGGCGCCAGTCGGGCCATTTCGTACGGGCGGACCGGCTGATCGCGCTGTCCGGGTTCGCGCCGCCCACGCTGCACGCGCTGGGCAGCAAGGCTGCCGGGCGGTTCTCCCGCCGGCTCTACAACCTGGTGGTGAGCAACGTGCCGGGGCCGCAGTCGGCGCTCTACCTCGCCGGCCGGCGGCTGGCGGAGGCCTACCCCGTGGTGCCGCTCAGCGAGCACCAGGCATTGGCGATCGGCGTCACGTCGTACGACGGTGGGGTTTACTACGGTCTGAATGCCGACCGCGAGTCGATGCCGGATCTGGACGTACTGGCCGACCTGATCTCCGAGTCACTCGCCGAGCTGGTGGAGACCGTGAAGTGACGTCGACCAGGATCTACCTGCCCGCGACCCTGCCATCCCTACGCGAACTGCGTGACCACGGCGAGTGGCGGCCGGGCTCGCTCGCCGCCCACGCCGTGACCCCGGCGCTACGCGAGTGGTACGCCGAAGGCGACGAGGAGGAGCTCGAATACGTCGCCTTCACCCGAGCCGCCCAGGCGGCGCTGCACCTGCTGCGGCAGGACCCGGATGCGCCGCGCCGCCGGGTGGTGGTCTCCGCCGACGTACCGGCCGAGGCGCTGCGGATGGGGCACACCGAGCTGGGCGCCAGCACCGTCACGCTCGCCGCGCCGGTGCCGCTCGACGACATCGCGGCGTTCCACGTCGACTCCAGCGACGCCGAGGAGGACGTGGCGACGGCGGTGGCCGCGGTCGACGAGGCGGAGGCCGGCGACCCGGACGCGCAGTTCGCGGTCGACGGCGCCGAGGACCACGAACTCGAGTGGTACGACGTCAGCGAGCTCGACAAGCTGCTGCCCGACTAGTCCGCGGCCGGCTCCGTCCCGCCCTTCGCGGCCGGCTTCGCCTTGGCCGCCGGCTTCGTTCCGGCCTCGGTCGTGCCGCCGCTGGCGGGTGGCTGCCGGGGTTTGAACTGCTTGGCGGGGGTACGGGGCTTCGCCCGTCCCAGCGCGATCAGCCCGGCGATCGCGCCGGCGAACAGGATCAGCAGCCCGCCGCTGAGCCGCGCCTCCGCGATCCGCTGCAGCAGCCACACCTCGTCCCACACCATGCCGCCGGACTCGCGGATCACCGACATCAGGGTCAACCGGCTGACCACCTCGGCGACCAGCAGAAACACCCCGGCGGCGGCACCGGCGGCGAGGTGCCCGACCAGCCCGACCGGCCGGTGCCGGCGCAACACCAGGTACGACACCACGCCCGCGGCCACGCCCGCCAGCAGGCTGATCAGCATGCCGAGCAGGCTGTTCGCGCCGGCCATCTCGCGGCCCGTACCGGCGCCGTCGAGCAGGCCGCGCAGAGACGAGGTGAACAGCGCGGTGACGAAGTGGACCACGGCGACCGTGAGCGCGCCGGCGACTCCGGCGGCGAGCACCCGGGCCGGCACCCCTGAGATCAGGCCGCCGAGCAGGGCGGCCACGGCGACACCGATCGGTGCCGCGGTGCCGTAGCCGGAGGCGTACAGCGCGGAGCCGGCGACCCCGGCGGCGAGCAGGCCGGCGCCGGCGGCGGTCGCCAGGCGTACCACCCGAGTGTCTTCGAAGCGAC
>JBOGDF010000502.1:0-2860 GCA_050701635.1 Micromonosporaceae bacterium | reverse complement strand
TGCCGGGGCCGCCGCCGCGGGACGGCGCGGCCGCTGGCGCTAGCGGCCGCAGAGCTTCGGCGTACCGCCGGATCGCAGCGCTTCCAGGGCGGTCAGCGCGTCGTCCAGGGTGCCGACCTCGACCAGGGTGAGGCCGCCGGGGTCGTTGGCGACCGCGTCCGCGCAGTTGTTCTTCGGCACCAGGAACACGGTCGCGCCGTCCCGCTTGGCGGCCAGCAGCTTCTGCGCCACGCCGCCGATCGCGCCCACCACGCCGTCGTCGTCGATCTCCCCGGTGCCGGCGATCTTGTGGCCGCCGGTGAGGTCTTCCGGCTGCACCTTGTCGATGATGGTCAGCGCGAAGATCAGCCCCGCGGACGGCCCGCCGATCTTCTGCACGTCGGAGTCGAACACCACGTCGTACGTACACGGCTGCTGCTGCCTGAGGAACAGCCCGAGCAGCTCGTCCTTGGTCTGCGCCGGCGTCACGTGCAGCTCACCGCGCTTCCCGTCGCGTACGTACGACAGGGTGTGCTGTTGTTTCGGCCGCTCGCCGAGCAGCGTCTCCAGCCGCTTGACGGAGGTGACGGCTTCACCGTCGTACTCGGAGATGGTGTCGCCCTTTTTCAGCTGGTCGTCGAGGCGCGAGCCGGCGGTGAAGCCGGTGACGGCGACGTGCACCGGGCACCCCAGCTCCCGCAGCGCCGCGGTCTCGGCGCTCACCTGTGAGGAGGCGAACTGCTCCTTGCTCTCGTTCTCGATGTCCTTGTCGGTCTTGTCCGGCGGGTAGACGAACTCCCTCGGTACGACGGCGTAGTCGTCGGAGATCCAGTACCAGATCGCCTCGATCAGCCGCGGCCTGTCCACGATGGAGACGGTCACCATCCGCAGCTGTCCGTCGGAGTCGGTGTCGACCGCCCCGTCCACCCGGATGATCTGGTCGCCGGTGGCCCGGCCGGAGTCCGTACGCAAGGTGTCCACCGTCGGCCCCGGCACGAAAGCCACGTACGGCACCTCGACCCACAGCACCAGCCAGGTGAGCACCGCCACCATGGCCGCGCCCACCGCCACCGTCCACCCGCGCCTCTGCATGCACGGGAGCGTATGTCATTCCCGCTGGGCGTTCGCTGCCAGCCGAATCCGGCCGGCTCGCCGGCTGGGCCCGACCGCGTACCGTGGAAAGGGTGAAGTGGCTGGTGATCATATGACGGACGTACCGTTCGGCTTCTCGGTGCCCGGCGGCGTACCGGATCCCAACGACCCGCAGCAGATGGCGCAGTTCATCGCCCAGCTGCAGCAGATGTTCGCCTCGCCGAGCGCCGGCCCGGTGAACTGGGATCTCGCCCGGCAGCTCGCCGAGCACCAGTTGACCGACGCCGACCCGATCCCCGACGACGCGGACCGGGAGCAGGTCGCCGAGGCGCTGCGGCTGGCCGACCACTGGCTGGAGCCGGTGACGGTGCTGCCGTCCGGCGTACACGCCGGGGTGGCGTGGACCCGCCGGGAGTGGATCACCCAGACGCTCGACGTGTGGCGCAAGCTCTGCGACCCGGTGGCGGGCCAGATGGTGGGCGCGATGAGCGGGCTGCTGCCCGAGCAGCTGCGTGAGCAGGTCGGGCCGATGGCCGCGATGGTGCAGTCGTTGGGCGGCACCATGTTCGGTGGCCAGCTGGGTCAGGCGCTCGCCTCGCTCGCCCAGGAGGTGCTAGCCGCCAGCGACATCGGGCTACCGCTGGCACCGGCCGGCACCGCCGCGTTGCTCCCCGCCAATATCCGGGAGTACGGCAAGGGCCTGGAGCTCCCCGACGACGAGGTACGCCTCTACGTGGCGCTCCGGGAAGCCGCCCACCAGCGGCTGTTCAGCCACGTCGGGTGGCTGCGTTCGCACATCCTGAACGCGGTAGAGACGTACGCCAGGGGCATCCGGGTCGACCGCGAGGCGATCGAAGAGGCGATGAGCCAGGTCGATCCCGAGCGGCCGGAGAGCTTCCAGGAGCTCAACATCGAGGGCGTGTTCACCGCCGAGGACACCCCGGAGCAGGCCGCCGCGCTGTCCCGGCTGGAGACCGCGTTGGCGCTGGTCGAAGGCTGGGTCACGTACGTGGTGGGCCAGGCGGCCGCCGACCGGTTGCCGCACCTGCCCAACCTGGCCGAGGCGTTCCGCCGGCGCCGGGCGGCCGGCGGGCCGGCGGAGCAGACGTTCGCCACCCTGGTCGGGCTCGAGCTGCGGCCCCGGCGGCTGCGGGAGGCGGCCGCGCTGTGGGCCGCGGTCGAGGCGAAGCGCGGCGTCGACGGCCGGGACGCGATCTGGGACCACCCGGATCTGCTGCCCAGCGCCGAGGATTTCTCCGACCCGGACGGCTTCGCCGCCGACGAGCTGGACCTCACCGCCCTCGACTTCGACACCCCCGCCCCGCAGGAGACCGACGCTCAGGGATCCGAAGCGGAGGAGTCCGACGCACCCGAGGCTCAGCAGTCCGACGCTCAGGAGTCCGACGCGAGGCCTGACGCAAAGGGGCCGGACGCGAAGCCCGACGACCCCGACACCACCACCCCTTAGCGCGCGCCAACCCAAAGGGCGCCAAGCCCGACGCGGCGCGACGCTAGCCGGCGGAGAGCAGGGTGCGGGTGGCGTCCCAGCCTTCCAAGCCGGGGTCGAGCCGGGCGAAGCTCTCAGCGTCGCGGAGCCGGTGCCAGCCGGGGGCGGTGGCGACCGTACCGGGGCGGGGGGCGGCGCGGCGTAGGTCGGCGACGGTCGCGGTGTCCAGGTCGGGGTCGAGCGCGTACAGCCACTCCGGTGCCGGAAGCGCCGCCGCCAGCCCCAGCAGCCCGGCACCGCCGGCGCCGTTGGAGCCCGCGCCACCCGCGCCTCCCACCGCGC
>JBOGDF010000501.1:0-2871 GCA_050701635.1 Micromonosporaceae bacterium | reverse complement strand
CGGCGTCGCGGGCGGCGTCGCGGGCGGTGTCGCGCGGTCGGTCGGTGTCGCGCGGGCGGTGCCGCCGGTGGCGACGGCCCGCAGCAGCAGCTCTCCCCAGCCGCAGCCGAGGTCGAGCACCCGTACGCCCGGCGCCAGGTCGAGCCGGCTCAGCAGCAGCTCGGCGTGCTCCTCGGACAGCGGCGTGTTCCAGCGCATCCGGGCGTAGCGGCGGGCGGCGAGGTCGTCAGTCGGTGGCATCCGTGGAGGGTGTCAGCCGGTGGCCGCCGGCGCACCGGCTTTTCGTACGCCGGGCCACTCGTCGCCGCAGACCCACCGTTCGTCGCGGGCGTACGGGCCGCTCGACGCACCGCCGAGCCGGTGGACGGTTCTGGCCGGCAGCAACCGTTGTGGCCGGGGACTCACCTGACAGAGACTCAGCTCCTCGCGGAATCGGGGGATTTCACAGGAGGTCGCCTGATGCGCCCAAGTCGCCGGATCGATCTGTTCGTGGTGTTCGCCTCCGTCGCCCTGCTGCTCTCCCTCGGATTCGTGGACAGGCTCCCCTTCGCGTGGTCCGCCGCCAGCTCCGCCTCCGCCACCGCGGTCCCCGAGGCGGACTGCGGCCCGGGATCGTCGCCGGAGACCGGGTTGCAGGGGCAGGTGCCGCTCGCCGACCGCGAGTCCGGACGGAGCACCCGCGGCTACCGCTGCAACCTGGAGCTGATCGGCCAGTTCCAGGGCGAGGGCTCGTCGTGGGTCAGCCAGTCGTACGGGTCGTGCGCGTACCTGTCGACCCGCCATCCCAGCCAGGCGGCGTCGCCCGGCGTACAGGTCGTCGACGTGTCCGACCCGGCGCGGCCACGGCGTACCACAGCGCTGACCAGCCCGGCGATGAACGGCTCCTGGGAGTCGCTGAAGGTCAACCCGGCACGCGGCCTGCTCGCCGCCGTCTACGCCCCCGCGCCCGGCGGCAACGGACCGGCGTTCTTCGACGTGTACGACATCAAGTCCGACTGCGCCCATCCCCGGCTGCTCAACTCCGTGTCGACCAGCGAGCTGTCGCAGCCCGCCAACCTGCTCGGCCACGAAGGCAACTGGTCACCGGACGGCAGGACCTACTGGGCCACCAGCCTGAGTGCGGGCCTGATCACCGCCATCGACGTCGCCAACCCGGCGCGCCCCCGGATCGCGTACACCGGCAACACGGGGCTGATCAACCACGGCCTGTCGATCAGCAACGACGGCAACCGCCTCTACATCGCCGAAGTCGGAGGGACCTCCGGCTTCCTGACCGGCGGACAGGTCCGGGCCGGCGACCCGAACGGCGTGAAGATCTTCGACGTCAGCCAGGTCCAGGCACGCCGGCCGCTCCCCCAGATCTCCGAGGTCGGCAGCGCCTACTGGACCGACGGCGCCGTCGGCCAGCACGCCATCCCCGTCACGTACGGCGGCCGCCCGTACCTGATCTTCGTCGACGAGGGCGGCGCCGGCGCGGCCCGGATTCTCGACATCTCCGACGAAGGCGTACCGCGTACGGTGTCGAAGCTGAAACTGCAGATCCACCTGCCCGAGCACGCCGACACTCGCGCCGCCGACACCGAAGGCACCGGCGTCTTCGGGTACGAGGGCCACTACTGCGACGTCGACCGGCCGACCGACCCCACCGCGCTGGCCTGCGGTTACTTCCAGTCGGGGGTACGTGTGTTCGACATCCGCCAGGTGACCACGCCCCGCGAGATCGCGTACTTCAACCCGCCCGCGCAGACCGGCAGGAACGCGCAGCTGGAGAGCTCCGAACACGCCGGTGGTCCGCTCGGCGGCGCGCTCACGGCGGACTGGTGCTCGTCACCGCCCCGGTTCGTCGGCGACCAGCTGTGGGTCACCTGCCAGGACAACGGCTTCCTGGCGCTGCGCTTCACCAACCGCGCGTACCCGATCCGCTAGGGCGCTCTCATCGTCCGGCGGCGACGGCGAGCACCGCGTCGCGTACCGCCGCGTCCTGCTCGGGCGGCACCGTCCGCAGGTCGAGCAGGCAGCGACCGCGTGCCACGCGTCCCGCCACCGCGGGTACGCCGTGGCGCAGCGGCTCCGCGTACGCCGCCGGCAGGCTCACCGCCGCGCTGGGCAGCACCACGCCGGGCGCGCCGCCGCCGCCGACGGTGGCCTCGCTGTCCACCGCCACGGCGTCCACCCCGACCAGCTCCGAGACCAGGGCGGCGGTACGCCGCCGCAGCTCGTCCAGCTCGGCATGCAGCGCCTGGTGGACCGGCGTGGCCGGGCCGGCCACCGTGGCCCGCAGCGCCGCCAGGGTCAGCTTGTCGACCCGCAGCGCCCGTGCCAGCGGGTGTCGCCGGAGCCGGTCGACGTACCTGCGGCGGCCCAGGATCACCCCGGCCTGCGGCCCTCCCAGCAGCTTGTCGCCGCTGCCGGTGACCAGGGCGACGCCCTGCAGCAGCGCGGTCTGCGCATCCGGTTCGTCCGGCAGCAGCGGGTCGGCGCGCAGCAGCCCGGAGCCGATGTCGACCACCAGCGGCACACCCAGGCCGGTCAGCTCCGGGACCGCCGGCACCGCGGTGAAGCCGCTGATCGTGAAGTTGGACGGGTGCACCTTCAGCAGCATCGCCGTGTCCGGCCCGATCGCGTCGGCGTAGTCGGCGACGGACGTCCGGTTGGTGGTGCCGACCTCGCGCAGCCGGGCTCCGGTGGCGGCGAGCAGCTCGGGGATCCGGAAGCCGTCGCCGATCTCGACCAGCTCGCCCCGACTGATCACGATCTCTCCGCCGCCGGCGAGCGCGGTCGCCGCCAGCACCAACGCCGCCGCGTTGTTGTTCACCACCAGCGCCGCCTCCGCGGCCGGCGCCGCGCTCCGCAGCGCGGCCAGCACGGACC
>JBOGDF010000500.1:0-2873 GCA_050701635.1 Micromonosporaceae bacterium | reverse complement strand
CCGCATCGGTGGCCACCGTACGCAGCTCGGCCACCAGGCCTGGCAGGGTCAGGGCGCGCGGCAGGTCGGCGTGCGGCGCGTCGGTGGCGCCCTCGACCAGGTCGTTGAGGAACCGGCTGGGCTGCTCCTCCCCGTCCCCGGAGACGACCGCGGTGACCAGCAGCCGGCGCCGGGCCCGGGTAGCCGCCACGAAGAACAGCCGGCGCTCCTCGTCCAGCCGCGCCAGCAACTGGCCCGACCAGCCCTCCGCCGCCGATGCCCGCCCGGCGAGGTGGTCCACCAGCACCTCGGAGCCGAGCACGCTGCCGCGCAACCGTAGATCCGGCAGCCGCCCCTCCTGGACCCCGGGGATCGCCACCAGCTCCCACTCGAGGCCCTTCGCGCCGTGGCCGGTGAGCAGGCGTACCGCCTCGCCCCGGTCGGCGGTGGCGGCGAGCGTGTCGGCCGGAATCTGCTGCGCCAGTACGTGTTCGGTGAACGCCAGCGCGCCCGCGCCCGGCAACCGGTCGGCGAACCGGGCGGCGGTCTCGAACAGCGCCATCACCGCGTCCAGATCCCGGTCGGCGGCGGCGGCCCGCGGCCCGCCCGCCGCGCTGGCGGCCGCCCACGTACCCGCCAGACCACTGGCCTGCCACACGCTCCACAGCGCGTCCTCGGCGGTGGTGCCGGGCGCCTCAGCGGCTTCCCGGGCGGTCACCAGCAGCCTCGCCACCCGCTTCGCCGGGGCGGCCCAGCGCTCGTCGACCGCCGCCAGCTCCGCCGGCTCCCGCAGCGCGTCGATCAACAGCAGGTCGGAGTGGCGCCGGTCGCCCGCCGCCAGCGCGACAGCCCGTAGCCCCTGCCGCAGCGCCCGTTCCGTGTACGGGTCCGCGCCGCCCAACGGGGAGTGCAGCAGCGCGACCGCGGTCTCCTCGTCCAGCCGCGCCGGATCCAGCGCGCACCGCAGCAGCGTCAGCAGCGGCGCCACCGACGGCTGTCCGGACAGCGGCAGCTCGTCGGCGGCCACCTCCACCGGTACGCCGGCGTGCTGCAGGGCGCGGCGTACCGGGCCGAGCTGGTGCACCGTAGAGCGCAGGATCACCGCCATCGCCGACCACGGCACCCCGTCCACCAGGTGCGCCGCCCGCAGCCGCTGCGCCAGGTACGCCGCCTCCTGCGTCGCCGACCGCAGCAGCGCCACCTCGACCTGCGGGCCCGAGGCGACCTGCGGTGCGGGATGCCGGCGCCGGTGCCGGGCGGGACCGCGGAGCCGGTCGGCCACCCGCTGGGTCGCCGTGATCAGCTCCGGCGTGGCCCGCCAGCACGTGGTCAGCTGCACCACCGGCGGCTCCCGTCCGGCGACGGCGAACCGCTCGGTGAAGCCGTACACGCCGGCGGGGTCGGCGCCGCGGAACGCGTACGTGGACGAGTCCGGGTCGGCGAACGCCACCAGATGACCACCGTGGCCGGCGACCAGGGTCAGCAGGTCGAGCTGCGCCGGGTCGGTGTCGTGCAGCTCGTCGACGTACGTGTGGCCGGCGCGCCGGCGCTCGGCGTCCAGCAGCTCGGGGTCGGCGGCCAGCCGCGCGGCGGCGACGCGTACCAGCTCGGCGGTATCGTACGCCGCGGTGCCCCGGGTGGTGGCGTCGCGCAGCGCGAGCACGTCGGCGTACGTCTGGGCGAACCGGCCGGCCGCCATCCAGTCCTCCCGGCCCACCTGGCGACCCAGCGCCGCCAGCTCGGCCGGCGAGACCCCGCGCTCGGCGGCGCGCAGCAGCAGGTCGCGCAGCTCGCCGGCGAAGCCCCGGGTACGCAGCGCCGGCCGCAGGCCGACCGGCCACTCGGACGCGTCCCCCGAAGCCAGCAGCTCCCGGATCACCAGATCCTGCTCGGGGCCGGTGAGCAGCCGGGGCGGCGGTTCGTCGTGCTCGGCGGCGAGCCGGCGCAGGATGCCGAAGGCGTAGCCGTGGAAGGTGCGTACCACCGGCTCGGCGGTAGCCCGCCCCAGCCGTGCGGCGATCCGCTGCCGCAACCGGGCAGCCCCCCGGCGTCCGAAGGTGAGCACCAGCACCCGCTCCGGGTCGGCGCCAGCCTCGATCCGGGCCACCACCGACTCCACCAGCGTGGTGGTCTTGCCGGTGCCGGGGCCGCCCAGCACCAGCGCCGGCCCGGCGGTGTGGTCGACCACGCGCCGCTGGGCGTCGTCCGGGATCGGCACCGTGACGTCGAGAGCCCGGCGAACCAGCCGGTACGCCGTCGACACGTTCACCCGCACATGACACCACGCGGCTGTGACGGTTCGGCGTACCGGCACAGCTACTACTGTTCTTGATTACCGGCCAGCGCCAGGTGAGGAATCGGCGTGTGTCGGGAACCTCTCTGGCATATCGCCGCTGACCAGGCCATACGCTGGGCGCGGGGCCCGTACGGGGTTGAGGTGCCCACGGCCCGCCTGAGGAGGGGATCCGGGGTGCATGCGGGGGTGGCGGCCGGCCACCCGGCGACTGCGCGAGCCGGCGTCGAGATACTCGGCGCCGGAGGTAACGCCGCGGACGCGGCGGTCGCCGCCGTGCTCGCCAGCTGCGTCGCCGAGACCCTGCTCACCGGGATCACCGGCGGCGGCTTCGCCACCTACTACGACGCCGCCACCAGTACGGTCACCTGCCTCGACTTCTTCGTCGCGGTGCCCGGCCTCGACGGCGGTACGCCGGAGCCGATGACCAGCGTCGAGGTCAACTTCGGTGGCGTACCGCTGACGTACGCCGTCGGCGGCGCCAGCGTGGCGGTGCCGGGAGTGCCGGCCGGATGCGGCGAGATCCACGGCCGGTGGGGGCGGCTGCCGTGGCGCTCCGTGGTGGCGCCGGCGATCCGGCTGGCGCGGCACGGCTCGGCGC
>JBOGDF010000499.1:0-2919 GCA_050701635.1 Micromonosporaceae bacterium | reverse complement strand
CTCGCCGCCCTGCACCAGCACCGCATCCGCGCCCCAGGCGGCGACCTTCTCGGCGTGCCGCGCCGCCCCCACCGACGGGATCACCAGTACGCCCGCGTCCCGCAGCCGCCCGATCATGGCCTCCCGGGGCGCCAGCGCGAACGACGCCACCCGTACCCGCTCCCGGATCAGCAGCTCGATCCGCTCTGCCGCGTCCACCGCGTCGGCGCGCAGGTTGACCCCGTACGGGGCGTCGGTCTTCCCGCGTACCTCCCGGATCGCGGCTTCCAGCTCGGGCAGCGTCATCGTCGCCGAGCCCAGGATCCCGAGCCCGCCGGCGTTGGCGGTCGCGGCGACCAGCCGCGGCCCGGCCACCCACCCCATCCCGGTCTGCACCACGGGATGGCGTACCCCGACCAGCTTCGTGAGCGCCGTCTGCATCAGGGCAGCTCCCGGTCGCGTCGCGCTTCGGGGTCCAGTCGCGCCCGCAGCAGCTCCAGCTCCTCTTCGGTGGGTACGCGAGTCACGCCCGCTTCCCCGACCGCGAGCGGGAACCCGGTCTGCGCCGTGACCTCCTCGACCGTGACGCCGGGGTGTACGGAGACCAGCCGCATCGCGTACCCCGGGCCGCCGAAGTCGAAGACCCCGAGATTCGACACCACCCGGTGTACGTGGTGGAACCCGCGATCGTGACCCACCCCCGCGACCGCGTCGACCGCCGGCACGAACACGCGCGTGCTGTGCCGCGGCACCCAGTAGCTGGTGCGGTGGTTCACGGTGTTGCCGGGGGCACCCCGTACGCCCAGCAGCTGCCGGGTGGGGCGCTCGTGCGGGCCGATGCAGGAGATGTTCTGGTTGCCGTACCGGTCGAGCTGGTTGGCGCCCATCACCACGTGCCGGCGCCCGGCGGCGACCACGTCGAACACCTTCCGGTACGGCAGCCACCCTTCGATCCCGCCGTCGGGGTCCAGCAGGTACGCCTCCCCGTCCGACAGCAACAGGTCAGGCGCCGACGTGAGCCGGGCTAACCGTGCGCCCAGCGACGGGATCAGCCCCATCGGGCTGGCCAGGATCTCGCCGTCCCCAGCGAACAGGTCGGCGCACGCCGCTACGCACAGCTCCGCTCGGGTGACGTCCCCCATCACGCCCCCACCAGCGTCTGGTAGAACGCGGGCCACGCGGCCGGGTCCTTCGCGGCGGCGGCGTACTCCCGCTGCAGGGTTTCGTCCCGCGGATAGTCCGGTACGCACGAGGTGAAGCCGGCGCCGCCGGGGGCCTCCACCACGCCGTCGACCAGCATCCGGTTCAGCAGCATCCGCTGCGGCGTCGCGGCCAGCTCGGCGGTTGGTACGAGCTGCTCGCAGGAGACGTACCGGCGGCTCGCCGCCGCGCAGAACAGGTCGTCGAAGTACGGGTCCGGCCCCAGGTACGCCGCGTTGCCGCCCGCGTCGGCGCGGTTGAGGTGGACCAGTGCGGCGTGCAGCGGCAGCGCCGGCATCGCGACCAGCTCCTCCCTGTCGGGGTACGGCGACCGGACAGTCCGCAGCGACGGGTCCCATGTGAGGACGTCGGAGCCGAGCCCGGCCCGGATCGGCAGGAACGGCAGCCGCTGGGCGGCCGCGCGCAGCCCGGCGACGACCATGCCCTCGTCGTACTCCCGGACCTCGATCGTGCCGTCCTGGCGGGCCCGCTGGAACCACGGGTCGTACGGGATCGAGTCCAGCGACACGAACCCGAACACCACCCGCCGGACCTTCCCCGCGGCGCACAGCAGCCCCACGTCGGGCCCGCCGAACGACACCACGGTCAGGTCGCGCAGCGACGAGCGGAGCAGCGCGTACACCAGGGACATGGGTTTACGCCGTGACCCCCAGCCGCCGATGCCGATGGTCATCCCGTCGGCCAGCTCGCCGACGACGTCCTCGGCGGTCATCCGCTTATCCGGCATGACTGTCCCCGGACAGGAACGCCGCGCGGGCCTCGTCGCCGGCGCCGAGCAGGTTGAGCTCGAAGGTGAAGCCTTGCTCGTACCGGTAGCTGCGGTGTACGTGCTGCGGGTCGATGCCGTTCAGCGCCTGCTTCGCCGCCCGGATCACCCGCGGGTCCTTCGCCGCGATCGCGCCCGCCACCTCGAGCGCGGCGGCGTCCAGCGACGGCCGCGGTACCACCCGGAACACCGAGCCGTGGTGGTGCAGCTCGGCCGCCGTGACGCTGCCCGCGGTGTAGTAGAGGGTGCGCATCAGATGCTGCGGTACGAGCCGCGCCAGGTGGGTCGCCGCGCCCAGCGCACCGCGGTCGACCTCGGGCAGCGCGAAGCGCGCGTCCTCGGAGGCGACCACGACGTCGGCGTTGCCGACCAGGCCGACCCCGCCGCCGAGGCAGAACCCGTGCACCGCCGCGACCACCGGCACCGGGCAGTCGTACACCGCGGCGAAGGCGGCGGCGCAGCCGGCGTTGACGCCGACCAGCGCGGCGTGGCCGTCGCGCTGCACCTCCTTGATGTCGATGCCGGCGCAGAAGCCGCGCCCCACCGCGCGCAGCACCACCGCCCGGGCGTCGGAGCCGACCCGCAGTGCCGCGGCCAGGTCGTGCCACCCCTGGACCGGGATCGCGTTCACCGGCGGGTAGTCGACGGTGACGACCACGACCCCGTCGTCCCTCAGGTTCGTCGTGACGCTCATGCTCTCCACTCTGCTGGTCAACAGAACTGCCAAACCAAGCGATTGCTTGGTACGTTAGCAGCGCCCGATCTGGAGAGCCAGCGCGCTCTGGGGAGCCAGCACTGAGCGGCGCTGGCCGAGACCTGGGAGGTGGCGTGACCGACGGCCTGGACGGCGCCGTGGTGCTGGTGACCGGCGGCGGGCGCGGCGTGGGCGCCGGGATCAGCCGGGCGTTCCTGCGCGCCGGCGCCACCGTGGTGAGCTGCGCCCGGCGCGATCC
>JBOGDF010000498.1:0-2973 GCA_050701635.1 Micromonosporaceae bacterium | reverse complement strand
TCGCGCAGCAGCGCCAGCCCGGCGCGGGCGCCGGCGGCGACCGCCGGGGGGAGCGCGGTGTCGTAGATGAACGTACGGCCGGTGTCGACCAGGTGCCGGAACAGCGACTCGGGGCCGGCGATCACCCCGCCGGAGCCGCCGACCGCCTTCGACAGCGTCGCGGTGACCACCAGGTTCGGCGCCCCTGCGAGCCCGGCCGCCGCCACTCCGCCGGCTCCGGCGTCCCCCAGTACGCCGAGCGCGTGCGCGTCGTCGACCACCAGCACCGCGTCGTACGCCACACAGGCGGCGTGCAGCTCGGCCAGTGGCGCCAGATCGCCGTCCACCGAGTAGATCGACTCGGTGACCACCACGGCGGGGCCGGGCGCCGCCTCCAGGGCCCGCCGGAAGTCGGGGACCGACGCGTGCGGCACCACGACGGTCTGCCCGCGTGCGAGCCGGCAGCCGTCGATCAGCGAGGCGTGCGCGTGCGCGTCGCTGACCACGGTGGTGCCGGGCTGCACCAGCGCCCGCAGCGCGCCCAGGTTGGCCAGGTAGCCGGACGAGTAGACCAGCGCGGTGGGCCAGCCCAGATGCGCCGCCAGGTCCCGCTCCAGCGCGGCGTGCTCGGTGGTGGTGCCGCGTACCAGCCGGGATCCGCTGGCGCCGAGTCCGTACCGGTGCAGCGCCTCGCTGGCGGCGGCGACCACCGACGGGTGCCGGGACAGCCCCAGGTAGTCGTTGCCGGCCAGGTCGATCATCGGGTCGGCTGCGTCCCGTACCCGTAGATTCCGGGTGAGACCCGCACGAGCCCGTACGCCGGCCTGCCGTCGCAGCTCTGTCTCCCAGTCCGCCTTCGTCACGGCTTGGAGACTACCCACACCTGGTCTTGTAGGGTCGTCACAATCTCGGCGACGCACAGGAGGCAAGAGTGGCCGACATCCTCACCCGGGCGCGGCAGCAGGTGTTGGAGCAGGGACGCGGGCTCGACGCGGCCGACGTCCTGGAGGTGCTGCAGCTGCCCGACGACCAGCTCGAAGCCCTGCTCGCGCTGGCCCACGAGGTACGGATGCGCTGGTGCGGCCCGGACGTCGAGGTCGAAGGCATCGTGTCGTTGAAGACCGGTGGCTGCCCCGAGGACTGCCACTTCTGCTCCCAGTCGGGCCTGTTCTCCTCGCCCGTACGCAGCGTCTGGCTGAACATCCCGGAGCTGGTGGAGGCGGCGAAGCAGACCGCGGCGACCGGCGCGTCGGAGTTCTGCATCGTGGCGGCGGTACGCGGCCCCGACGAGCGCATGATGACGCAGATGCGCGAAGGCGTGAAGGCGATCAAGGAAGCCGTCGAGATCAACGTCGCCGCGTCGATCGGGATGCTCACCCAGGAGCAGGTCGACGACCTGGTCGACATGGGCGTACACCGCTACAACCACAACCTCGAGACCTGCCGCTCGTACTTCCCGAACGTGGTCTCCACCCACAGCTGGGAGGAGCGCTGGGACACCCTGCGGATGGTCCGGGAATCCGGCATGGAGGTGTGCTGCGGCGGCATCCTCGGGCTGGGGGAGACCCTGGAGCAGCGTGCCGAGTTCGCCGGCCAGCTCGCCGAGCTGGACCCGCACGAGGTCCCGCTCAACTTCCTCAACCCGCGCCCTGGCACCCCGCTCGGCGACCGCCCGCTGGTGGAGCCCCGCGACGCGCTGCGCGCCATCGCCGCGTTCCGGCTGGCGCTCCCGAAGACCATCCTGCGGTACGCCGGCGGCCGCGAGATCACCCTCGGCGACCTCGGCACCCGCGACGGGCTGCTGGGCGGCATCAACGCGGTGATCGTCGGCAACTACCTCACCACGCTGGGGCGCCCGGCGAACGCCGACCTGGAGCTGCTCAAGGAGCTCAAGATGCCGGTCAAGGCGCTGAACGCGACCATCTGAGATGGATCCGCGCTGGTGCGACCGCTGCGGCGGCGCGCTCACCGAAGACCATTCCGGGTGTACGCGAGCCCGCGACCTGGAGCCACCACGGTTCTGCCCGTACTGCCGGCGCCGGATGAAGGTGCAGGTGCTGCCGGTCGGCTGGCACGCCACCTGTGTGGAGCACGGCAGCCGCTCCTCGTGACCGGGGTCGGGTGCCCTAGGGCGTGTCCTGTCGATCTTGGTCGAGCGAGACGGGATCCAGGCGGCGTCCGGCAAGGCGCAGGTTCGTCCGGATACCGGTGTTGTATCCGGACGGTTCTGCAACGCCGCCGGTCGTCGTCTGGGCCCGTCGCAGCCGACTGAAGATCGGCAGGATATGCCCTAGGCCGGTACGGCGGCCACGGCTTCGATCTCGACCACGGCCCCCGGTACGCCGAGCCCGGCGACGTACGCCATCGTGATAGCGGGCGGGTTGGGGCGGCTTCCCCACACCTCGCCGAAGGCGGCGAAGCCCTCCTGCAGCGGCTGGCCTTCGCGTACCAGGATGGTCCACTTCACGACGTGCTCGATGCCGGCGCCGGCGGCCTTGAGGCACTCCTGCAGG
This sequence comes from Micromonosporaceae bacterium, assembly GCA_050701635.1. GTDB lineage: Bacteria > Actinomycetota > Actinomycetes > Mycobacteriales > Micromonosporaceae > WHSM01. Next base: position 481 of record JBOGDF010000498.1, on the reverse strand, counting down.
TTGCGGAACGCCTGGCGGGACTGGCTGGCGAGGTCGGGGCCGACCACCTCGCCGGAGGCGTCGACGCCGTTCTGCCCGCCGATGTAGATGGTGTCGGCGGCGGCGGAGACGCGTACCACCTGGGTGAAGGCGGGGCTTTTGTGCAGGGACTCGGGATTGAGGTGCGTGGTGACTGTCATGCGAACAACGTAACCGGTTAAAGTGGTGTTGTGCAACGTCGAGAAGAGCTGCCGCCCGCACTGCGCCGCCGGTTCCGCACCGGCCGGCCGTCGCTGGACTTCACCCACACCGGCGGCGAGGGGGAGTACGCGGTCTGGGAGATCGTCCACACCGCCGGGGAGCTGTCCCGCTGGCTGGCGCTGATCCTGGAGCTGGACTCGGTCAGGGCGACGCCGCGCGACCTGCCCGCGATGCGCACCCTGCGGGCGGCGATCACCCGGGTGGCGCGTGGCCTGGCCGCGGGGGCACGGCCCGGCGCGGC
>JBOGDF010000497.1:0-3005 GCA_050701635.1 Micromonosporaceae bacterium | reverse complement strand
GGGCTGCATACCCGCGCCGGAACAGGCCTGACAGTCCGGGTCGGGTGGGCCGAGGTCGATCAGGTCGCCGGTGCCGATCCGGCACACGCACGGCTCCCACCCATTGCCCGCAGCGCAGCGCGGACACGGCTGCTCCGGGATCGGCCCGCCGTCCCAGTCGGGCACGGGCGGCGATTGCGCGGCCCGGTACTGGGCGACGCGCTGCACGCCAACCTGCCCGGTGCTGTGCTGGGAGAGCACCTCGACCTCACCAACGGCCTCGACGCGGCTGATGTGCCACTCCTCGTTGCGCCACGCCGCGATCGCCCCCGGCCCATCCGACCCGCAGTCGGCGATAGCGTCCTGCAGCCGCCGCGCCGAGCCCGCCACCACGGCAGAGGCGGCGGCTGGCGGGTCGGAGCCGGGGCGTATCCATCGGGCCGGCGCAGCCACCGGCGAGGTGACGCACTCGGCGAGCAGCAGCCGAAGGTCGCTGCGGCAAAGCGTCGAGGCCAGGTCGCGGCCGGCCACAGCGACCAACGACAGCCTCGATGGTACGGCCGCCCCAGGCGCCTGCAGCCGCACGTCCCACGACCACCCCAACCGCAGCCGACCTGGGGCGGGTCGGATCTCTCTACACTCGACCACCAGGTCCAGGCACAACGCCCACGCGGCGGCGCACAGCTCCGCCAGCCGCCGGTCGGGATCAACCCGCTGCGGCGGATCAGCGCTGGAGGCGACGAAGATCCGCCACCGGCCAAGCGTCGACTGCCGCGCCAAACCCGCGGCGATCACGCCTTCCCGGCTGGCCGCCGGCCACGACGGGTCCCACTCCTTGCCGATCCGCACCTCGAACTCGTCCAACGGCCGCCGACTGTCGAACCGGTCGTACACGCAGGTCGCGCCGACCCGCGCCGCGAGGTCGCGCACCGTAGGCGTCAGGTCGATCGTCGCCTCACCCCACGACCGCAACACCGGCTCCGCCGTGTCCGGGGCCACCTCGGCCGAGGCGACCGCACCGGTGTCGAGGTTGGCCACCGACACCACCATCTGAGCGCGTACCCGGCCACCACCCCGGCAGGTTCCGCACCGGCGTGCGACGCTGCCGGACCCGCCGCACACCTCGCAGTCCGGCCACGGACGCCCCCGGCCACCAGCGTGCCGGATCTCCTCGATGATGAACTCGTCTCCATGCGCGCGGCACAGGCAGTCAGCCAGCCGAAGAGTCAGACCGCCGCAGTCCGGGCAGGACACCAAAGGCGGCGGCTGCACCCCCGCTGCCGGTCGACGTGCGCTTGCCGTCACCCGCCCATACTGCGCCGCCAACACTTCCCACGCCCAGGAATCGTCGTATGCCGCACCGGTGCCGCTCCCGCGAAGGCGTGCGGCCGGGCGCCGCGGGTTATGGTCGCTTCGTGTGGCGGTCAGACGACGCAAACAGGCGCTCGAGGCGTCGTACACCACGCCGCGGCCGTCTGGCAGGTATCCGCGTTTGAGGTAGAGCAGCAGCGCCGGGCCGTAGTCGGCGTACAGCCCGCATCCGAGACCGGCAGCCGTGGCCCGTTCGGCGATCAATGCCTCGGCCGTGTCCAGCAACGCCGTGCCCTACGCCTCGGCGGCGGTGGGACGGGAGGACGTTGAAGTCCATGATCTCCGGGATGCCGGCGACGCGGAAGGGGTGGTAGCGGCTGGACCACATCACGCACACGTACCCGGGAAGGTCCCGTTCGTGCTCGGTTTCCGCGACGAACACCACGCGGGTGCCTGCGGCTTGTTCATCCAGGTAGCGCCGGTACAGGGCGGCGTCCTTGCCGGGCCACGCCGCCGCGGCGAAGGCCGTCACCAGTTGTTCAACGTCCGCCGAGGTGAGCCTTCGGATCCGCATGAGGACACCGTGGGCGGCCGGACCCGAGCCGGCGATTCAATTCCGCGCTGGCCGCCCCACGGATGGCTCTCTGCAAGGATGTCGACCTACAGGATGCGCCACCGTGCGTCGTGACGCTGCTGTCGTAGAGCTGTGATCCGGCGGTGGACCTCCGCCGCGGCTGGGGTGCCGGGTGGGGACTTGCGTGCGTTGGTGGTGATCATTCGCAGTTCTCGTAGGTCGCGCAGCGCCGGGAAGCCGGGCCACTGTCGGATGTCGTGGTGGTAGGCGTCGGCGAAGGCGCGGTATTCGGTGTCGGGGTGCCCGAACCGGCGGCAGTGGACCTCGACGGTGGCCAGGTCCCATTCGCGTGGCCCTGCAACGGCGCTGTCCCAGTCGGCGAGGACCGGTGTGGGCCCGTCCCAGAGGGCGTTGCGGTGCTGAGGGTCGCCGTGGATGAGGCCCGGGGGCAGCGTGTAATTGACGGTGTTCATGCGCCGGAAGACGGTCTCGGCGTGGGTGGTGAGGAACTGGCGCTCGTCGTCGGTGAGGATGCGGCTGGCCAGCAGGGACCGGAGGATCGCTCGGGGCGCGTCGAGGGTGCGCGGCGTGACCGGCGGTGCTGGCAGCTGGTGCAGGTGGCGTAGCAGCGCACCGAGATGGCCGGCGGTGACAGGGCGGTCGGCGGGTTGGGGCAGGTGGCGCCAGAACGTGACGGCGCAGCCCGCCACCTCGACGGGCTGCGGGATCGCGGCGGGTGTGACGGTGGGTAGCCCTTCGGCGGCGAGCCATCTGGTGAGCGCGACGGCGCGCGCGACGTGGTCGGTTGCCTGTTCGGGTCGGTGGATCTTGACGACGACGGGGTGTCGTGCCAGGTGGTACACGGCGGCGGTCTGGTGCCGCAGCAGGGTCGCGTCAGTCGGGTCGAGGCCGGCCTGTCTGCAGGCGGCGGCCAGCGCGGTGCGGGTGGCCTGCGGTGTGAAGAGTTCGTGGGTGTGGGGCTCGACGGTGCGGATGCGGTGTGGTGGTGGACTGCTCACGAGGCCGCCGCCGCGAGCACCTCACGCAGGTCCTGGGCGGCCGGGCGGCGCCGCTCTGCGGCGGGCACGGTGCGCAGCACGTCGGAGCCTCGCCGGTGGAGGATGCCGGTGCGGTGTTCGTC
>JBOGDF010000496.1:0-3007 GCA_050701635.1 Micromonosporaceae bacterium | reverse complement strand
GCACCTGACTGGCTCCGTGAGGCGTATGCGCCGCGGCACGCGCTGCTAGAGGCGGTGGCGGCATGAGCACGCCTGACCCGACCTCGGCCCCGGGCCGCCCGCCGTGGAGGGCAGGCATCGTGACCGGCGTACGGCTGCTGCTGCCCCGGGTCCCCGCCGAGGTGGTCTCATGAGTCAGCTCAAGATCTCAGCCGGCGGGCACGTCGTCGAAGTGTCCGACGACGGCGCGAGCGCCAGCGCGCTGCTCGGCGTCGCGCTCACCGCATGGGAGGCGACGCAACCCGAGCGCGGGCAACCGATGGGGTTCGGCGGGCTCGGCGGCAGCGTCGAGCGCGCCGGAGCCGTCGAAGGCTTCGTGCGATTCCGGCGACAGCCGGCGCACGTCAACTCGGATGCGGGAGGTGACCCGTGACGGCGTTCTGGCAGATCGCCGCCGTGGCCAGCGCTGTCCTGGTGGTCGGCTCCTTGTTGACGTCATCGCTGGCCGGGCTGTTCTGGTTGCGCGGCGTGTTGACCAGGGGCATGAGACAGCAGGGCGGCGACGACGCCGACATCACCGGATGTGCATGCGGCACCTGCCTGGACTGCGTCTGGGCGTCGGTGTACACGCTGTTCCCGCAGCACCCGGACGTCGGGTACGAGATGGGCGTCGACGACGCCGACACGTTCGCTGCGCTGGCCGAGCGATACACCGATGCGGCGGGGGGCCGGCCGTGACGGCCCCCCGGCACGCCGACTGGCCGGATGCCCCCGTGCCCTGCGCCACCTGCCCCGACGCGTGGGACCTGCCGCCCCGTGTTGGTCAGCTCCCCGACCACGCCCTGATCCACGTGTACAGCCGGATCGCCGCCGCCACGCGTATCTGCGCGTCCTGCCCGGCGTTGGCCGCGTGCCGGGCATGGGCGGACGCCAGCCCGCCGCGGGGGCGGATACAGGCCGGGGTGATCTACGGGGCGTCCGGCGACCCCCAGACCTTGACTCATTGGCGACGGCGTACCCCCACGATCCAGGAGACCCCCGCATGACGACCACCCCAGTCACCCCGAAGCCCGGCAGCCGGCTCGACCAGCTCGCCGCGTTGTACGACGACGCCAGGGCCGCCGCCGAGGCAGCCGACGCTCACCTGAAGATGGTCACGGACGGGATAAAGGCCGAGCTGTCGGCCGCAGTGACCACCGAGCGGGTCGAGCTGGCGTCGAGCGGGCTACAGCAGCCACTCCGGATGAAGGCCGTCACCTCGTGGCGGATCGACACCAAGCGGCTCAAGGCCGAGCAGCCCGAGACGTACGTGCGGTACGCCAAGCAGTCGACCTACTGGGATCTGCGGCGGGTGTCGTCGTGAGCACCCCCGTCGAGTTCATGGCTGCCGCGCCGGCCCCGCTGAACGGGTCGAGCCCGTGGGCCAGCCGGTACGCGTCCGAGCTGCGCCGGGTGGTGCACGAGTACGCCGCGCGGGCGCCGCGCTCGCTGCAGGTCCACCTCGGGCCGTCCGAGCTGGGGCACGCCTGCGACCGGCAAGTGGTCGGGAAGATGGCCGGCGTACCGCGCACCAACCACGTCACCGACCCCTGGCCGTCGATCGTCGGGACCGCCTGCCACGCGTGGGCGGCCGACGCGTTCACCGCGTGGAACGCCCGCCACGGCCGGCCCCGGTTTGTCGCCGAGCAGCGGGTGTACCCGGACGACGACCACCCCGGCACCGCCGACCTGTACGACGCTGACGAGCAGGCTGTGGTGGATCACAAGTTCCTCGGCGAAACCAGCATGGCGAAGGTCCGGAAGGAACCCCCACGGCACTACGTGGTGCAGCTGCTGCTCTACGGGCGCGGGTATCGCAACCTCGGCCTGCCGGTGCGGCGCGTGGCCCTGGCCGCGTACCCGCGCACCGCGGGCAGCCTGGACGGGCTGTACGTCTGGGAGCGCGAGTACACGCCCGCCGATGACGAGCTACTCGCCGAGGTGTTCCAGCAGACCGCGTACCGGGCTCGGGCCGCCGAGCTGGTCGCCGCGAGCGCCATCGACCTGATGCAGATCCCGGCAACGCCGAGCGACGACGACTGCTACTTCTGCCCATTCTACCGACCCCAAGCTGCCCGGGACGGCCAAGCCGGCTGCCCCGGGAACGTGAAAAACAACTGAATAGACCCGTTTCGTACCTTTCGCAGTAGAAGGGCAGTCGATGTACCCACAGCAGCCGCAACACCTGGCCCCGCCGATGCCTCAGGCACCGCCGCCGGCTCAGTATCAGCCCTACCCCCAGGCTCCGGCCCCGCAGCAGTACGCGCCGCAGCCGCAGTACGCCCCTGCCCCGCCGGCGCCCGCACCGGGCACCCTCGATGGTTTCTACAGCCAGCCGAGCACCGGCGGCGGGGCGTCGCTCAAGTTCGAGGCGGCCGGGCAGTCCTACGTCGGCATCGTGACGCGTCCCATCACCAACGGCGACGTTGAGCAGCAGACCGAGCAGGCAACCGGACGGCCCGCATTCTTCCGGGACGGCCGGCCGAAGCTGGTCATGAAGGTGCCGCTGCAGATGGAGCCGAGTCCGGCGTACCCGGATGGGCTGGCGCAGTGGTACGTGAAGGGCCAGGCGCGCGACGAGCTGGCTCGCGCGATGGCTGAGGCCGGCGCCCCGGAAGGTCCGCCCGAGCAGGGCGCGGTTATCCAGGTAACGCTGACCGGCACACGCCCGAGCGGCGCTGGGATGAACCCGGCGAAGCTCTACCGGGTGGTGTACCGGCGGCCCGACGGTGCGGCTCCGGTCGCTCAGCCGGTCGCTGCGCCGCAGCCCGCGCCCACCCCGGTACCCCCGGCGGCTCCCGTCCCGCCACAGGCCGCACCGGCACCGCAGCCGGCCGCGCCCGTGGCTGCCCCTCAGCCTCCTGCCGCGCTAAGCCCCGAGCAACAGGCGTTGCTCGCTCGGCTCACCGGCCAGACGGCACCGGCTCCTCAGTAGGGGGGGGGATCACGCTGGCGGCCCGGTCCTCGGAGGGGGTGACCGGGCCGCCAG
>JBOGDF010000495.1:0-3016 GCA_050701635.1 Micromonosporaceae bacterium | reverse complement strand
GTGCTGCACCGGTGGGCGCGCTCCCTGGGCTGCCCGGGCTCGGCGCTGTCCGCCCGCCACGTCGACGCGCTGGACGCGCTGCTGGTCGCCTGGTCCGGCCAGGGCCCGGTGCACCTCCCCGGTGACCTGCGGGTACGCCGTACCGCCGGAAGGCTGATCTGCGACCCGGTGGGGTGACCGGGCCGGACCCCGGTGTGGCCGAGATCGACGGCATCGGGCAGGCTGTGGCCATGGCTGACGGCAGCTGGTACGAGGGCGACATCGATCGCGTGATCGTGGGCGAAGAAGAGATCCGCGAGAAGATCACTGAGCTGGCAAAACAGGTCGCCGCCGACTACGCCGACAAGGACGGCCTGCTGCTGGTCGGGATCCTCAAGGGCGCGTTCATGTTCATGGCCGACTTCTCCCGCGCGCTGGGCCTGCCCACCGAGCTGGAGTTCATGGCGGTGACGTCGTACGGCCAGGGTTCGACCTCGTCGGGCACCGTACGGATCCTCAAGGACCTGGACCGCGACGTGGCCGGGCGCCACGTGATCGTGGTGGAGGACATCGTCGACTCCGGGCTGACCCTGTCATGGCTGCTGCGCTACCTGGCCAGCCGCAACGCCGCCTCCGTCGAGGTGGTGGCGCTGCTGCGCAAGCCGGAGGCGGTGAAGGTCGACGTCCCGGTGCGCTACATCGGCTTCGACATCCCCAACGAGTTCGTGGTCGGGTATGGGCTCGACTTCGCCGAGCGGTACCGCGAGCTGCCGTACGTCGCGGTCCTCAAACCAGAGGTGTATAACCGCTCGTAACGTACGCGTGGCTGTGAACCGGCTGAGAGCGGCGACGCCGGCTCGGCGGTACGCGCATGCACGGTGTACCGTCAAATATCCGCTTCAAGTCCGGGTTCACGCGGCCGGGCACGACGCGCAAGGACATGCGCGCGGTGGCCGCGAGGGCGTAACGATGGTGTGAGATCAGGAGGGTCGGGCGCCGGAGCCCGCAAGAGCATGGAACGCACGCGATTCTTCCGCAAGCCACTGTTCTGGGTCGTACTGGTGATCCTCAGTGCGCTGCTGCTCAGCACCCTGTTCACGGGTGAGCCCGACTACAAGAAGGTCGACACCTCCGTCGTCCTGGCCCAGATCGAGCAGGGCAACGTCAAGAAAGCCCAGCTCGAGGACAAGGAACAGGTCCTCAGCCTCGACCTGAAGAACGCAGTCAAGGGCTCGAAGAAGATCCAGGCGTCGTTCCCCGCGGAGTCCACCGATGAGCTGCAGAAGCAGCTGGACGACAACCGGATCGCGTACAACGTCGAGGTCAGCGAAGAGAGCGTCTTCGTCACGATCCTGATCACGTTGCTGCCGGTGGTGGTGGTCGTGATCCTGCTGCTGCTGTTCATGAGCCAGATGCAGGGCGGCGGCAGCCGGGTGCTCAACTTCGGCAAGTCCAAGGCCAAGCTGATCACCAAGGACACCCCGAAGACCACGTTCGCCGACGTCGCGGGCTGCGAAGAGGCGATCGAGGAGCTGCACGAGATCAAGGACTTCCTGCAGAATCCGGCGAAGTACCAGGCGCTCGGCGCCAAGATCCCGAAGGGCGTCCTGCTGTACGGCCCGCCCGGCACCGGGAAGACGCTGCTGGCCCGCGCGGTGGCCGGCGAGGCGGGGGTGCCGTTCTACTCGATCTCCGGCTCGGACTTCGTGGAGATGTTCGTCGGTGTCGGCGCGAGCCGGGTACGCGACCTGTTCGACCAGGCCAAGGCGAACGCCCCGGCGATCGTGTTCGTGGACGAGATCGACGCCGTAGGGAGGCACCGCGGTGCTGGTCTTGGCGGCGGGCACGACGAGCGGGAGCAGACCCTCAACCAGCTGCTGGTCGAGATGGACGGCTTCGACGTGAAGGGCGGCGTGATCCTGATCGCCGCCACCAACCGGCCCGACATCCTCGACCCGGCGCTGCTGCGGCCGGGCCGGTTCGACCGGCAGATCGCCGTGGACCGCCCCGACATGGAGGGCCGCAAGGCGATCCTGCAGGTGCACGCCAAGGGCAAGCCGTTCGAGCCCGGCGTCGAGCTGGACACGCTGGCACGGCGTACGCCCGGATTCACCGGTGCCGACCTGGCCAACGTGATCAACGAGGCGGCGCTGCTGACCGCCCGGTTCAACAAGAAGGCGATCAACACCGAGTCCCTCGAGGAGGCGATCGACCGTGTGATCGCCGGCCCCGAGCGGCGTACCCGGGTGATGAGCGAGAAGGAGAAGAAGGTCACCGCGTACCACGAGGGCGGGCACGCTCTGGTGGCGTGGGCGCTGCCGCACTCGGCGCCCGTACACAAGGTGACGATCCTGCCGCGTGGCCGTTCGCTGGGGCACACCCTGGTGCTGCCCACCGAGGACAAGTACAACCAGACCCGCTCCGAGATGGTCGACACCCTGGCGTACGCCCTGGGCGGCCGGGCGGCCGAGGAGCTGGTGTTCCACGAGCCCACCACCGGCGCCGGCGACGACATCGACAAGGCCACCAACCTGGCCCGCGCGATGGTCACCGAGTACGGCATGAGCGCGAAGCTGGGCGCCGTGAAATACGGCACCAAGGACTCCGAGCCGTTCCTGGGCCGCGACATGGGCCACCAGCGCGACTACTCCGACTCGATCGCCGCCGACATCGACGCCGAGGTGCGCTCGCTGATCGAGCTGGCGCACGACGAGGCGTGGGAGATTCTCGTCGAGTACCGCGACGTGCTGGACAACCTCGTGCTGGAGCTGATGGAGAAGGAGACCGTGACCCGCGACGACATGGCGCGGATCGCGGCCCGGGTGGTGAAGCGGCCACCGATGGCGCCGTACAACGGGTTCGGCAAGCGGCAGCCGTCGGACAAGCCTCCGGTGGTGACACCGACGGAAGCGGTCTCGCTGCGCGGGCAGGCCGAGCGCGACGGTGCCGAGGCGCTGGCCGGCTCGACCGCCAGCTCCACGGCTACGCCGGTGGCCGGTCCCGCGACTCCGGCGGCGACCGCCGAGCCGAGCGACGC
>JBOGDF010000494.1:0-3019 GCA_050701635.1 Micromonosporaceae bacterium | reverse complement strand
GGGCGGGGCTCAGGAGGCCTTGGCGACCGGGGTCGCGGCGGCGTCGACCATCCGGCGTACGAAGCTGCCGACCTCCAGGATCGCCTGCTTCGCCTCCGGGACCGCGCCGACCATGATCGGGAACGCGTGCAGTTGGCCGTCCCAGAGCTGCAGCGTGACCGGTACGCCGGCCGCGGCCAGCCGCTGCGCCATCAGCTCGCTGTCGCAGCGCAGCATCTCCGGCTCGGCGGCGATCAGCAGCGACGGCGGCAGCACCGACAGGTCGTGGTTGACCGGGGACAGCAGCGGATCCAGCGGCACCACCCCGTCGGTGAGCATGTGGACCAGCGGCTCCAGCCGCTTCACCGGGGCGTACGCGTCCCGCCGCCGGTTGGGGTGCGCCAGCTTGGCCTCGCAGTCCAGGTCCAGCCACGGCGAGATCGCGACGATCGCGGCCGGCGCCGGCAGCCCTTCGGCGACCGCCTGCAGTGCGGTGGCGAACGACAGGTAGCCCCCGGCGGAGTCGCCGGCGAAGACGATCTGCTCCGGGGAGTACCCCTGGGTGAGCAGGTACCGGTACGCCGTCAGGCAGTCGGCGATCGAGCCGGTCACCGGCACCTCGGGCAGCTGCCGGTACGCCACCGACAGGAACGGCATCCCGCTCGCGCGCGACATGCACGCCACGGCCGGGCGGTGGGTGGCCGGGCCACAGAACAGGAACGCGCCGCCGTGGAAGTAGAGCACCACGCCGTCGTCGGCGACCCCGTCGGCGTACACCCACTCGGCGTCGAAGCCGTCGAGCCGCACCGGCTCGGTGCGCGACCACGCCGGAGCGGGGCGGAACACCGCGGCGGTCTCCAGCAGCCTGAACAGCGGAATTGTCCACTGGTTCAGCGGGAAGTACGACATCACGGGCCACAGCATCGTGCTGGCGAGCGCGTACAGCGTCCTGGCTTCGCAGCTGACGTCCGTACGCTCCTGTACGACCGGTCGCGGTGCCATCGCCCCTCCTCCCGCTGTAAAGAACCTGTGTCGTTGAAGTTAAAATTACGACCAGTATGAGGTCATGACGCAAATTCGTCACCCATCAGACCGTGACCCAATTGGGTTATAACTGCCCGTCAGCTCGCCGTTACCCGATTGTCGGGCTCGCCCGGTTCTTCCGCGGCCGCCCGAGCCTCGGTCAGCCCGCGGCGCAGCACCGCGAGCAGGGCGTCCCGTACCGATATCCGGTCCCGAGCGTCGAACGTCACCAACGGGGTACGCTCACCGATCGCGAGCGCCCACCGTACGTCCTCCAGGTCGTGCGCCAGCTCCCCGTCGAACAGGTTGACCGCGACCACGAACGGTAGCTCCGCCTGCTCGAAGTAGTCGACCGCCGGATAGCAGTCGTCGATCCGGCGGGTGTCGACGATCACCAGGGCGCCCAGCGCCCCGGTCACGATGTCGTCCCACATGAACCCGAAGCGGTCCTGCCCCGGCGTACCGAAGAGGTAAAGCTTCATCTCCGAGTCGATGGTCAGGCAGCCGAAGTCGAGCGCCACGGTGGTCGTGGTCTTCTCCGGCACGATGCCGGTACGGTCCATCTCGGCCGCCACGTCGGTCATCGCCGCTTCGGTACGCAGCGGCACCATCTCCGAGATCGCGCCCACGCAGGTGGTCTTGCCGACCCCGAAGCCGCCCGCGACGACGATCTTGACCGGCATCGGCGCGCGACGCGGCGCCGCCGGCAGCGCGCCCTCCGGCGCCCCGGCCCCACCAGGCTGTTCAGCGAATTGATTCGAGTCCACGGATCACTCTCTCGATGGTGTCGACATCGCGGTGCAGTCCCGCCCGCGGCCGCAGTACGGCGAGGTAGCCCAGCGCGGCCAGATCTCCGACAAGCACCCGGGCCACGCCGATGTGCAACCCGAGCCGTGCACCCACCTCCGCCACCGACACCGGCACCGTGCAGAGCCGCACGATGTCCCGGTGTTCGAACGCGAGCCGGTGCACACTGGCCAGCCCCTGGGGCGTGGCGGTCACCTGAGCCTCGATCTCCAGCGATTCGTCGATCGGGCGTACCCGCCCCGAGGTCAACAGGTACGGCCGGAGCGTGTTGACGCCGTCGGCGTGCCGCGCGCTCCCCTCGCGGGGCCCGGTCCCGGGCCCTCCCGCGAGATGCGGCGAGCCCTCGGCAGGGATGTACGGCCGCACCAGTGGCGGCGGCTCCGACTCAGGTCGCTGTTCCACCGCGGATCACATTCCGACGTTGAGCTTGAGCTCCTCGATGAGCTGCGGGGTCAGGACCGCGCCGGCGCGGTTGGTGAACAGGGCCATCTCGTACGCGATGTTGCCGAGGTTGGCCTGCTTGGTGGCGAGCACGCCCAGCACCGAGCCGATGCTGATCGTGCTGACCAGCACGTACCCCTGGGTCAGCTCGATGATGATCTTGTCCGGGTCGCCGAGCGGGTAGCACTGCGACGCCCCGACCGCGAGGCTCATGATCGCCGACGCGATGGCGGCCAGCCGATCGGCGTCCTGCCGGTTCTCGCTCGTGGAGGTGGCCATCAGCAGCCCGTCGGAGGACACCGCGATCGCCTCCATCACGCCCGCGGTGTCCGAGGTGAATCGACTCAACAGCCAGTTGAAATTCTGAACCTCGACGCTGGCGTACGGCACTGCACTCATCCTCGGTTCCCCTCGTGAGCCCCCGCCGACCACGCGTCGTCCCCAGTACGCGGTGTGGTCTGCGGTGATCCTTCCTGGTGATCCTGGCCAGCTTCGGTCTCGGCGGCCGCCCGCGCCACGGCGGACGCGTACGCGTCCAGCGACGCCCGCTCCCGCTCCGGGTCCCGGGACAACGTCGAGTACTGCGGTAGCACCGGCTCCTCCATGCGCCGGCGGGGGTTGGCGGTGGCGCCGAGGTTGGCGCCGGGCACCCGGCGCGTCAGCCCGCCCCGGGTCAGCGGACCCGACTCGGCGGCGGACGGCGGTGCGGGCTCGGCCCCGGGTCGAGGACCGGGGCGCGGACCCGGCCGCCGCCGACGTGGCGCCGGGG
>JBOGDF010000493.1:0-3025 GCA_050701635.1 Micromonosporaceae bacterium | reverse complement strand
GCAGCGTCGACCTTCTCCGGCAGCTCGCCACCGACCTCAACAAGCGCAAACGCAACCAGGCGGTCGGGGAGTTCGTTCCGGACCTGTACGCCGCACTCACACAACATTCAGCGTGAATCGACTCGCCGCCTCGTCTACGGTCGGCACCATGCCGGTCCCCGACGTTCTCGTACTCGGTGCCGGCGTCATCGGCCTCACCGCCGCAGTCACCATCGCTGAAGCAGGTCACCGCACCACGGTCATCGCCGACGAAATTCCCGGCCGCACCTCCCTGGCTGCCGGAGCGTCCTGGGGCCCCTACCACGTCGAACCCCACGACAAGGTCAACACCTGGGGCCGGCAGACCCTCACCACACTCACCGAGTTGGCTGCCATCCCAGGCACTGGGGTACGAACTGTCTGCGGCATCGAGGCCTCGCGCAGCGCCGACGGCCCACCAGCCTGGACACATCGACTGCCCGACGTGCTGGAGTGCCGAAGCGACGAACTTCCACCCGGGTTCGGCACCGGCTGGCGGTACACCGTGCCTGTCATCGACATGCCCCTCTACCTCGACTACCTGCTCGGCAGGCTCCGCGCCGCTCACGGCACGGTCGAGCGGCACCACATCGCGGACGTCACCGGGTTGACATCAGTTCACGAGGTCGTCGTGAACTGCAGCGGACTGGGTGCACGCGAGGTAGCTGGCGATGAGGCGATCTACCCGATCCGCGGCCAGCTAGTCGTTGTGACCAACCCCGGCATCGACACGTTCTTCAGCGAAGACACAGGGGCCTCACAGCAGCTCACCCACTACCTCCCTCACGGCGACACGGTCATCCTCGGCGGCACAGCGCTACCCGGTAACTGGAGCCGCGAACCAGACCCCGCCACGACACAGGCCATCGTTGACAGATGCGCCCAGATACAGCCCCTGCTGCGCTCCGCACACGTGTTAGAGGAACGAGTAGGGCTACGGCCGACCAGACCGCGGATCAGGCTGGAAACCGAAACCACCGAACACAGCCTGCTGATCCACAATTACGGACACGGTGGCGCGGGCGTATCGCTGTCCTGGGGCTGCGCTGTGGACGTGTTGAAGCAGGTCCAGTCGCACTCGAGGCACGCCGATAGCTAGCAACGTCGCTCAACGGCGGTGTTACGGATCCGGTACGGCATGGCTGTTGCCGTTCGGGCCGACGTGTCAGCGTGTCCTGTCACCCAACGCCACGCCTGACCTCACGCAGTCATCCGCGATTTCACAGCCTTGACGCGTCGATCCGGTTCTCCTCGCCGTACGCGCCTGGTCAACTCGAGCCGTCGATTGATCCACCACTGGGCACCCGACTAGGTCAGGCGCAACGACCCTGGAAGCGGCCGGAAGAGCCGCCCACCGATGGAGCTGGCGCCAATCCCCCATCGGTGGGTCCGGACGACCGGAGTCTCCGATCGCTGCGCCGCCGTAGATAGGGCGCGGCACATGTCCGCTCCTGGGCAGGTGCCGCGCCCTACGTACATGGCGCCGGAGAGGAGACACAGTGCACATCGCCCTGTCAACGGTGCCGCCGTCATATCACCCTGACCTCCGAAGGGATGCCACACGCTTGGCACGTCGCAGACCCGACCAGACCCTGATACACCACCGTGGAAGGCTCGTTGACGACCCCGCCCACGACTGCCGACGTGGCTGGTTGTGCCCACGGCGTGGGCTCGATACGACCCCACCACGGTTCGACGGGCGACGCGATCAGTGCCGGCCGCACACGGCACACGAGGTGGAATCGTTCAACCGGCATCCCACGCGCGGACCCGCAGTGACGGACACCGTCCGCGACTACGTGGTGATCTGGCGTTCCAGCCGCACATCGGCTCTTCAACTCGCCGGGGTGTTCAACGACGCGATCGTGCGATGCCAGCAACTGCTGCAGGCCCGGCAGGTCACGTCAGTGGCGGTGGTCGATGTTGCTTCCCGCAAAGTGGTGTACCAGTTCCGCCGGGATGCGCGGTGACTGGGCCTCGCCACTTCTGGCTGCTGGCGGACCGGTACTGGGCGTTGGCGCATGACGAGTACAGCGGGCGGGCTCGTTTGCATCCGGGCGCGCTGGGGCTGGGCCTCGCCGGGTGCCTGCTCGGTGAGCTGGTGGTGGCGAGCTGGCTGAGGGTCGCTGGGGGCGGACTTCATCATGGGCCGTACGAGGGCGTGCCTGCTGAGCCGCTGCAACGTTCCTTGTACCAGCTCGTGTGCCGCGAGGCGGATGGTCAGCCGCTGGATCTGTGGTTGCGGGCCCTGGCTCCGCAGACAGCGGATTGGGTGGCCAGCCGGGCCGAGGCGCAGGGCCTGTGCCGTCGTGAGCCGCGACGTGTTGGGCTGCTACGTCGGCCCGCGTGGCAGATCCGGCCGGTGGACGCGACCACCGCGGCGTACGTCTCGGTGGTGTTGCGGACGGGCATCGCCTCACCGCACCTGATGGATCAGGACGACATCACCCTGCTCGGGATGGCGATGGCCACGGAGTTGGCGGGTCCGGTCGTGCTGTGGGACGACGAGCAGCCACCGCAGGCGGTGCCACAACTGCTCGCGCGGCTTGAGCACGGGTTGGGTGCGCTGATCGCGCACACCGAGGCGGTGATCGGGCACGCGGTGATGACCCACTGAACAAACCCTGGGCCGCTGCGGGCGGCCTGTCGCAAGCCTAGTTGGCGAGGAGGAAGTGCGTTGAATGCTGTTGGTGCGCCGCCGCATCCGGGTGGTGTGGTTGGTGAGGCGTTGGCACGGGACAAGCTCGGCGTGCCGGCCGTGGTGTTCTTTCAGATGACCGCGGCGACCCCGATCACGGTGATCGCCGGGGTGGTCACTACCGCGTACGCGGTCAGCGGCCAGGTCGGCATCGCGTTCGGGTTCGTGGTGGTTGCCCTGGTCCTGGCGTTGTTCTCCGTCGGGTACGTGGCGATGAGTCGGCATGTCACCAACGCCGGCGCGTTCTACGCCTACGTCGCCCGCGGCCTGGGGCGGGTGCCCGGTGTGGCCACGTCGATGATCGCGCTG
>JBOGDF010000492.1:0-3062 GCA_050701635.1 Micromonosporaceae bacterium | reverse complement strand
GGGTCGCCCGGCGTACCCCCGGGTCAGGTGTACGGGTCCGGCCGCAAGCGGAAACGGCGCTGGCCGCGGTACGCCGCCGCCGCGCTGATCCTGATCGCGGCGCTCGCCGCGGGCTACCTCTACTGGCCGAAGTCCACCGGGTCGCCGCCGGGCGCGAAGGACAATCCCGCCACCACCGAGCCGACCCTGCCGGACCTGCTCTACAACGGAGAGCAGCCCACGGTGCGGACCCGCGCTGGCAAAGCCATCGAGCTGCCCGATACCGGCAGGGTCAACACCGTCGTGGCGGTCCCCGGCGGTCTGGTGGTGACCCGCAGCATGAACGGCACGACCACCGCGCAGTACGTCCTGGGCGACGACGGCACCGCGAAGCTTACGTCCGAAGGAGCCTCCAGGGTGCACGTCAACACCCGGGGGACGATGGCGGCGGTGTTCGCGGGCGACACCGTGACGATCTGGGAGCTCAAGACCGGCACCAAAGGCGCCTCCACCAAGCTGCCGCAGGGCAGCACTCCGAACGGCTGGCTGAAGGACACCGTGCTGATCCGTACCGGCGACGGGCGGCACGACTACTGGGATCCCGAGCAGGGCGACTACCGGGCCAGGGCCGCCGCGGCCGAGCTGGAGCCGCTGGGGGGCCGGGCCGCCGACAAACTGCTGGTCGGCGTGACGAAACAGGGCTGTCTGGCGCTGTTCGATCCCGCCGACTCCTTCGGCGTTGTGAAGGGCAGCTGCCAGACCGGTCTGACCCTGACCAAGGAACGGGACCAGAAGCTGCCGTTGGTGTCGCCGGACGGCACCCACCTGCTGGCGCTGCGCGACAGCGTCCCGGCGGTGGCCAACGTCGATCGGCTGCTCGCGCGCGAGGGTGAACCCAGGCTGCTCGATGTCGACGGTGAGGTCACCGGCGTGGCCTGGGGACGCCAGGTGGTGTACGTGATGACCGGCACCGACTCGCCGACGTACCTGCGATGCGGGTTGACCACCGGCAGCTGCGTGAAGGCGACACCGCCCGGCCCCGGCGACGGGCAGGATCCCGCTCGCCCGGTGGTGCGCTTCGGACCGCTGCCCGACGTCGGCTGACCGCGCCCCGTACCCCCGGCTCAGGAGAGCGCGGACAACAGGGCGAACTGCGCGTCGGAGAGCCGCAGCGCCGCGGCGGCCGCGTTCTCTTCCAGATGGGCCATCGACCCGGTGCCCGGGATCGGCACGATCACCGGCGAGCGGTGCAGCAGCCAGGCCAGCGACACCTGTGCGGTGGTGGCGCCCAGCTCCACCGCCACCTCGGCCAGTACGCCGCCCGGTTCCGCGTGCCGGCCCCCGGCGATCGGCAGCCACGGCACGAAGCAGATCCCCTCCTGGGCGCAGAAGTCGAGCACCGGCTCGTGCCGGCGGTCGGTGAGGTTGTAGAGGTTCTGCACGCTCGCCACCTCGACGACGTCGCGCGCCTCCTTGAGCTGCTCCACCGTCACCTCGGAGAGCCCGATGTGGCGGATCACCCCGTCGTCGCGCAGCTGCTTCAGCGCGCCCAGCTGGTCGGCCAGCGGCACCGCCGATCCGGTGCAGCTGGAACAGGTCGATCCGCTCCACCCGCAGCCGGCGCCGGCTCAGCTCCGCCTGCTGCCGCAGGTACTCCGGCCGCCCCAACGGCACCCAGTCGCCGCGGCTGGGGCGGCTCTGGCCGGCCTTGGTCGCGATCACCAGCCCCGGCGGGTACGGCGTGAGCGCCTGCGCCAGCAGCTCCTCGTTGGCGCCGAGCGCGTACGAGTCGGCGGTGTCGATGAAGTCGATGCCCAGCTCCACGGCACGCCGCGCCACCGCGATCGCAGGGGCGGGATCGGCCGGCGGGCCCCACCCGGTGAGCCGCATCGCGCCGAAGCCGAGCCGGTGCACCGGCAGCTCGCCGCCGATCCGGAAGGTCAGGTCCTGCCGCTGCATCTGGTCTCCGTTTCCGCTGCGTGATACCTGCCGACCAGCTTCCCCTGGGACCGCCTCAGCGCTTAGAGTTTTAGAAATACCTAAATCTTGACGGGGGTACGAGGTGCTCCGGCTGACCTTCACCGCGGCCGACGTCGCGTCGACCCGGTTCGCGTACTCGCCGCTGTGGGAAGTGGTGGCGAGCGTACGGGCGCTGCGGCAGCCCGGCGCTCACGCGCTGCACCTGCCGTGGCTGCGCTGGGCACGCCGCCGGCTCGCGGGCGCCGAGCTGGCACCGCTGTACGACCTGGTGCCGGCCGGTACGCGTACCACCCCCGGGTTCCTCACCCCCGCACCGTCCACAGTGGAGCCGGAGCTCGCCGCGGAGCTGGCCGCGCTGCGCCGCACCCCCAGCGACCTGGTACGCGACAGCCTGGACCGGATGCCGTGGCGCCGCTCCCCCACCGTCGAAGCCCTGTACGCCGACCCGCGCGCCGGCCTGCCCCGGCTGGTGGCCGCGATCGAGACCTACTGGGAGCTGGCGCTGGCGCCGCACTGGGCGCGGCTGCGCGCCCTGCTGGAGGGCGACGTGCTCTACCGCACCCGCCGGCTCGCCGAGGGCGGCGCCGCCGCGCTGTTCAACGACCTGCACCCCGGGATCGCCTGGGACGGCGACGAGCTGCGCGTCGCCCACACCGACGTACGCCGCGCGGCGACCCTCACCGGCACCGGTCTGGTGCTGGTCCCCTCCGCGTACGTCTGGCCCAAGGTCTACTCCAAGACCGTCCAGCCGTGGCAGCCCGTACTGCGGTATCCGGCGCGCGGTGTGGCGACGCTCTGGGAGTCGGGCGGCGCGGCGTCGCCGGCGGCGGTCGCGGCGGTGCTCGGACGGTCCCGTGCGCTGCTGCTCGCCGAGCTGGACGCGCCGGCGTCGACCACCGAGCTGGCGCGGCGTACCGGGATCACCCCCGGCGGGGTCTCCCAGCACCTCACCGCGCTACGCGACGCCGGCCTGGTCACCGGCCACCGCGACCGGCGCTCGGTGCTGTACGCGCGCACCGCCGTCGCCGACGCGCTGCTCGCCGCGGCCGCGCCATGAGCCGACGCCTGGCTTGCACGGCGGCGTGAGCCGGCACCCTGGTGGC
>JBOGDF010000491.1:0-3065 GCA_050701635.1 Micromonosporaceae bacterium | reverse complement strand
GCGGTCTGCCGCTCGGCGGTCAGCACCGCGCCCTCGGCCGCACCGCCGCGCGCCGCCGCCGCCAGCTCCGCATTGGTGGACGCGGTCTCCGCGACCACGTCGACCGCGGTCCAGAACCCGCCGGGGCGTACCAGCTGACGGCGCAGCGCCAACGCATCCAGCGCGGCGCGCACCGCCGGCAGCGACCCACCAGCCTCTTCTCCTGCCACCCCGCCAGCCTAGGTCCGGCGCACCTGGCATTTTGTAAATCTCTGTGTATACACTTCGGCGTATACAGAATGGAGGACGCGATGCCCGCGATCGACGTCACCGCCCTGACCCGGCGGTACGGGTCCCACACCGCACTCGACGGCATCGACCTGCGGGTCGAGACCGGCGAGGTGTACGCCGTGCTCGGCCCCAACGGTGCCGGCAAGACCACCTGCATGGAAATCCTGGAGGGCTACCGGCACCGCGACTCGGGTCGGGTGCGCGTGCTCGGCGACGACCCGCAGCGGGCCGGATCGGCATGGCGGGAGCGGATCGGCGTGATGCTGCAGGCGACCAGCGTGGAGCCCAACCTCACCGTCGCCGAGCACCTGCGGCTGTACGGCTCGCTCTACCGCCACCCGGTGCCCGCCGGCGAACTGCTGGCGCAGGTCGGGCTCACCGACGCCGCGCAGCAACGCGCCGGCACGCTGTCCGGCGGGCAGCAGCGCCGGCTCGATCTGGCGTTGACGCTGGTGGGACGGCCCGAGCTGGTGTTCCTGGACGAGCCGACCACCGGGTTCGACCCGCACGTACGGCGGCGTACCTGGGAGCTGATCCGGTCGCTCGCCGCGGCCGGCACCACGGTGCTGCTGACCACCCACTACCTGGAAGAGGCCGCCGAGCTGGCGGACCGGGTGGCGGTGATCGCCGGCGGCCGGATCGTCGCGGAGGGCGACCCCGCCACGCTGGGCGGCCACGACCTGCGGCAGGCGATCGTACGGTTCCGCGCCCCCGCCGACCTGCCGGCCTTGGTCCCGGCCGGCTCGGCGACGGTGCCGTCCGCGCGGCCGGCACCGGACGACGGCGTGGTCGAGATCAGGACCCACACCCCGACCGCCGAGCTGGCGAAGCTCACCGGCTGGGCGGCCGACCACGGCGTCGAGCTGGACCAGCTGACCGTCACCCGACCCACCCTGGAAGAGATCTACCTCGCGCTGACGGAGGCGCCCGATGCGTAACCTGTCCACCCTGCTCACCCAGACCCGCTACCAGCTGCTGAGCTACGTACGGACGCCGCGCGCCCTGCTCTCCGGGGTGCTCACCCCGGTGGTGCTGATGGTGCTGCTCGCCGCGATCAGCGACCACCGACAGGAGCCCGGGTACGCCGGCCGGCTCACCGCCGCCATGATCACCCTCGGTCTGGTCACGCTCGGCTTCACCACACTCGCCGGCGCGGTCACCGCGAGCCGGGACCGGGGCACTCTGAAGCGGCTGGCCGCCACCCCGCTGCCGCTGTGGCTCTACCTCGCCGGACAGGTCGCCGCCACGGTGGTGGTGATCGTGCTGCAGTCCGCCGGGCTGGTCGCGCTCGGCGTACTGGTGTACGACGCCGAGCTGGACACCGTACGGCTGGCGGTCGCCGCCGGTGGCATCCTGCTCGGCGCGGTCAGCATCAGCCTGTGCGGGCTGGCGGTCGCCCAGCTGATCCCGCGCAGCGATGCGGCGGCGCCGCTGCTGTCGGCGGTGATGCTGCCGGTGACCCTGATCTCGGGGATCTTCTTCCCGGTCGCCGCGCTGCCGGACTGGATCGGCTGGCTCGGCGACGCGCTGCCGCTGTCGCATCTCGGTGCGCTGCTGTCGGCCGGTTTCGTGGACGGCTCCTGGGCTCCCGGGATCACCTGGCACCCCGCCGACTTCGGCTGGCTCGCCGGCTGGGCGGTGCTCGGCTTCGGGTACACCCGGTGGCGGTTCCGCAGCGAACCCGCGACACCGAAGCGGGCGAAACGGCGTACCCCCGCGGAAGTGGTTTGATCTGACGGGTGACCGGCCGAAAGCTGATGAAGCGTGAAGAGCGGGTGGCGAGCATCCTGGCCGCCGCCGCCCGCGCCTTCGCCACCGGCGGCTACGCCGCCACCTCGATGGACGACATCGCCGCCGAGGCGGGCGTCACCCGGCTCATCATCTACCGGCACTTCGAGGGCAAGCAGCAGCTGTACGAAGCGGTGCTGAACCACACCCGGGACCACCTCGCCGAGGCGCTGCGCTTCACCGGCACCCCCGAGGCGAACATGGTGCAGCCGCTGGTGGCGGTCGCCCGCGCCGAGCCGCACGCGTTCACCCTGCTGTTCCGGCACTCGGCCCGGGAACCCCAGTTCTCCGGGTACGCCGCGGAGTTCACCAACGCCGCCACGGCGGTCGCCGAACGCGCCCTGGAGTCGGTGATCACCGAGCCGGCGCTGCGCCGGTGGACCGCCCGGATCCTGTTCCGGCTGACCATCGAGGGGATCCTCACCTCGCTCGACTTCGACGACCGCAGCAGCGACGCGGAGCTGGCCGACCGGCTGCTGCGGATCAGCGGCGCCGTGGTGGGGGCGGTCACCACGTGACGCGGTCTTGAGTGTGCATTGCCACACCCGTTCGCCGCCTGAACGGGCGTTACGATGCCCGCGTGACAGCCCAACCAGCCGGCGAGCCCGCGAAGCCGGACATCCACACCACCGCCGGGAAGATCGAAGACCTGCTGCTGCGGTACGACGAAGCCGTGCACGCGGGGTCCGCCCGTGCCGTGGAGAAGCAGCACGCCAAGGGCAAGAAGACCGCCCGGGAGCGGATCGCGCTGCTGCTCGACGAAGGCTCGTTCACCGAGCTGGACGAGCTGGCCCGGCACCGCTCGACGGCGTTCGGCCTGGCTGCTACGAAGCCTTATGGCGACGGTGTCGTCACCGGCTACGGCACCGTGGACGGCCGGCCGGTGTGCGTGTTCGCGCAGGACTTCACCGTCTTCGGCGGCTCCCTCGGCGAGGTGTACGGCGAGAAGATCGTCAAGGTGATGGACCTGGCGATCAAGACCGGCTGCCCGGTGGTCGGCATCAACG
>JBOGDF010000490.1:0-3077 GCA_050701635.1 Micromonosporaceae bacterium | reverse complement strand
GCACCGCCCGGGGTTGAGCCGCCCGGCGCTGCACCGCCCGCGGCGGCACCGCCCGGCGCGGCTGCGCCTGTTGCGCTATCCGTCCTCGGCTCCGCCGGCACTGTCCGGTCCGCCCTCACTGCTCCGCCCGCGACCAACGGTCAGAACGTACGCCAGCGCCCCCAGCAGTACGACGCCGCCCAGCCCCACGAGCAGCCACACCCAGCTGCGGGTGACCGTACGGGTCTTGGCGGGGGGCGGCGTACCGGCGTCGGCGGGCGCGGCGACCGCGGCCCCGGCGGAGCTGCCGTCAGGCGACCCGCCGGCGACCACGTAGCCGAGCTGGCCCTGCACCGCATGCCCGTCGATGCCGACGGTCCGGAACACCACCGTGACCGGCCCGGCGCCGGCCGACACGGACTGGGTCACGGTCTTGCCGTCGACCCGGGGCTCACCCCGGTGCAGTGCGGTGCCGTCGCTCCGGCTCACCTTCACCGTGGTCAGCTCGGCGCTGACCGGCTCGCTGAAGGTCAGCGTCACCTCGCTGGGCGGTGCCGGCACGGTCGCGCCCCGTGCCGGGTCGCTGGAGACCAGGCTGACGTGGGCGTACGCCGGCCCGGCGCCCATCAGCACCCCGGCCAGCACCGTCGTGAACACGGCCATCCCCTGCGCGACCCGCATCGTCATCCCCACCATCGCTGTATACCCGTCCCGCTGATAGTCGCCGCCAGGCGGGGTGGGGTTCCCGGGGACGTCAGGACCGTACGAGGCGCGCGATCGCTTCGGAGGCTTCCTTGACCTTGGCGTCGGCGGCCTCGCCGCCCTGCTCGGCGGCTTGCACGACGCAGTGCCCGATGTGCTGCTCCAGCAGCCCGACCGCGACCGCCTGCAGCGCCCGGTTGGCCGCCGAGATCTGGGTGAGAATGTCGATGCAGTACGTGTCTTCGTCGACCATCCGGGCGACTCCGCGCACCTGGCCCTCGATCCGGCGCAGCCGCGCCAGCAGGGCGGCCTTGTCGTCGGTGTAGCCGTGCTTGTGCTCTGTCATCTCGGGCTCCGGGGTGCGTCGGTGCTGCGTCGCGCGTACCCCCCTAGGGTATCAGGGGTGGAGAGGTTCCCCGCTCTTTACACCGAAGCGGTTGCGGCGTACACCCTCGCATCTCTACTCTTGGGGGCCGTCTGCAGGCTGTCAGCCGCCCCCCGGCGGCGCCGTGCGGACACCGCCGAATCGCCGCACCTGGCGAACCGGGGAACCATCCCTTCGGGGTGAATCCGCAGGCCACGTCCCTCGCGGCCAGTGGTAGGGCGACACTTCTTCCCGCCCGAACCCGTCAGCTAACCCGGTAGGCGGTCCCGGAAGAAGGAGCTCGTCCCCGGTGACTCGACACCCCGCCGCGATCCCTCGCGGCCTCCGTACCCCCGCAAGATTGTCTGCTCTTCTCCTGGCGCTCGGCGTGGCGCTGACGCTGGCCGTGACGGCGAGCCCTGCCGCCGCGGACCCGACCGTCGAGGAGATCGAAGCCAAGATCGAGAAGCTGGCGTCCCAGCTCGGCCCGGTGATCGAGAAGTACAACCAGGCTCGGGACCAGCTCGAGGAGACCAAGGCCAGGGCGGCCCGGCTGGTCAAGTCGATGAAGCCGCTGCAGGACAAGGCCGACAAGATGTACGCCGAGGTCGGCAAGATCGCCAAGTCGGCGTACAAGGGCGGCCGGGCGAGCGCGGTGAACGCGATCCTGAACTCGGGCTCCCCGAGGATCCTGGTGGAGCAGCTCTCCACGCTGGACCGGCTGGCCGCCGGCGAGCAGAAGGGGCTGCGTGGGCTGGAGCTGATCACCTCGCGGCTCGACCGCAAGAAGGCCACGATCGACAGCCTGATCGCCGCGCGGCGCACCATCGAACGCGACCTGGCGACGCGCAAGAAGAGCATCCAGGGCCAGATCGACAAGCTGCAGGAGCTGCGCCGCAAGGTGTACGGCGACCGGCACGGCTCCGAGGCGGCGAAATACCTGCCGCCGTACGTGCCGGGTCCGGCGGGCGACGCGGTGCGGTATGCGATGGCGCAGATCGGTGACCCGTACTCCTTCGGCTCCGACGGACCGGACTCCTTCGACTGCTCCGGGCTGGTGCTGGCGGCGTGGCGGGAGGCGGGCTACTCGCTGCCGCACTCGGCGAAGAAGCAGTACTACTCCACCGAGCGGATCAGCCGCGACGAGCTCGCACCCGGCGACCTGGTCTTCTACTACAGCGACATCCACCACGACGCGATCTACGTCGGTGAGGGGTGGATCGTGCACGCTCCCGAGCCCGGCCGCAGCGTGGAGCAGGTGCGGTACGACAAGTTCGAGATCTACGGCTACGGCCGGGTCGCCTAGGGTCTGTCCTGTGGATCTTGGTCGAGCGAGACAGGTGCCAGACGGCGGTCCGGCAAGGCGGAGGTTCGTCCGAATACCGGTGTTGTATTCGGACGGTTCTCCAACGCCGCCGGTCGTCGTCTGGTGCCTGTCGCAGCCGACTGGAGATCTACAGGGCAGACCCTGAGTCCGGGGTGGCGCCGTGGGCGAAGTGATCGCGGTGCACGCCAGCCCGCGGCACACCTTCAGCAAGGTGACCCAGCCCAGCATCCGGCTGCTCGCCGGTCTCGGCGTGGCGGGCGACGCGCACCAGGGCGTGACGGTGAAACACCGCAGCCGGGTACGCCAGGACCCGACCCAGCCCAACCTGCGCCAGGTGCACCTGATCCACGCCGAGCTACACGAGGAACTGGCCGGCCAGGGGTTCACCGTCGCCGCCGGCCAGATGGGCGAGAACGTCACCACCGCCGGCCTGGACCTGCTCGGGCTGCCCACCGGCACCCGGCTGCGGCTCGGCGCCGAGGCGGTGGTCGAGGTGACCGGGCTGCGTAATCCGTGCGAGCAGCTCAACGCCATCGCCGCCGGCCTGATGAAGGCGCTGATCTTCCGCGCCGGCGACGGCACCGTGGTACGCAAAGCCGGCGTGATGGGCGTCGTGCTGACCGGCGGCGAGGTACGCCCCGGCGACCCGATCCAGGTCGAGCTGCCGCCAGAGCCGCACCGCCCCCTCGACCGGGTGTAGCCCGC
>JBOGDF010000489.1:0-3078 GCA_050701635.1 Micromonosporaceae bacterium | reverse complement strand
GCCCAGGGTCACGCCGGGCCGCCGGCCGCCGGTGATCGCCGCCTCGTCCTGGTGCAGCCGGGCCCGGGCCCGGCGCTCGATCGCCTCCTTCGCGGCGCGGCGGGCGGTGAGCCGGTCGCGCAGCGTGTGCGTACTCATCACTCCGCCTCCAACATCCGGATCGTGGCCATCATGTCGGTGGTGAACGGGCTGAGCAGCTCCACGGCGGCGGCCCGGGAGCCGTCCGGATCACCGGCGACGATCGCGTCGGCCAGCTCCTGGTACGCCTCGGTACGGCTCACCTCCGCCGCCATCACCGTCGCCAGCACCTCCAGCAACGGCTGGTACGCCGCCCGCAGGCTGTTGAACATCAACCGGAACGCGATCGAGTCGGCGCCGTCGACCACGTGATCCCAGTACGCCAGCGCGTGCCGCTGCTGGAACACCGGATCGTCGTCGGCGCGCAGCGCGGCCACCGCGTCGGCGAGCGGCTCCGCCAGTGCGGCCCCCGTACGCTCCGCGGCCAGCGCCGCCACCTGGGGTCCGATGTGGAGCCGGGCCTCCAGGATGCTGCGCGCCACCGACAGGTCGAGCTCGCCGCCGGGCGACAGCAGCTGCGGCAGCAGGTCGAGGCCGCCGTGCCGCCGGAAGTCCCGGACGGTGGTGGCGCCGCCCTGGCGTACCTCCACCAGCCCGGCGTGGGCGATCCGCTGCAGCGCCTCGCGCACGGTGGGTCGGGAGACCCGCAGCAGCTCCGCCAGCCGGCGCTCGCTCGGCAGGCTGGAGCCGGCGGCGAGGTCGCCGCCCACCATGTCCCGGAGCAGCTGGTCGAACACCTCGTCGGGTACGGAGCGACGGTTCACCGGTTGCAATGCCATGCGGGCAGAATGCCGCAGCCTGGCATGGTGGTCAAGTGGTCAGACCAATTTCTTCGGCTGCTGGCGCTCCCATTCCTCGCGGTCGAGCGCGTACTCGACGTCGCCGTGCTCGTCGCCCGGGATCGGGTACGGCCAGTCGGCGTGGAAGACCCGTACCAGCCGCAGCCCGGACTTCTCCATCACGCGCCGGGAGGCGGTGTGGACGAGCATCGTCTCGGCGAGCACCCGGCGTACGCCATGCTCGGCGAACCCCTTGTCGATCAGCGCCCGGCAGCCCTCGGTGGCGTACCCCTTGCCCCAGGCCGAGCGGCGCAGCCGGTAGCCCAGCTCCGGCTCGTCGGGCGGGTGCCCCTCGCCCGGCCGGAGGTGGAACCAGCCGAGGAACTCCTGGGTCGCCTTCTCCTCGGCAGCCCAGAACCCGAGCCCCGGCGACTCGGCGTAATACCTCAACCACCGCGGCAGGATCACCTCCGCGACGTCCTCCCGCGACGTCGGTTCTCCGCCGGTGATGAAGTGCACCACCTCCGGGTCGGCGTCGAGCTCCACGATGTTGTCGACGTCGTCCTCGGTGAACTCACGAAGCACCAGCCGCTCGGTCTCCAGGTAGACAGCCACCCCGCCATCATCCCGGGTTCAGCCGCCGAGCGCCGAGGACACCTGTTGCGCGGTACGCACCACCAGCGGCGCCAGCCGGGCGATGTGCTCGCGCTCCATGTCGAACACCAGCCCGGAGACGCTGATCGCGCCCACCGGCAGCCCCCGGTGGTCTTTCACCACCGCGCCGACGCAGCGGATCCGGGGATGGTTCTCCTCGTCGTCCACCGACCAGCCCCGGGTGCGTACCAGCGCCAGGTCGGCGAGCAGCGCCTCGGCCGTCGTCAGTGTCTTGGGGGTACGCGCGGGAGCACCGCTGCGGGTGACGATCAGGCGCACCTCGTCGTCGTCCAGCGCGGACAGCACCGCCTTGCCGATCGCCGTACAGTGCAGCGGCATCGCGTCCCCGATCCGGGAGCGCATGCCGTAGCCGCCGCGGCCCTCCAGCTTGTCGACGTACACCGCCTCGTCGCCGTGCCGCAGTCCGAAGTGGACGGTGTAGCCGGTACGGTCGCCGAGCGTACGCAGCACCGGGCGGGCCAGCCGTGCGATGTCGGAGTCGTCGGCGCCGCGCCCCGCCAGCCGCAGCAGCCCGGGGCCGATCAGGTAGTCGCGCTCCTCGCCTTCGCGTACCCAGCCGAGGCCGACCAGCTCCTGCAGGATCCGGTGCACCGTGGAGGTGGACAGGCCGGTGGCGCGGGCGATCGCGGACAGCCGGCGGTGCCCGTCGAGCGCCTCCAGCACCGCGACCATCTTGGCGATCGCGGTGGCGCCGCGTACCGCTTCAGCCATCGGCCACCTCCCCATCCGACCGTACGGCCCGGCCGCTACCGGGCCAGCCAGCCACCGTCCACCGCCAGTACGTGTCCGTGTACGTAGTCCGCCGCCGGCGACGCCAGGAACACCACGGCGCCCGCCACGTCGTCCGGCTCGCCCCAGCGCCCGGCCGGGATCCGGGCGCGGATCTGCGGCTCGCGCTCGGGATCGGCGCGCAGCGGCGCGGTGTTGCCGGTCGCGACGTAGCCGGGCGCGACGGCGTTGACGTTGACGCCGCGGGCTGCCCACTCGTTGGCCAGCGCCTTGGTCAGCCCGGCCACGGCGTGCTTGCTGGCGGTGTACGCCGGGACCGTGACGCCGCCCTGGAACGACAGCAGCGACGCGACGTTGACGATCTTGCCGCCGCCGGCGCGCAGCATCGCCGTACCGAACAGCTGGCAGAGCTGGAACACCGCGTCCAGGTTGACCCGGAGCACCGCCCGCCAGTCGTCGTCGGTGGTCTGCTCGGCGGGGCCCCGCCGGATGATCCCGGCGTTGTTCACCAGTACGTCGATCCGGCGCTCGGCGAGCAGCTGCCGGGCGGTGTCGCGTACCGCCGCGGGATCTTCCAGGTCCGCGCCGACCACCGTGACGGACCGGCCCAGCCGCTCCACCTCGGCGGCCGTGTCGGCCAGCCCGTCGTCGCGCCCCCACAGCACCAGCTCCGCACCCGCCGCCGCCAGCGCGGTCGCGGCGGCCCGGCCGATCCCGCTCCGCGCCCCGGTCACCAGCGCGGTACGCCCGGCCAGCCCGAACCGCTCCGCCAGCCAACCGCCCGACACCGGGACACCCGTCACGCCATCGCCTCGAT
>JBOGDF010000488.1:0-3117 GCA_050701635.1 Micromonosporaceae bacterium | reverse complement strand
GGCCAGCAGCCGGCACAGCGCGCCCGCTCCCAGGCTGACCCCGAGCGCCTGCGTGGCACCGGTCGCGTCGGCCACCGCGGCCACGTCGCCGGCCAGGTCGGCGTACTGCCAGTCAGGGGTCAGGGGTGACGAGCCGCCGTGCCCGCGCATGTGCAGGAAAACCTTTGTCCCGGGTACGCCGCTGCCCAACGGCCGGGTGTCCGGGATGCCGCCGGCCAGGCCGTGGGCGAACACCGTGACCGGGTCGCCGGAACCGGTGACCAGATACTCCAGCCGTACGCCGCCGGGGCGCTCCACGAACCGGGCTGGGGTCACCAACCGCCGGAACCGCCGCCGCCACCGGCCAGGTCACGGATCGCGGGGCGTACGTCGAGCAGGTAGACCGACGCCGCGGTGATCCCGATCAGCCCGAGGATGCCGACCGGCGACGAGAGGATCAGCAGGGAGAGAAGCGCGGCGCCGCCGGTGAGCGCCAGCCACAGCCCCTTGGAGAGCGTGCCGACCGCCTTGAAGGCGTCGGGCCGCTGCAGCAGGCAGTGCACGAACGCGGCGACCTCGATGGTCACCGCGAAGACGAAGATGATCAGGTCGACGATCTCGACGATCGGGCCGGCGAACCTCACCGCTGCCAGTGCGTCCATGCGGCAACTGTACGGCGAGCCGGCGACGACACCACGCCAAGACCCCCGTACCCACGAAAAACCGGCGCCCTCCCCGGGAGGCAGGGAGGGCGCCGGTCAACGGTGATGCGGGACCTACTTGGCGGCCTTGGCGGTGGTCTTGGTGGCCTTGGTCGCCTTGGCCTTCACGGCCTTGGGCTCGGTGGTGGCCGGCTTGGCGGGCGTGCCGTTGCCGAACAGCTTCTCGCCACGGGTCGCGAGACCGTCGTACACCTCGGTCGCCTGCTTGGTGGCGGCCTTGAACTGCTTCTGGGCGGTCTCGACGAGGTCGCTCACCGCGTCCTGGGCGTTCGCCCGGAACTTGTCAGCGTCGGTACGGACCTCGCTCACGCCCTTCTTGCGGACGTCGGCGATCTTGCCGCGCAGCTGCTCGACCTCGGTCTGCACCTTGCCGCGCAGGTTCTTCACCTCGGTCTGCACCTTGCCGCGCAGCTGCTTGGCCTCGGTACCCACCTTGCCGCGCAGCTCCTTGGCCTCGCTCTGCACCTTGCCGGGCAGCTCCTTAGCCTCGCTCTGCACCTTCTCGCGCAGCTCGGCGACGTCGATCTTCTTCAGCTCGACCTCGACCCGGTTCCGCAGCTTGGTGGCGGTCTCCGGCAGCTTCTTGATCTGCTCGACGGCCAGCTCACCGACGCCGGCGGCGGCGTACACGGGGCGGGGGTAGGTACGGGTGCTCTTCTTGGTGGTGGTCACGACAACTCCTTCTGGTCACTGTGCTCGGGCCTGGCGGCGGTACGTGAGGCGGCTTTGCGTACCGCCTTCTTGACGGCCTTGCGGACCGTCCGTTTCGGGGCCTTCGGTGCGCGGCTGGCGGCCACGTCCGGGGCCGGGATGGGCGGGACCGCGGTGTCCCCGGCGGCGTCTTCCGTGTCCCCGGCGGCGTCTTTCGTGGCGCTGGTGGCGCCGGTTGCGCTATCCGAGGTCGTCTTTGCGTCCACATCGGACTCGGCCTCGGCGGGCTCGTCGGCAGCTTCGCCGACGCGCGCGTTCTCCCGACGGAACGCCTCGTAGATCTCGATCAGCGTCTTCTTGTGACGATCTGTCAGATCGGGATCAGCGGCGATCGCGGCGAGCACTCCCTGGCCTTCCCGCTCGGCGAGCAGTCCAGCGCGCAGGTACATCAGCGGAGTCGACACCCGCAGGGCGTTCGCGATCTGCTGAAGCACCTCGGCGCTGGGCTTGCGCAACCCTCGCTCGATCTGGCTGAGGTACGGGTTGCTCACTCCCGCTTGCTCTGCGAGCTGGCGCAGTGAGATGCGTGCGTTGCTGCGAAGCTCCCGGATGAACTCTCCGAGGTCTCGTGACGCTGCCATGACTCGAAGTTAGCTCTCGGTGCTAACTCTTGCAAGCGGAACGCTAACAATAGTGCGGCAAGCCACATCCTGCTCCCCGACTGACAACCCGCGCGAATACTCAGCACATCAGCTCACTGCGACGCGCCGGTGACCCTGGTATTTCGTACCCGTCACAGGCGCCGCAAAACGGCGCGCGCCCGACTCAGGCGGGGGTCGGCTGGGCGGCCGGTACGCCGAGCAGCGTACGGGCCTGCTCCACCGACAGCGGCGGGCGCTGCGCCAGCCGCGCAAACCCAGCGGCGCGGGCCACCAGCTGCATGTTGCTCTCCACCGGCTGGCCCTTGGCGTACGTCAGGGTGTCCTCCATGCCGACCCGCAGGTGACCGCCGGCGGCGAGCGACGCGAGCATTACCGGAAGGGTGGTACGCCCGACCCCGGTGGCGGAGAACGTGGCGTCGGCGGGCAGCACCTCGCGGGCGAGCTGCTTGGCGGCCACCACCGTCTCGGCGGTGCCCGGCATCCCGCCCGGTACGCCGGTCACGAAGTCCACGTGCACGTGACCGCCGTACGGCAGGCCGTGCTTGTCCAGCAGCCGGGCGAGGGACCACAGGTGGCCGAGGTCGAAGATCTCGTACTCCGGCACCACACCGCAGTCCTGCATCTTCGCGTGCAGCGCGACGATGAACTCCCAGCGGTTGAGGAACACGTCGTCGCCGAAGTTGACCGTACCCATGGTGCAGGAGGCCATGTCCGGGGCGGCGTCGAGCACCCGCAGCCGGTGCTCCTCCGGGTCGGTCACCGCGCCGCCGCTGGACAGCTGCACGATCAGCCGGGTCGCGGCACGCAGCGCCGCCACGGTGTCCCGCAGCCGGCCCAGGTCCAGCGACGGCTCCGCCTCACCGTCCCGGATGTGTACGTGGATCACGCTGGCGCCGAGCGCCTCGCACTCCTCCGCCGTACCGACCAGCTCCTCCAGGGTGACCGGAAGCGCCGGTACGTCGACCTTGCGGGACTCCGCGCCGGTGGGCGCGACCGTGATCAGGGTGCCGTTCGCCATGCTGGCGATCCTGCCACGCGCGCCGCCAGCCCGCCCCTGGGCCCGGCCCTCCGGCAGCCCCACCGCCGGCCGGGCAGGGCGGCGG
>JBOGDF010000487.1:0-3126 GCA_050701635.1 Micromonosporaceae bacterium | reverse complement strand
GTCCGGTCCAGGCGACACCAGCCGCGCCGGGTCCGGGCCAGCGGGCGCGGGGCCAGCCGAGCCGGGGCCTCCAGCCACGGGGCTCCCAGACACCGGGCTCCCGGACATCGGGCTCCCTGGTGCCGGGCCGGTGGGGGGTTCGGGTGCAGGTGGGGCGGGCGGCGCTACCTGGGGCAGGTAGCCGGTCGTCTGGTTGCCCGGCAGGGTGGGCTCGGAGTCGTCCACGTCACTGCGGCCGGCCGGTCCGGCCGCGGGATCCGCGTCGGGTGTGGGCGCGGCGACGGGCGGCGGCCACGCGTCCGGTTTGTCGGATTCAGATCCGGATGTAGGGGGTGATACCGGCACCCACCGGGTGCCGTTCCACTGCCAGCCGCCTTGCGCTTCCTGCTGCCCACCGTGTGTATCCATCGTGGATCGGCAGCATACTCATTCTTCGCAACCGGCGAGTGACGGAGGTGCACGTTGCGAGATCCCCGAGAGGTGCTGACCCGGGCCGCGTCGCCGCCCCGGCTCACCGTCCGGTACGGCAGCCACTCCGACCACCTCGCCGACGTGTGGCTGCCTTCGGCTCCCGAGGGCGCGGCGCCGCCGCTGGTGGTCTTCGTACACGGAGGATTCTGGCGGGCGGAGTGGGACCGGATGCACAGCCGGCCGCTGTGCAACGCGCTGGCCGAGGCCGGGTACGCCGTCGCCGCCATCGAGTACCGCCGAGTCGGTCAGCCCGGAGGCGGCTGGCCGGGCAGCTTCGACGACATGGCGCTAGCCCTGGACACGGTGCCGTCGCTGCTCGCCGACGAAGGTGTCCGCTTCGGA
Source organism: Micromonosporaceae bacterium (assembly GCA_050701635.1). Lineage (GTDB taxonomy): Bacteria > Actinomycetota > Actinomycetes > Mycobacteriales > Micromonosporaceae > WHSM01. The sequence goes on along the minus strand of JBOGDF010000487.1, from coordinate 2,313 downwards.
CCGGTGGTGCTCTCCGGGCACTCGGCGGGCGGCCATTTCGTGCTGTGGGCCGCGAGCCGGCATCGCCTCCCGGAGAGCGCGCTGTGGCGGCGCGACACTCCGGCGCCGATCGCGGGCGTACTGGCGCTGGCGCCGGTGTGTGACCTGGCGGCGGCGTACCGGGACGGGCTGGGCGGCGGCGCGGCGGGAGAGCTGCTCGGCGGTGGCCCCGATGCCTTCCCGGAGCGGTACGCCGCCGCCGACCCGAGCGCGCTGCCGCTTCCCGAGGTGCCGACCGCGCTGGTCCACGGCACCGCCGACGACCGCGTCCCGATCACCCAGTCCGAGCAGTACGCCGCCCGCACCCCGGATGTGCCGTCCGGCGTCACACCGACGCTGGTGGCGATACCCGATGCGGACCATTTCGCGGTGATCGACCCACTCTCCCCCGCCTGGCCCCCCACCCTCGCCGCGCTCGCAGATTTGACCAAGTAGATCTTGGTAGCTGAGTGTCAGAATCGAGCACTGAACTACCAAGATCTACAAGAGACCGCGTATGTCGTTTGGTTGACGGGCGTGAGAAATGCGTGACAGGCTGCGAGGCGTGAGTGGGCTGTCGGCGCTGTGGGCGGCGGAGTCGATCGCCGTGGTGGGCGCCAGCGCGAAACCGGGCGCGCTGGGTCGGCTCCCGATCGAGTTTCTCCAGCGGTACGGCTACCAGGGCCGGATCCTGCCGGTGAACCCGCGCGGCGGGGAGATCCTGGGGCTGCCGGTCCACCCGACTGTGGCGGCGGCGCCGGGTCCGGTCGAGCTGGCGCTGATCATGGTGGGAGCCGACAAGGTGGCGGCCGCCGTGGACGACTGCATCGCCGCCGGGGTCACCACCGCGATCATCGGCTCGTCCGGGTTCGCCGAGTCGGGTCCCGAGGGCCGGCGACGGCAGGACGAGATCGCGGCGAGAGCGCGTACCCACGGAATGCGAATTCTGGGTCCTAACTGCATCGGGGCCGCGGGTTTCCACACCGGGCTGGTGGCGAGTTTCAGCCCGTTGTTCGCGGGCGCGGCGACCGAGCTGAAGCCCGGGGGCATCGGGTTCGTGAGCCAGAGCGGCGCCCTCGGGTACGGCACCGTGAGCCTGGCGTTCGAACGCGGCCTGGGGCTCGGCTGGGCGGTCACCACCGGCAACGAGGCGGACATCACCGCACTCGAGGCGCTGCAGGCGCTCGCTGCCGAGCCGGAGTGCACCGGCCTGCTCGGGTACGTCGAGGCGCTCGCCGACGCGCCCCGGCTGCGCGCGCTGGCGGCCACCGGCAAGCCGGTCGCGCTGCTCAAGGCGGGCCGTACGGAGGCCGGCGCGCGAGCCGCCGCCACCCACACCGGGGCGCTGGCCACCGAGGACCGGGTGGTGACCGCGACGCTGTGGCAGCTCGGGATCGTACGGGTGTCCGATGTGGACGAGCTGCTGGACGTCGGCGACGCGTTCGCCGCGCCGTACCGGCCGACCGGCCCGCGGATCGCGGTGGTGACCACCTCCGGCGGCTCCGGGATCCTGGCCGCGGACGCGGTCGCCGACCACGGGCTGGTGCTCGGGCGGCTGTCCCAGAACACCCGCGAGGCGCTGCGCGAGATCGTGCCGGCGTACGGGGCGATCGGCAACCCGGTGGACGTCACCGCGTCGGTGATGAGCGACCCCGGGCTGGTGGAACGTTCGCTGCGGGTGATCGCTGGCGACGCCAGCGTGGACATGCTGGTGGTCTGCTTCTGCGTACTGACCGGCGACGACGTAACGTCCATTGTGGACGCGCTGGGGCGGGTCACCGCGGAGACCGGCAAGCCGGTGCTGGTGGCGCGTACCGGCGCCGACCATCTCGCGCCCGGCGCGGCGGGTCGGCTGCGTGCCGCGGGGGTGCCGGCGTACCCGACCCCGGCCCGGGCGGTACGCGCCGCCGCGGCGCTGTGGCAGGTCACGCGTACCCACCACCGGCCGGCTCCGATCGCGGGCCGTGCCGGGACGCCGGTGCCAGGACCCGGCGCGACCGAGTCCGAGCTGAAACGCCTGCTGGCCGGCGCCGGTATCGACGTGCCGCGCGGCACGGTGGTCACCTCCTCCGCCGAAGCCACCGCGGCGGTACGCGACCTCGGCGGCCACGCCGTGATGAAGGCCCAGGGCCTGCTGCACAAGACCGAAGCAGGCGGCGTGGTGCTCGGCGTCGACGAGTGGTCAGCCGCCGACGTCTACGCCCGCCTGGCCGCCCTGTCCGCGGCCCCCGGCCCCGACTCCGACCCGGCTGAGCCGCGCGGCCCGGACCCGGCCGGCGGCGACCGGGCTGGAGC
>JBOGDF010000486.1:0-3138 GCA_050701635.1 Micromonosporaceae bacterium | reverse complement strand
GCGCAGCTGGCCTGCGACAACACGATCGGTCGCTCCACCGCCTATGACTACCTGCACGAGGGCATCGACGCGCTCGCCGCGCAGGCGCCCGGGCTGCACTCGGCGCTGCTGGCGGCCAAGGCCGCCGGGCACGAGCACGTCAGCATCGACGGCACGCTGGTCGCCACAGACCGTTGCCGCGTGCCGGGGCCCACCACCGGGGTGGACCTGTGGTGGTCGGGCAAGCACCATCATCACGGCGGCAACGTCCAGGTCATCACCGCGCCGGACGGCTGGCCGCTGTGGACCTCGCGGGTGCGGCCCGGCCGCGAGCATGACACCAGCGCCCTGCGCGCCCACGCCGAGATGCTGCCCGCGCTGGCCGCCTGGACCGGCGCCGACCTACCGGTGCTCGGCGACCTCGGCTACGAGGGCGAGGCCGAGACCATCACCGTGGCGATCAAGAAACCCGCCGGCGGCGAGCTCACCGACGAGCAGAAGGCCCACAACAAGGCCCACAACGGCAAACGCGCCGTCGGCGAACGCGGCAACTCCCTGCTCAAGATGACATTCAAGGCGCTGCGCCGCGTCAGCCTCTGCCCCTGGAGAATCGGCGCAATCGTCGCGGCCGCCCTCGTGCTCCTACACCACGAGCACGGCCGGACCACATGATCACCCAGCGCAACAAGCCCTTACGCGGAAAGGCTCAATGCCGCCCATGGAAGGCCCAGTACGGCTGCCGTACCGGGCGCGCCTCCGCTACCGCCAGGACGGGGCGACATCAGTTCCGGGTGTCAGGGACCCGCCGATCCCGCAATTGCTGCATGGCCGACGTGCGCGCTTCTCCGGACCGCATGAAATGTGGCCAGAGAAGCCCATTCCCACCCTACCGAACTGGTGATCGATCGAGACTCAGGTGGCCAATTACGTGCTGTGCGTACGTGTCTACTCCGAGTATTGGTGGATGTCAATGGGCTTCGCGGGCAGATTGGTACGGCGGCCCGGTACCGCAGCCGTACTTCCGGTCGTCATGTACCGCGATCCCGTGCTGTGCACCCTCGATCTCGATAAGGCTCGTCGGTGCTCTCATAATCTTGACGGCTTCTCGCGTGGACTCGACTGGGACGAAGGTGTCGGCGGTCACCTCGGGGGTGTCGACCGACAGCATCCGTACCGGCATCCGCAGGTTGGGGGTGTCGCCGTCGGTGACGTCGACCAGGGCACGGGCCCCCAGCGACGGTACGGTCGCGCCGGCGGGTGACCAGAAGATCTGGACAGGATCGATCACGGTCGCCTCCGTGGGGGCTGGTACGGCTCTTCGAGCATCGCACCACGCCCCGCCGGACAGTCCACCAGCTTGGTCCGGTAACCAACAGTTATCGCGCGGTCACCACAATGCCCCGTCAGGTCGCGGAGATCGTGCCGGCGGCTAGCAGCGCCAGCACGGTGCCGCCGAGCAGAATCCGGTACCAGACGAAGACGTACACGGTGTGTTTGGCGACCCAGTGCAGCAGCCAGGCGATCGAGGCGTACCCGAGGACGAAAGCGATCGCGGTGGCGACCACCAGCTGGGCACCGCTGGGCGCCACACCGGCGCCACTGGGGGCGAACACGTCCTCCAGGCTGAAGATCCCGGAGGCGACCACGGCGGGGATGGCGAGCAGGAACGAGTACCGGGTGGCGGCCTCCCGGGTCATCCCGATCGCCAGCCCGGCGGTGATGGTGCCGCCGGAGCGGGACACCCCCGGCACCAGCGCCATCGCCTGCGCGCAGCCCATCACGATGCCGTCCCGCAGTGTCATGTCACCGACCGCGCGCTTCTGCCGGCCCCAGTACTCGGCGGCGGCGAGCAGCAGCGCGAAGATGATCAGGTTGGCGCTGACCAGCCACAGGTTGCGAGCGGGGGCGCGGATGTCGTCCTTGAACAGGAAGCCGAGCACGCCGATCGGGATGGTGCCGATGATCACGTACCAGGCCAGCCGGTAGTCAACGGTGGAGCGCACCTCCGGGTTGACCGCCCCGACGAACCAGGTTTTCGTCAGCCGCCAGATGTCCTTGGCGAAGTAGAGCAGCACCGCCGCCTCGGTGCCCAGCTGCGTCACCGCGGTGAAGGACGCGCCGGCGTCCCGCCCGAAGAACAGCTCCGAGGTGATCCGCAGGTGTGCCGAGGAGGAGATCGGCAGGAACTCGGTCAGCCCCTGCACGATGCCCAGCACGATCGCTTCGACCCAGGTCATCTAGTTCAGAACTCCTGCCGTGTCAGCGGCCTCAGCGACCACGCGCAGCGTGTCGAGCCGGGCCGGGAGGTTTTCGCCGTACGGGGTGATCGACAGTGTGGTGACCCCGGCCGCGGCGAAGTCGCGTAGCCGTTCGGCGATCCGGCCGGGCGGGCCCAGCAGCGAGGTGGCGTCGATGAACCGCTCCGGCACCGCCGCGTACGCCCGCTGGTGGCGCCGTGCCAGGAAGTGCTCCTGTACGGCGTCGGCCTGCTCGCCGTACCCCATCCGGGTGGCGAGCCGGTGGTAGAAGTTCTGTTCCCGGCTGCCCATCCCGCCGAGGTAGAGCGCGGTGTAGCCGCGTACCGGATCGGCGCACGCCGACACGTCCTCCCCCACCACGGCGGGGACGGTCGGCACCACGTCGAAACCCTCCAGGCCGGCGGCGCCGCGCCCGGCCCGGATCGCGTCCAGCAGCTCGGAGGCGTACGCCGGGGCGAAGAACACCGCGAGCCAGCCGTCGGCGATCTCACCCGCCAGGGCGAGATTGCGGGGGCCGACCGCAGCGAGGTAGACCGGGATCCGGGGCCGCACCGGGCGTACCGCCAGCTTCAAGGTTTTGCCGGGGCCATCGGGCAGCGGCAACGGGTAGAACTCGCCGTCGTGCCGCAGCGTCTGCCGGCTCAGCGCGGCGCGTACCACCTCGACATATTCCCGGGTACGCGCCAGCGGACGGCCGAACCGTACGCCGTGCCAGCCCTCGGAGACCTGTGGCCCGGAGACCCCGAGCCCCAGCCGGAACCGCCCGTTGGAGAGCGCGTCCAGCGACGCCGCCGTCATCGCGGTCAGCGCCGGGCTGCGCCCGGGGATCTGGAACACCCCGGCGCCGAGCCCGATCGTGGAGGTCTGCGCCGCCAGCCACCCCAGCGTGGTCGCGGTGTCC
>JBOGDF010000485.1:0-3165 GCA_050701635.1 Micromonosporaceae bacterium | reverse complement strand
GCCCCGGCCCCGGCGCCGCAGCAGAGCCGGAGCAGGCTAGCGGCGGGGCTGGATCGGGCCGCGGTGCAGGGTGGTGTTGTCGGCCTGGGCGAGCGGGCGTACCACCAGCCGGTCGATGTTGACGTGGTACGGCCGGGTGACGCACCAGGCGATGCAGTCCGCGATGTCGTCGGCCACCAGCGGGCCCACCACGTCGTCGTACACGGCGGCGGCCCGGGACGCGTCGCCGCCGAAGCGGACCAGCGAGAACTCCTCGGTCTCGACCAGTCCGGGCGCGACCTCGACCACCCGTACCGGGCGGCCCACCAGCTCGCGGCGCAGCGTCGTGGCCAGCGCCACCTCGGCACTCTTGGCGGCCACGTACCCGCCGCCGCCGGGGTACGTGGCGTGCCCCGCGGTCGAGGTGAGCAGCACGATGGTGCCTCGCTCGGACGCCTCCAGCGCCGGCAGCAACGCCTGGGTGACCCGCAGCGCGCCGATCACGTTGGTCTCGTACATCCGCTGCCAGTCCTCGACCGGGGAGGATTCCACCGGGTCCAGCCCGTACGCGCCCCCGGCGTTGTTCACCAGTACGTGCACCGGCCGCCCGAGCGCGGCCACCGCCGATGCCAGAGCGGCGACGTCGTCGGGGACGGTGACGTCGCAGCGGATCGGCGTACCCCCGAGGTCGGAAGCCAATGCCCGCAGGCGCGAGAGCCGGCGGGCGGCGAGCACCACGTGATAGCCCTCTTTGGCCAGGCGGCGGGCGGTGGCGGCGCCGATACCGCTGGACGCGCCGGTGACCACCGCGACCGGGAGCTGAGCAGAAGCCATGCCTCCGATCCTCGCGCCACCGGATCGCCGCCCCACCGCCGGGTGACGTGATCCATGTCACGACAAAGGGGTACGCGGGGAAGATGCCCGGGTCTGCGAAGTGTTGTGTCAGACGGCCCACCGGGCCGGGCCGCCCCCGCCCGCACCACCAAAGACCCCGTCCCTGGAGGCAACAACGTGGCGCCGAGCCAGCTCGCGAGTATCCGCGTTCCGCGCCGCGTCGTCACCCTCTCCATGCACACCTCGCCGCTCGAGCAGCCAGGGACCGGCGACGCCGGCGGCATGAACGTCTACATCGTCGAGGTCTCCAGGCGGCTCGCCGAAGCCGGCGCCGAGGTCGAGATCTTCACCCGCGCCACCTCCAGCGAGCAGCCGCCGTGCGCCGAGCTGGCGCCCGGGGTCACGGTGCGGCACGTGATGGCCGGCCCGTACGAAGGGCTCGCCAAGCAGGATCTGCCGGCGCAGCTGTGCGCGTTCACCTCGGGGGTGCTGCGCGCCGAAGCCGCCCGCCCGCCGGGCTGGTACGACCTGCTGCACTCCCACTACTGGCTGTCCGGCCAGGCCGGCTGGCTGGCGAAGGACCGCTGGGGCGTACCGCTGGTGCACACCCCACACACGCTGGCGAAGGTGAAGAACCTGCTGCTCGCCGAGGGCGACAGCCCGGAGCCGCACACCCGGGTGATCGGCGAGGAACAGGTGGTCGCCGAGGCCGACTGGCTGGTCGCCAACACCACCGCGGAGGCGGTCGAGCTGACCGAGCTTTACCAGGCGGACCCGGGGCGGGTCGCGGTGGTCGAGCCGGGCGCCGACCTGGACCGCTTCTCCCCAGGCCCGATGGCGGCGGCGCGGCGCGAGTTCGGGTTGCCCGTCGACGGACACGTGCTGCTGTTCGTGGGCCGGATCCAGCCGTTGAAAGCCCCTGATCTGTTGGTACGCGCGTTCGCGTCGCTGCGGGCGCGCGATCCCGACCTGGCCGCGCGTACCACCGTGGTGGTCTGCGGTGGGCCCAGCGGCACCGGCCTGGAGCGCCCCACCCACCTGGCGGAGCTGGCCGGGGCGCTCGGCGTCGGGGGCTCGGTACGCTTCCTGCCGCCGCAGCCGGGGGACCGGCTGGCGCAGCTGTACCGGGCGGCGGACGTGCTGTGCGTACCGTCCCACAACGAGAGCTTCGGGCTGGTCGCGCTGGAGGCCCAGGCCTGCGGTACGCCGGTGGTGGCCGCGTCGGTGGGCGGGCTGGTGACCGCGGTCGCCGACGGCGAGTCCGGGATCCTGGTGGAAAGCCACTGCGATGAGGAGTGGGCCGCGGTGCTGGACAAGCTGCTCAGCGACGCCTCGCTGCGGTCGCGCCTGTCGGCCGGAGCCGTACGGCATGCGCAGAACTTCTCGTGGGACCGCACCGTACGTGGTTTGCTGGCGGTGTACCGGCACGCGCTGGCCGACCACCACGCGGGCCGCCTCGAACTGGTCAGCTGAGGTCCTGATGACGGTTGCTTCGGTGATCGAGTCCACACTGGACGCCCAGGAGCTGGAGTGGGACCGCACCGGCCCCGCGTCGTACGTGGTGACGCTGCCCGGCACCCGCAAGTACAAGACCAACTGCAACCTGATCATCGGCGAGCACGCGCTGCGGATCGAAGCGTTCGTGATGCGCCAGCCGGACGAGAACCGGGAGCAGCTCTGGGAGTGGCTGCTGCAGCACAACTCCCGGATGTACGGCGTCGCCTGGGCCACCGACAAGGTGGGCGACGTCTACCTGACCGGCCGGGTGGCGCTGCACTCGATCACCGCCGACGAGCTGGACCGGCTGCTCGGCGCCGTGCTGCGCTACGTCGACGATCACTTCAACACCCTGCTGGAGATCGGCTTCGGTACGTCGATCCGCCGCGAGTACGAGTGGCGCGTCAAGCGCGGCGAGTCGCTGGAGAACCTGAAGGCCTTCAGCCACCTGTTCGAGGCGAGCTCCGGGTCAAGCCCTGCACCGGGGCGTGGTTCCGGGTGAGCTCGGAGATGGTGAAGCTGGCGTCGTAGCCGTGCGCCAGCAGCCACTCCAGCGCCTGCAGGTGCCGGATCGCCCGGTAGGGCTCGTACCAGCGGGTGAGCCGCTGCCGCAGCGCCGGGTCGGCGGCGTACCCGTCGAGCACCGCCGGTAGCCGGGCGTCGTCCCAGTACGTCAGCGCCACCAGATCCCACACCGGATCGCCCACGCCGGCGTCCCCGAAGTCCAGCGCGGCGGCGACACCGTCCGGGTCGATCCGCCAGTGGATCGTCGCCGCGTCCCCGTGCAGCAGCCGGGCCGTTGGGCGGGGCGGCCCCGCCGCCGGTCCGGACTGCCGCCGTGCCGCCGGTCCGGAC
>JBOGDF010000484.1:0-3169 GCA_050701635.1 Micromonosporaceae bacterium | reverse complement strand
GCCCGACGCAGGCGGCGAGGCGCCGGTCGGAGTGCCCGCGGCCGCGGACGCCGAAGCCGAAGCCGCATTGCCGCCGGGCGACCAGGGCGCGCCGGACGGCGGAGCGGTGTTCGCCACCTCGTCGGTCGCGGTGGCCGACGCGACCGGCGTGGCTTCCGAAGCCGCCGCGCCGGCGTACCGGCCGTCGGAGCGCTGGTCCCGGCTCGACGAGGCGATGCCGGGCCGGCACCGCGCGTTGCCGATGCCCGGCGCCGAGCGGCTGCCCCAGGCCGACGCCGGCCCGGTACGCGGCACCGCGCTGGCGCACGGCGTGGAGCGCGACCTGACCCTGCACCCCGACGTACGGCGGGCGTCCGTACGGCTGCTCGGCAGCGCGGCACGGCCGGCGCTGCAGGTCGCGCTGGACATCAACGGCGGCGCCGAGCTGGACCAGGTCGCGGCGCACGTCACCGAGAGCGTGCAGCGGATGGCGCGTACCAGCGGGCGCCAGGTGGCCGGCGTCGAAGTGGTGGTGCGCCTCTCCCACAGCGACCCCTCGCGGGTCGACTGACAGCTTCCCGCGCCGATGCGCCCACCAGGTGCGTGGGGGCCGTATCGTGCATGCAGTCAAGTGCACAGCCACGGACGCGGAGGTGTCGGCGTGGGGTTTCCGGAGAACGTCATCGCCAGTGACGAGAAGGTGGTGCTCCACATCCACCCGCACTGGAAGGTGCTGGTGCTGCCGGTGTCGGCGCTGATCCTGACCGTGGCCGCGGTCGGCTTCCTGGCGCTGATCACGCCGTGGCAGTGGGCGCAGCTGGCGCTGGTCGCCGCCGGCCTGCTGGTGATCGCGATCTTCACCGTGTGGCCGTTCGTCAAGTGGGCGACCCACCACATCGTGTTCACCACGCACCGGGTGATCCTGCGGGAAGGCGTGTTCGCCCGGCACGGCCGGGACATCCCGCACAACCGGATCAACGACGTGTCGTTCCAGCAGACCCTGTTCGAGCGGATGCTGCGCTGCGGCACCCTCACCGTCGCCTCGGCGAGCGAGAAGGGCGAGGCGGTGCTCGGCGACATCCCTAAGGTCGAGAAGGTGCAGAGCGTGCTCTACCAGCTGGTCGAGGACATCAACGACCGCCACATCGGCCAGGCCCCCGCCGACCCCGGCTACTGACCCGCTGCCCGGAAGCTATGGGCCGGGGCTCACCGCCGCAGCTACTGACCCGGGCTCACCGGTGCGCTACTGACCTGGGCTCACCGGTGCGCTACTGACCTGGGCTCACCGCGGCGGCGCCGTCCGCTCGGCCGTTCCGGCTGCCGTTGCCGCCGCGGGTGGCGCCGTTGGGGCGCATCCCGAACCAGCCGCGGAAGCGTACCCGCAGCACGTCGGTCCCGGGCTCGCCGTCCGCGCCGACCCGGGTCAGCGTCCCGGCCAGGGTGACGGTGCCGAGCCCGGGCCGCGCGCCGGACGGCTTGCGGTCCAGCACCTCCAGTACGCCGGCCAGCCGGTCGCCGGCGCGTACCGGCGCGGTCCAGCGCAGCTCCTCCACACCGGGTGACGCGTACGCCGCGGCCCGGGTCAGCACGTGGTCCACGTACGCCCGCATGAACAGGCTGACGGTGTACCAGCCGCTGGCGATCAACCCGCCGTGCTCGCTGGCGGTCGCCCGCTCCGGGTCGACGTGATACCACTGCGGGTCGTAGCGGACGGCGTACGCCAGCATCTCGTCCTCGTCGACCACCGTGGTGCCGAGGTCGAACCGCCGCCCCGGCGCCAGCTCCTCGTAATACCAGTCGGGGGTACGCGGTGGCCCCGCCGCCGGAAACTCGGGCGGCGCCTCGGGCAGACCGGTGTGCGGATCGACCGGCGGCGCCTCGGGCGGTAGGAAGACCCACTTCCGGTACGAGTAGAAGCGGAACAGCGTACCGAGCACCAGGCCGATGCCGTTGGCGGCGATGTTCTCCGCGAGCGGGGTCTGGAAGGTCTCCGGCCAGGCGGTGCCGAGCACGTAGTTGTTGAACCCCAGGCACAGCAGGCTGATCAGCAGCCCGACCGCGTTGAACACGAAGTACAGGAAGTATTCGCGCCCCAGGCCGGTGGCCTTGCGGTGCCGCCAGGTCCAGTACCGGTTGCCGGCGAAGGCCGCGGTGGCGGCGATCGTCACCGAGAACGTCTTCGACGTCAGCGGCCCGAACTCGAAGAAGTAGCGGAACAGGTTGTAGCCGCCGATGTCGATCAGGAACGAGAGCCCGCCCACGATGCCGAACTTGCCGAGCTCGCGGATCAGGTGGGAGAGCTGGCCGGTGAGCCGGCGGAGCAGGCCGGGCGGCCCCGGTGCGGGCTCGCGCTCGGCGGTGTCGGTGGGTGCGCCGTCGTTAAGCACCGGTAGAGGGTACCGGCGCGCGACTTAAGACAGCCTGATGCCTGGTCATTCGGGGAGGGAATCCCGGCGGTGGTACGCGGTGCGGTAGCCGGCGCGCTTGCTCTCGTACGCCTGCTTCGGCCGTACCGTGACCTGGTACGTACGGCTGGCGGTCAGCTCCTCGATCGCCACGTACGCGGTGATCTCGCGCCGCCCGCTGACGTATTTGTCGACGTGGATCCGCAGCTCGGCGGTGGTGGACTCGCCGGGCCGGATCGCCGCTCGCCCGCACTCCAGCCCCGCGTCCACCCGTACGCAGCTCCAGCCGTCGCCGGCTGGGGTCCCGGTGAAGCGGAAGCCTTCGGGGAGGCGTACCGACAAGGTCATGGTCTGGTCGGGGTCCTGCGTCTCGTACCCGCCGCCGCCTCCTCCGGTGCTGTTGTTCTCGATCGTGATCGGCAACACCGACGACGTGCCAGCCGCGAACGCGGTGCCGTTCCGTCCCGGAGTGATCACCAGCGGGTCGGGGAGCGGGTGCGACGGGGTGGGAAGCGGCTGCTTCGACTTGCTGGGAGTCGGCGTCGGCGTCGGCGCCGGGGCGCTGGTGGGCGCCGCCGGGGGTTCCTCGGTGACCACGGGCGGCTCGTCGGAGGGCTGCGCCGGCGGCGTCTCGGCCGGCGGCTCCTCGGTCGGCGCCTCGGGCGGTGCGGGGGGTTGGGCGGCGGGTGGTTTGTCGGGTGGTGGGGTGGTGGGTTGTTGGTTGGAGATGAGGGTGGCGGCGAGTGCGGCGGCGGCGATGGCGGCGGCGGTGCCGGCGCCGATGG
>JBOGDF010000483.1:0-3185 GCA_050701635.1 Micromonosporaceae bacterium | reverse complement strand
GTGGGGGGCCGCTTTCGTCGCGTCACAGGAGCCACGCCAGGGCGCCGAGGATCTGGTCAGCGGACAGCACACCGGGGCACGGGTAGCCGGCGTCGGGGGAGATCACGCGGCAGTGCTCGGCACGGCACCGTACCCCACCCGGCTCGGGCTGGTGCTGGTAGTGCTGCTCGGCGGCGCGCCGCCACACCCCGTGCCGGTCGGCGGGGAGGTTGGCCGGTGGACGCATCGGGGCGTGGCCGGGCTGGTACGTCAGGTCGGCCAGCCCGCGAGTGTATGGCGCGCGCCGCAGCCGTGACGCTGCCCGGATGATGACTCGTGCCCGACCGACCGCCGTACCCACGTCCGCTCCCCTCCTGTTGGTGTCACCCGGGGCCGAGGGCCAGAGCCTTACCCGACCCCGGGGACTTGAGGGGTAGCGTCCCGGTAACTGTGCGTGCCAAACTAGGCCCCATTCAGATCAGGCAAAATTCTTGCAGGCCTGGCAACAAAGGGACGGGGCGTCATGGACATGCGCGAACTGATGCTCGAACACGACCCCAGGATCGGCGAAGCGGTACGCGCCGGCCGGCACGGCGAACTACTGCGGATCGCCCGGCAGGTGCGCGGGCTCACTCTGCAGAAAGCAGGCCAACAACTCGGGTACTCGGCGTCGTTCCTGTCCCGCCTCGAAACTGGCCAGCGGACGCTGACCATCGACATGCTTCGGCACCTCGCCGCCGGCTACGAGATCCCGCCCGGCATGCTGGGACTCGCCACCGCCACCGTCCTACCCTCGGCGCCGCAACGTCTCATCGATGCCCGCCGCACCCACGGCGGATACGCCGCCGGAGACTCCACCCGGTTCCTGTCCGCCGAGACCGCCATCTGCCCAGGCCCGATCGCCGACGCGCTCGAAATACCCCGCGACTCCGAGGCGCTGCGCCGGGACCAGCTCACGTACCACGGCGACGAGCCGGTCCGGCTGTCCATCACGTGGGTGCCGCAGGTGATCGCCGTCGAGTGCCCGGCGTTGCTCGACGGCGAGCCCGGCGAGCCCGTCACCATCGGGATATCCGGGCTCATCGCCGAGGCCACCGGCCGGATCGCCACCGGCGGGGAGGACCGGGTGGAGGGGTGCGTGGCGTGGCCGGGCGCGGCGCGGCTGCTCGGTCGCAAGGAAGGCTTCGCGATGCTGCGTACGCTGTTGACCTGGTGGGACCATGCCGGCGTGATCCAGGTCGCGGAGACCATCACCCCGCACACGGTGCGCTACCCGTATGACCTGCCCGCCAAACGGCTCGGGCTAGTCGTCGCGAACGCCGACGACGAGCTGCTGGAGACTCTCCCGGAGTGATCGCTGCGGCGCGCGGTGTCGGCCGCGGGTGGTGGTGAGGGTAGCGAGCAGGCGCCGTGTCGTCGGGTGGTACGGCAACAGCTGCAGGCGTTCCCACAGCGTCTCGCGTCCCCGCCGTGGGTAGAGGGCGGGCCTGAGTGCGAGCTGCCCAGCGAGCATCAGTGCGCCGAGCGCTGCGGCAGCCGTCGCGGTCTCGTTCCACACGTACGCGTAGACGGTCGCGATCACGGCGGCGACACCCAGGAGTGCCAGCCGTGCGAGCGCAAGCACCAGCTCCACCCGGAGCCGGCTCACCGCCCACCTCCGTACTTGGCGAGCAGTCGGTCCACTCGGGCTGCCGTGGCGTCGTCGCTGGTGCGGATCTCGGTGAGCAGCCGGCCGCGCAGTTCGTGCAGGTCACACAGCGCGGCGTCGATCGCGCCCACCGCGGTGTTCGCGGCGCGGCGTACGTGCGGCTGGGGTTGGGTGTCGTCGCGGTCTGACCAGGTGGCGAGCGCGGCTGACAGGTCTTCGATGTGTTCGCGGATGGCTGAGGGGTCCACGGCGGTACTCCAGGTGGTAGGCGTCTAATGCCCGCTCACTCTAGCCGATAGTCATAAGGCGTGTACAGTCCCTGGGCATGAGAGCCGTCATCTACGCCCGGGTATCCGCCGACCCGACCCGCGAACTGCGCTCCGTCGACGGACAAGTCACCGAATGCCTGGCGTGGGTGCAACGGCAAGACGGCTGGACACTCGTACGCGAACCGTTCACCGACAAGCAGGGCGCCTCGCGGCACTCCAAAGGTAACGGCCGACCGCAGTACACGGCGCTGATCGAGTACCTCCGCGCCGGCCACGCCGACGCGCTCGTACTGTGGGAGGGCAGCCGCGCGCAACGGGACGTGCGGGACTACCTCAAGCTGCGGGACCTGTGCGCCGAGACCGGGGTGCTGTACTGCTACAACGGCCGGGCGTACGACCTGACCCGCACCGACGACCGGTTCACCACCGGACTCGACGCGCTACTCGCCGAACGGGAGGCCGACGTGATCCGCGACCGGGTACGCCGGGGGAAACGCCTCGCCGCCGACGCCGGACGCCCACCCGGCAGGCTGATCTACGGGTACGAACGGGAGTACAACGAACGTGGCGCGTTCGTCCGGCAAGTCATCCAGCTTGAGCAGGCGGCGGTGATCCGCGAGTGCGCCGACCGGGCCGAAGCCGGCGAGTCCCTCACCGGCATCGCCGAGTCCCTGAACGAACGCGGCGTGCCGACCCCGTTTCAGGCGCGGCAGTGGCGGGGGCATTTCATCCGCCGCATCGTGCTCAACCCCGCGTACCGGGGTGCCCGGGTCCACCGCGGTCAGGTCGTGTCGGAGGGCCCGCACTGGCCGCCGGTCATCGAACCTGAGCAGCAGTTGCGGGTCACCGCGCTGCTGACCGATCCGCGGCGCCGCACCCAGCGCGGCACGGCGCTGAAATGGCAGCTCGTCGGCGCCGCCCGGTGCGCTGCCTGTGGCGACCTGCTCAAGACCCGGGCCACGTCGGCGAACAGGTACCGGGCCAACTACACCTCGTACTGGTGCCCGGCATGTGGGATCTCGATCCGCGCCGACCGGGCCGACGAGTTCATCGACGCGTTGATGATTGGCCGCCTTTCGCGGCCGGACGCCGTCGACCTGTTCACCCCCGTCGCCGATGAGTGGGCGGTGCGAGCCGCGCTCGCCGAGGAAGCGACGTTGCGGGCGCGGCTGGAGTCGTTCGTCGACCGCGCCGCGGCCGGCGAGCTGTCGGATGAGTCCCTGGCCCGGATCGAGGCGCGGCTACTGCCGCAGATCCGGCAGGCCGCCGGCCGGGCGCGTGCGCTGGCC
>JBOGDF010000482.1:0-3185 GCA_050701635.1 Micromonosporaceae bacterium | reverse complement strand
GGCCGCCAACGCCCAGCCAGCCACCGACGCCGAGCCTGACGCCGACGCCGCCGTCACCGCGACGCCGGGGAGCAGCTGCACCGGCGGGCGGTCGCCGTCGAGCAGGTGGTCGTACAGCTCGGCGTGGATCTGGTCGATGGTCTCGGTGTCGATGCCCTTGTAGAGCTGCCACTGCGACGCGATCAGCTCGTCGCGGCGCGCGGCGGGCAGCGCGTGGAAGTAGCGCATGTACTCCGGCGTGGTGTATTCCAGCACCAGCTTCGAATAGTCCAACGGCGCGAACGACGGCGTACGGGTCAGCCAGGTCACCGCCCAGCCGGCGTCGCGTTGCCTGCGCAGAAGATCGAGGAACACCTCGGCCCCGGACTGGCCCGAGCCGATGACCGCGACGTGCCGGGCGCCGGTCAGGCCGTCCACCCGGTGCAGGTAGTCGGCGGAGTGGAAGATGCCCTCCACGCCCGCCAGCGCGGACGGCAGCACCGGCTTGGTGCCGACGCCGAGCACCACGTTGCGGGCCTGCCGCCGGGTGCCGTCGGACAGCACCAGGGTCCAGCACCCGCCGGACCACTCCAGCGAGGTGACGCCCAGCCCGAAGCGGCACGAGGGCAGCGACGACGCCACCCAGGCGCAGTAGTCGGCGTACTCCCGGCGAGGGATGTGGAACCGTTCGGCGATGTAGAACGGGTACATCCGGTCCCGCTCGATCAGGTACGACAGGAACGACCACCGGCTGGTGGGGCGTACCAGCGTCACCAGGTCGGCCAGGAAGCTGACCTGCAGCGATGCCCAGTCGAACATCAACCCGGGATGCCAGTCGAAGACCGGCTTCGCGTCGTACGCCTCGAAGCGCAGCTCCGGCACCTCGTCGGCGAGCGCCGCGAGCGCCAGGTTCATCGGCCCGATCCCGATCGCCGCCACGTCAAGCACGGTCATTCCGCCCGCCCCCGGATCATCAGCGCCGCCGTCTTGCCGGGCAGCTCCACGTCGGCCACCCGCGCGAAACCCGCCCGCGCGAACGCCTTCACCGAGCCCGCGTTGCCCACGTCCGGCTCGGCCACCACCCGCTGGCACTGCGGGTCCAGCGCGAACAGCTCCCCGGCCACCGCGTCGATCAGCATGCTGCCGAGCCCGCGCCCGGTCAGCCCCCGTTCGCCGATCAACAGGTGTACGCCGAGGTCGTGCGGCTGCGCGTCGTACACCCCGCCGATCGGGTCGGCGTCGGGCCGGTAGATCTCCCAGTACGAGATCGGCACCCCGGCGAGCGAGCCCAGGCACGGCCGCGACACCGACCCCTCGAGCTGCGCGACCAGGTATTCGCGCAGCTTCTCGATCGGCCAGTCCTGCTGCCAGAACGGCACCACGTGCTCCGCGTGCATCCAGCGGTGGATCAGATCGAGGTGCGCCGGCAGCGTGATCGTCCGCAGCCCGAACACCCCCCGCTCCGTCTGCGCCGCCACCGCCACCTCCGGCACCGCGATCATGGCGGTGCTCGATGGTTCGGCTCTCCGCGCGCTCCGCTCCTCGCTCGCTGCGCTCGCTGCGATGCTCACTCCCGGCCGCCTCACGACGCCGCCAGCGGGTTGGGCACCTGCAGGTAGACCGACTGCGCGTCCAGCGGGGCGATCACCTCATCAATGCCGGCGACCCGGGTCAGCAGGTTGGCCTTGCAGGGCAGCGTGTCGGCGTCGAGCCAGCGGCGTACCAGCCCGGAGGCGGAGTCGTGACCGCGTACCACCAGGGCGGACAGCCCTTCCCGCACCGCGCCGAGCAGCCGCGCCGCGTCCGCCACTCCCTCGCTGGCCAGCGCCCCGACCGGCGCCAGCGCCTGGTTGAACAGCAGGTAGTACGTCAATCGATCGTCCACAATGGAGTCTTCGACCACCGCCAAGGACGACTCCTTCTCCCCGGTCAGCCCGAGCACGCGCCCCAGCCCGGACGACGCCAGGTAGTAGCCCTGGTTGTCGCGGTACCAGCCGGCGGCGGGCCAGCCTTCCGGGCCGCGTACCACCAGAGTGTTCTGCTGGTGGGCTTCCAGCCCGATCCCGGTGGTGCGGTAGAGATGCACCATCGGGGCCAGTACGCGGTCGACGTACCGCCGGATCCATTCGACGGCGACCTCGGCGACCGGCCGGGAGGTGCGGGCGGCGAGCAGCCGCACCGTGCCGACCAGCCGGGACGGGCCGATCCCGGGCTGCGGCGCGACCAGCCCGGCGAGACATGCCGCGCTGGTCAGCCCGTCGGGCACCTCGCGCACCGAGACGTCGAGGTTGGCCAACGAACCTTCGGGGGTACGCACCGCGAGCCACGCCGGATCCCGCACGATCCGGAACCCCGGGTACGCCGCGGTCACCTCCTCGGCGATCCCGGCGTCCAGCAGGCGGTGGACCTCGGCGCCGCGTACCAGCTCGGTGGCGGTGTTCTCGCGGCGGGAGTTGGTGATCCGCAGCCCGAGCGAGAGCTTCAGCATCACCGACGCGTCGGGCCGGTAGACCGTACGCAGCGACGAGGTGGGGTACCAGTCCGGCCCCGCGGGCCCGATCGGCTCCAGCAGCCCGCCCTCGATCAGCGCCTTGACCGCGGGACGGGTCGGCAGGTCACGCGCCTGCCACGGGTGCGCCGGCACGAGTACCCGACCGCGGTGCCGCGTGGTCCAGGCGAACTCGGCGAGCATGGCGCGTACGTCGGGGCCGGTCACGGTGTCGTGGGCGACGATCGACGGGTCGGCGGCGAACCAGTGCAGCGGGAACGCGCCCCGCAGCTCCGGGCTGTACGCCGCCGCCTCCGCGTCGGAGATGCCGTCGCGGCTCTTCGGCGCCGGATGCAGCAGGTGCCCGAGCAGCAGCGCCTGCTCCGCGTCGAGGAACCCGTCGCCGGTCCCGGCCGGTTGCGCCACCCGGTCGGCGAGGAAGGTCGCGACCCGGCGCTGGCTCTCGGCCGAACGTTCCACCAGGTCGGCGATCGACGCCGCGTCGCCTCCGGACTCGCGGGCCAACAGGCTGGTCAGGGTCGTCGCGTCCAGCGGCCGGTCCGGCACGGTGGCCAGGTACGGCGTACCGAAGCGGTGCCAGCCGACGGCGGAGCGGTGGCGTACCTCCGCGACCACCGCGACCCCGCTGGCCGGCAGCGGCACCGACACCATGCCCGGCGGATCGGGCACCGGCACCGCCGCCTCCCGGGTCCAGCAC
>JBOGDF010000481.1:0-3206 GCA_050701635.1 Micromonosporaceae bacterium | reverse complement strand
TCACCGCCAGGGTCATCAGCTCCGCGTCGGTGATCTTCGGGGCGATGCCCACCCTCGGCCGCCACCGGTTCAGCTGCGGCGACGCCTTCAACTCATCATCGATCTTCACGTACAGTGCGGTGGCGAGGGTGTCCAGATCGACGCGCACGTGGCCTCCATGGTCATCGCTGCTCAGCAACGTCGATCATGGACGCCCTCGCTTCTGTTCGCTGCCCGTACCCCTTGGAATAGATCGTCTAGGCATCTCCGGGCGAACCCCACCCGGAATCAGGGGCCGGCCCTGATGTTCCGCGGCCGGTACGCCCGCAGGCTGGCCATGTGATCAACGACCTGCTCGACCTGCTCGACGTGGTGCCGCCCTGGCAGCTCTACCTGGTCGTCGGCGTGCTGCTGGTGCTGGAGACCACGGCGCTGATCGGCTTCGTCACGCCCGGCGAGGTGGTGCTGCTCGCGGCGGCCACCACGGTCAACACTCCGGGGGAGTACGCCGCGCTCGCCGCCGTCGCCGCCGGGGGCAGCCTGCTCGGCCAGGCCGGTGGTTACCTGATCGGGCGCCGGTACGGTTCCCGCGTCCGTACCGGCTGGGTGGGCCGCACCATCGGGGAGCGCCGCTGGCGCCGCGCCGAACGGTTCCTGCGGGGCGGGTCGGGTCGCGCTGTCGCCGGGTCGCGATGCCTGGCGGTGGCGCACTCGCTGGTGCCGGTGCTGGTCGGCACGCTGCGGATGCCGGCCGCGCGGTTCGCCCGGTACGTCACGCTGGGGTCGGTCGCCTGGGGCATCGCGTACGTGGGGCTCGGCAGCGCCGCCTCGGTGGCGATCCGGGAATCCGCCCACCTGCTCGGCCCGACCGTGACCGGCCTCGCCATCGCCGCGCTCGCCCTGGCGGTGGCGTTCCACGCCGTACGCCGCTGGCGGGCCGCCGCGGGAAGCCGCCGGCCGGGTGCCGTCACCGGAGCGCCCGCCGACACCGGAGCGCCTGCCGTCAGCGGAGAGCTTCCGGAAGCGGATCGCGATGCAGCACGTCGAGCCGGGACACCGCGCGGGTGAGGACGACGTACAACCGGTGCAGGCCGCGCGGCTCGGCGGCGACGATCGCGGCCGGCTCCACCACGATCACGTGGTCGTACTCCAGGCCCTTCGCCAGCGACGCCGGGAGTACGGTGAGCCGCTCGTCTTCCGGCAGCGAGGCGGCCAGGTCGGGTGCTGCGGCGTCGGCGGCGATCACGGCCACCGAGCCTTCGTTGCCGAGCGCTTCGCGTACCACCTCGGAAAGGTCTTGCCCGGTACGGACCGTGAGGGCGCCGTCGTGCCGCAACGACACCGCCTCCGGCACCGCCACGTCCAGCGCCGGCAGCAGCCGGTTCGCCAGCGCCAGCACCGCCGCCGGCACCCGGAAACCGGTGGTCAGCGCGGTCAGCTCGGCGTCCGGCTTGCCCAGGTGGCGCAGCGAGTCGCGCCAGTCCCGCGCCGCCCAGGGTGCGGTCCCCTGAGCCAGATCCCCAAGTACGGTCAGCGAACCGTGCCCGGTACGCCGCGCGATCGCCCGGCACTGCATCGGCGAGAGGTCCTGCGCCTCGTCCAGCACCACGTGGCCGTAGCTGGGCAGCCGTTCGGTGAGCCCGTGCGCCTCGTCCACCAGCACCGTGTCGGCGGCGCTGAACCGCGCGGCCTTCGGGGTACGCGGCGGCTTCGCCCAGAGGATCGCCTGCTGCTCGCCGGGATCGAGCACGCCGTCGGCGGCCGCCGCCAGGAACGCCGGCTCGGAGAGCAGCCGGGCGATCAGCACCGCCGGGGTCACCGACGGCCAGGCCGCGTCGAGCAGCGCCCGGACCGGCTTGGTGCGGGCCATGCCGGCGCTGCCACGCCTCGCCGGGGGACTCGCCGCGGGCCTCGGCCATCCGCTGCAGCAGCGCCACGATCCGGGCGGCGAACCGCTCCCGCCCGGTCTGGTACGGCAGCCCCTCATCGCGTACCGCCTGCTTCACCTCGCCGAGCAGCCGCTGCAACGCGTGCGCCGGCACCCGCCAGCGCACCCCGCCGTCGGGCACCACCAGCGGCTCGACCGGGTCGGTGAGCTGCGCGTACAGCGCGTGGTGGATCACCGTCGCAATCCGGGCGTCGTGCTTGATCGCGGCCGCCGCAGGGGTGTCGGTGCCGCGTACCGGTACGTGTCCGACCAGCTCGTCGAGGGTCAGCTGGTCGACGTCGATCTCGCCCAGCGCCGGCAGCACCGCGCCGATGTAACCCAGGAACGCCCGGCTGGGCCCGACCACGAGGACTCGGCTGCGCCGCAGCTGGCCGGCGTACGTATAGAGCAGGTACGCCGCCCGGTGCAGCCCGACCGCGGTCTTCCCCGTACCCGGCGCCCCCTGTACGCAGACCGAGTCGGCGAGCGGGGCGCGTACCAGCTCGTCCTGCTCCGGCTGGATGGTGGCGACGATGTCGCGCATCGGCCCGACCCGGGGCCGCTCGATCTCCTCGGTGAGGATCCGGCTGGCGGTGCCGAGCTCCTGCCCGGCGGCGAGCTGCTCGTCCTCGAAGCTGGTCAGCTCGCCCCGGTCGAACCCGAACCGGCGCCGCCGCTGGACGCCCCGCGGCTGCTTGACACTCGCCTGGTAGAAGGCCTCCGAGATCGGCGCCCGCCAGTCCAGCACCATCGGCTCGCCGGCGTCGTCGGTGACGTGCCGCCGCCCGATGTGGTAGGTCGCGTGCTCGTGTTCCGGCGAGTCGGCGGCGTGGTCGAGCCGCCCGAAGAACAGCGGGGTGTCGGGATTGTCGGCCAGCTCGGCGAGCCGGCGGGCCAGCGTACGGCCCAGAGTTTCGGCGGTGTACGCGTCGCCGGCCACGTTCTCCCCGGTGGCGAACAGCGCGGTGGTGCGTTCCCGCATCCGGCCCAGCGCGGCCCGGGAAGCGGCGAGATGCTCCCGCTCCGCGGCGAGCTCGGTAGCGGGATCGGCGGGGTTTCCGGGTTTCGTGGCTGCAGGGTCAACTGGTGCGGGGTCGCGCGTCATCTTGATGCGTTCCTCGGCTGTGGATGTCAGGCCCACTGCCTTAGGCCGCCCGGCGTTCCGCGGCGCTGTGCGCGTGCGGTGTCGGCTGTGCCCGGCTTCGACGGGGTGCGCTCGCGCGCACGAGCCGACCAGCTTAGCTTCGGCGCGTCGTACCCGTCACATGGTTTTGTGGTCATCCTGCGGTCTGGTCGGGCC
>JBOGDF010000480.1:0-3222 GCA_050701635.1 Micromonosporaceae bacterium | reverse complement strand
GCGCGCCGGCGCGGTGCTGCCCGACCTGCCCGGGTCCGTGGCCGACGCCGGCCGGCTCGCCGTACGCGGCGCGCTGGCGTACGTGGAGGACGGCGTACTGACCCGGGTCAGTGCGGGCACCGTGCTGCAGCTGGCGCCGTTCGGCTACTCGGTGATCCGCGATGACCGGATCCAGCCGTGGGGCCAGGGGCTGGCGCTGCACGCGATCGCCGCCGCTCTCGACCACGCCGCACCGCCAGCCGGCGCCCCGCAGTCACGCGGCCACGCCACGGGGGTGGCCGATGACCGGTGAACGGCTTCCGGTCAGCGCACAGCTGGTCGACACCGGGCTGGTGGCGATCCTGCGCGACCGTACCGCCGGCGGCTTCGTCGCGGCCGCCGACACCCTGGCCGGCGCCGGCGTGACCTGCCTGGAGTTCACGCTCACCACCGCCGGCTGCCTCGACGCCCTGACCGCCACCCGTGGCCGGCTGCCCGCCACCGTGGCGCTCGGCGCCGGCACCGTCACCACCCCCGACCAGGTACGGCAGGCAGCCGACGCCGGCGCCGAGTTCGTGGTGGCGCCGAACGTCGACCCCGAGGTGATCGCCGCCGCGCGCCGGTGCGGCATCCCCTGCTACCCCGGCGGCTGGACCACCTCCGAGGTGCTGACCGCCTGGCGGGCCGGCGCCAGCGCCGTGAAACTCTTCCCCGCCGCGACGGGCGGGCCGGCGTACCTGAGGCACCTGCGGGGCCCGCTGCCGGAGGTCCCGCTGCTGCCCACCGGCGGGATCGGTATCGACGACATCGGTGGGTACGTCCGCGCCGGAGCGTTCGCCGTCGGGCTCGGCGGGCCGCTGTTCGGCGACGCCCCGATCGGCGATGACCTGCCGGCACTCGCAACACGTGCCCGGCGCGCACTGCAAGCGGTCGCCGACGCGCGCTCGGAGCGCCGGTGACGGGGGCCGCGGGTGGGCTGGTGACGGGGGGCGGTTCGATGGGCGCGGGTGGGCTGGTGACGCTCGGGGAGACGATGGCGGTGCTCACCGCGCCGGAGCCGGGGCCGCTGGCGCACGCCCGGTGCCTGCGGCTCGGCGTCGCCGGGTCGGAGTCCAACGTCGCGATCGGGGTACGCCGCCTGGGCCACCCCGCCACCTGGATCGGCCGGGTGGGGCGGGACGCCGTGGGCGAGCTGGTGCTGCGGGAGCTGCGCGCCGAAGGTGTCACCTGCCTCGTGACCGAGGACGACGCGCCGACGGGGCTGATGGTCAAGCACCGGCGTACCGCCGACCGGACCCGGGTCGACTACCACCGCGCCGGTAGCGCCGGCGCCCGGCTCTGCCCACAGGACGTCCCGTCCGGCGTGGTGGCCGGGGCTGCGGTGCTGCACCTCACCGGGATCACCCCAGCGCTCGGCCCCGGGCCGGCCGACGCCGTACGCCACGCGATCCAGGTCGCCCGCGACGCCGGCGTGACCGTCTCGCTGGACGTCAACTACCGGGCCGCGCTGTGGCGTGAGGAGCAGGCGCGTGGCGTACTCGAAGAGCTGCTGGACCAGGTCGACGTGATGTTCGCCGGTGTCACCGAGGCGCGGCTGCTGGTGAACGGGGACACCCCGGCGGAGCTCGCGTCGCAGCTGGCCCGGCGCGGACCACGCCAGGTGGTCGTGACGCTCGGCGCCGCCGGCGCGTACGCCCTGGTCGACGGCGAACCGTACGACACGCCCGCGATCGAGGTGCCGGTGGTGGACCCGGTCGGCGCCGGGGACGCCTTCGTGGCCGGCTACCTCGCCGAGCTGATCTCCGGCGCCCCGCCGCGCCGCCGGCTGGCGATCGGCACCGCCGCGGCGGGCTTCGTGGTCGCCACCGCGGGCGACTGGGAGGGGCTCCCCCGGCGCGCCGACCTGCCGCTACTCACCAGCGCCGACGACGTACTGCGCTAACGGCGGCGCGAACCCCGGGGCTTGCCTCGAACACATCGCACTGGCATATTAGGTAAGCCTTACCTAAGGAGCGATGTGTACGAGCCCACCCCCGCGGAACGCGCCCGTACCGTGCTGCGCGTAGCGCCGTCGGTCTCCGTACTCACCGAGACCGACGAGATCGAGCTGACCGCGGTGTCCGGGGCGGACGGCGCGGGCTCGCCGCTGCTGATAGCAGCCGGGACCTGGCCGGCGGATCGCCTCGACGAGATCTCGTGCGTGGTGCACGCCGTCGACGTGTCCCCGACCCCGCTGCGGGACCGGGTACGCGGTGAGGTCTGGCTCGGCGGATGGCTGGCCGCCGTGCCGTACGAGGGGCCGGCCACGATCACGCCCCCGGTCGGCGACGGGCTCACGCTGCTGCGGCTGGAGGTGGCCGAGGTGCAGCTGCGCTGCCGGGTGTTCGGCGGCGGCCTGCTGGTAGACATCGATCCCGACGAGTACGCAGCCGCCACGGTCGACCCGCTCGCCGACGGCGAGGCGGAGTGGCTGAGCCACATGATGGCCGCCCACACGGCGGAGTTCGCGCAGCTGTGCGCGTTGGTCCCGGAGCAGGCGCGGCCCGCGGGTTCGCAGCTGCGACCGCTCGCGCTGGACCGGTACGGCCTGCTGCTCCGCATCGACTCCGACGCCGGGCACCGCCAGGTCCGGCTGCCGTTCCGTACCCCGGTGGACTGCCCGGGGCGGCTGCCCGACGCGATGGCCGAGCTGCTGCACGCGGCAGCGGCGTACCACACAGAGAAAGGTCTTTGAGTGAACCAGCCCCGACCGAAGGTGCGCCTGTCGCGCGCCGTCGGCATCCCGCTGACCCGCAAGTGCGCCAAGTACTTCGAGCGGCGCCCCTACCCGCCCGGGGTGCACGGGCGGCGCCGCCAGACCGACAGCGACTACAAGCTGCGGCTGCGGGAGAAGCAGCGGCTGCGGTACCAGTACAACGTCAGCGAGAAGCAGCTGCGGCGCGCGTTCGACACGGCGGTACGGATGCAAGGCAAGGCCGGCGACAACCTGATCAACCTGCTGGAACGCCGGCTGGACGCGGTGGTGCACCGCGCCGGGCTGGCGCGCACGATCTACCAGGCGCGGCAGCTCGTGGCGCACGGCCACTTCGCGGTGGACGGCCAGAAGGTGGACATCCCGTCGTACCGGCTGCGCCCGGGTCAGGTGGTCGAGGCGCGGGAGCGCAGCCGCCACAAGCCGCCGTTCGTGCTCGCCGCGGCCGGCGCGCACTCCCCGGACGGGCCGATCCCCGCGTACCTGCAGGT
>JBOGDF010000479.1:0-3252 GCA_050701635.1 Micromonosporaceae bacterium | reverse complement strand
CGCCCGGGTTGGTCTGGCGCGGCCTGCCGCTGCCGGGCCGGGTCCCCACCAGCGTCGCGCTGTCCGGGCTGCTGCCCGCCGGCCGGGAGTCGCTGGACGCGTTCCTGGCGCCGCTGGTCGCGCTCTCGGAGCCGGGCGCCTGGGCGCCGCACCCGGCGACCTGGGTGGTCGCGGTCGACTACGGCAGCGGCGCGCGTACCTGCTTCGGCGCCCCGGGCGCCCCCGAGACCGGGATCCGGGAGGCGGTACGGGCGTCGTGCACCGTACCGGGGGTGTTCCCGCCGGTACGAATCGGCGACCGCGAGTACGTTGACGGCGGCGTGCACTCCGCCACCTCGGTCGACCTGGTCATCGACCAGCCGCTGGACGAGGTGATCGTGCTGGCGCCGATGGCCGGCCAGCCCAGGCGCCCCCCGCGTTCCCCCGTCCAGGCCGCCGACCTGGTGGTACGCCGCCTGATGCACCGCCGGCTGGCCGCCGAGTGCGCCCGGGTACGCCGTGCCGGCATCCGGGTACGTCTGCTCGTACCGTCCACAGAGGACCTCGCCGCGATGACCGGCAACCCGCTCGACCCACGCCGCCGGATCGGTGTTTTCGAGGCCGCGATGCGCAGCGCCCCCGCCCGCATCGCCGCCGTCCTCGCCTGAGCATGCGCGTGGACCTGCCACGTAGCTTCGTCATCCGCGAGGGCGACGCCCGCGTGCTCAACCCGTTCACGCCCGAGAAGCTCGCCATCCTGGGCCGCGCCGTGAAGCTCCGCCCCGGCACGTCGATTCTCGACCTGGCCAGCGGCAAGGGTGAGCTGCTCTGCAGCTGGGCCCGCGACCACGGCATCACCGGCACCGGCGTCGACATCAGCACCGCCTTCCTGGCGGCGGCACGCGCCCGGGCCGAGGAGCTCGGCGTCGCCGACCGGGTCAGCTTCGTGCACGCCGACGCGGCCGGCTACGTCGCGGCGGAGCCGGCCGACGTCGCCGCGTGCGTCGGCGCGACCTGGATCGGCGACGGCGTCACCGGCACCGTCGCGCTGCTCGAACGCAGCCTGCGCCCCGGCGGCATGATGCTGATCGGCGAGCCTTACTGGCGGCTGGACCCGCCCGACCAGCAGACCGTCGAAGCCTGCCACGCCCGTACCAAAGAAGAATTCAAAGATCTTCCTGGGTTGGTACGCCACTTCGGCGACCTCGGATACGACCTGGTCGAGATGGTGCTCGCCGACCAGGACAGCTGGGACCGGTACGCGCCGCGCACTGGCTCAACCTCCGGCGCTGGCTCGACGCCAACCCGGACGACGAGCTGGCGCCGGAGCTCCGCGCCGAGCTGACCGACGATCCGCTGCGCCACCTGACGCGGCGCGACTACCTCGGCTGGGGCGTCTTCGCGCTCATGAAACGCTAGCCCTCGGTCGCCGCGGCGTAGTGCCGCAGTACGCCGGCCCAGCCACCGTCGCCGCTGATCGCCGCGTGCATCGCCTGACCGCCGACCAGCCGCTCCAGGAACCGGTGCTCCAGCTGCACGGTCGTCTGCTCCGGCCCGTCGGCGGTGAACCGCACCTCGACCTCGCTTGCGCGCTCCGGGTCGGGGTCGTACTGCCATTCGCCGGTGATCTGCCAGGTGACGACCAGCCGGGAGGGCGGCTCCCAGACCAGCACCTGGCCCCAGTCGCACTCGCTGCCGTCGACGCCGCGCTCATACCACCGGCCGCCGGCCTTCGGCTCCATCACCGGCTCGGCCATCTCGGCCCTGCCGATGTGGTATTCGGCCGGCCACCAGGTGTGCAGCGACTCGGTGAAGACCCGGAAGGCCTTCTCGATCGGTACGGCCACGGTGACTGTGCCGGTGATCGCGGGGATCGTGGATGTAGTGCTCATGGCTACTCCCGTACGTCGTCGGCCGCCTCCGCGGCCTTCTGAAAACTTGTCAGAGCGTTGTCCCAGATCAGGTCCAACCAGCTGCGTAGTGCCGCTACGCCGTCGGGGTTGAGCCGGTAGACCCGGCGGGTGCCCTCCGCCCGGTCGACCACCAGACCGCCGTCCTTGAGCACCTTGAGGTGCTGCGACACGGCGGGCCGGCTCACCGGAAGCACCCCGGCCAGCTCACCCACGGAGCGCGGCCGCCGAGCCAGCAGCTCGAAGATCGCACGGCGGGTCGGGTCACCCAGCAACCCCAGTCCGCCATCTCCGTAAGTCCCCACGAACCGTAAGCCTAGACTTACCAATGGCTCCTGGCAACCCCCGACTGATCGGGACTTCCGGTTGCCCCGTCACCAGCGATGATTTCTGGACCCGGCCCCAGTCAACCTGAGTACTGACTGTGCACCGACGAAGGAGACCCCCCATGACCACCGACACCACCCAGCGGCCCAGCACCACGTCCCTCCGCATCGGCCAGGTGCTCACCGTGCTCGTCGCCGCGTTCCTGCTGTTCGACGCGGTCATCCACATCATGAACATCCAGGTCGTCCAGGAGGCGACGGCTCAGCTCGGCTATCCCGCCTGGACGGCGACGTTCATCGGCGTCCTGGAGCTGATCGGCGTCGTCCTCTACCTGATCCCCCGGACGTCGCTGCTGGGCGCGATCTACCTGTCGGCGTACCTCGGCGGCGCCTTCGCCTCGCAGCTGCGGATAGAAGCACCGTGGTTCTCCACACTGCTTTTCCCCGTGTACGTCGGCGCCGCCCTCTGGCTGGGCCTCTACCTGCGCGACCCCGAGGTACGCCGCGTGCTGCCCCTGCGCCGGGCATGACCACAGGCGCCGAGCCGCGGTCGCAGAGTGTCCCCACCCCGCGACCGCGGCGTTGGCGTGGTCAGTGCTGTCCTGTGACAGAAGGTCGTCCTGACCACGATGGCTCTGACCTTGGGTGAGGAATCTTGAATGGCGATCCGATCCCGCGTCACGGCCGCTTCGTGGTCGGGTGTCCGAGAGCTTTTGCCAATGGATCTTGCTTGTCCGTGCGCGTCCCGTTGAGGATCGCCGCGGCGGCGGTGACGGCGTTGGGGTAGATCGCTGCGTTCATGAGGGCTGCGTGGTCGGTGGGAACGCCGCGGTGACGGTTGGTGGTTTGCAGCGTGAGGAGTCGATGCCGCCAGTGCTGGGGAATCGCGCTTAGCGCCGATTTTCACGCAGCGAGTCAGACCCCAGTTCAGGCGAACTCATAGCGCAGGTGTCGGCCGCCCCACCAGGGGACCGTGACGGTGGGGGGCAGGTCGGCTTGGCGGAGCACGGGTGAGTAGGTGCGCCGGTCGATTTGGA
>JBOGDF010000478.1:0-3266 GCA_050701635.1 Micromonosporaceae bacterium | reverse complement strand
CGGCCCGGCCGGTCCGGCCGGGCCGCGGAACTCACCGCCGGGGCTGAGCGGCTCACCGCCGGGGCGCGGAGCTCAGAGCCGGCAGGCGTGGATGTCGGTGGCCAGGATGGCGCGGGCGCCCACCTGGTAGAGCTCGTCCATCACCCGGTGCAGGTCGGTACGCAGGATCATCGCCTGCACCGCGACCCAGCCCTGCTTCGCCAGCGGCGAGACCGTCGGCGACTCCATCCCGGGAGTGAGCGCCACCGCCGCGTCGAACCTGTCCTGCGGTACGTCGTAGGCGAGCATCACGTACCGGCGGGCCACCAGGACGCCTTCCAGCCGGTGCACCAGCTGCGACACCGCGCCGTTGGACGACGCCCCGATGCGGCGGATCAGCACCGCCTCCGAAGTCATGATCGGATCGCACACGATCTCCAGCCCGGCCGACCGCAGCGTGGCGCCGGTGGAGACCACGTCGGCGATCACGTCCGCCACGCCGAGCCGTACAGCGTTCTCCACCGCACCGTCGAGCCGGGTGACGTGCGCGGTGATGTCCGCCTCGGCGAGGTGCCGGTGCACCAGCCCCGGGTACGCGGTCGCGATCCGCTTGCCCGCCAGGTCCTCCAGCTTGCTGACGGTGCCGGGTCGGGCGGCGTACCGGAAGGTGGAGCCGCCGAAGCCGAGGGTGAGCACCTCCTCGGCGGCGGCGCCGGAGTCGATCAGCAGGTCCCGCCCGGTGAGCCCGACGTCGAGGTCACCGGAGCCGACGTACGTGGCGATGTCCCGGGGCCGCAGGTAGAGGAACTCCACCTGCGCGTCGAGGTCCTGGCAGACCAGCTCCCGGTCGCTGCTGCGTTGCAGGTAGCCGGCTTCGGTGAGCATCAGGGTGGCGGCGCCGGACAAAGATCCTTTGTTGGGTACGGCGATGCGCAGCATCGTGTGAATCTCCTTGGGTGGTGGGCGTGACGGACTCGGCAGCGCGATGGACGCGCTACAGATGTCGGTACACGTCCTCCAGCTTCAGCCCGCTGGCCAGCATCAGCACCTGTGCGTGGTAGAGCAGCTGAGAGATCTCCTCGGCGGTACGCTCGGCGCCCTCGTACTCGGCGGCCATCCACGCCTCGGCGGCCTCCTCGAGCAGCTTCTTGCCGATGCTGTGCACGCCGGCGTCGAGCGCGGCGACGGTCCCCGATCCGGGGGTACCCGCCGCCGCCTTCGCCGACAGCTCGGCGTACAGCTGCTCAAAGGTCTTCACGGGGGGTGATTCTCGCAAGCCGCCGGGACCGCCCCGCGCCCGCCCCACGGAACCTCCCAGAAAGCGGTACGGGCGCGGCGCCGGCCCCGCGCCCGTACCAAGGAAATCTGGGTTGTCAGCCGCCGCCGCCCGGCATGGTCGGCATCTGCGGAGCGCCACCGCCGGTAGGCGACTGGCCACCACCCGGCTGACCGCTCGGGTCGCCCGAGCCGCCCGGCTGCGCGGTCTCCTGCGGCTCGCAGTCGTCGTCGGTGCCCTTGCCCGGCTGCTTGGAGCCTTCCGGTGCCGCGGACGCGCTCGGGTCGAGCGCACCGCCACCGCCGCCCGGCATGGTCGGCATCTGAGGTGCGCCGCCGCCGGTCGGCGACTGGCCGCCGCCCGGCTGGCCGGACGCTCCCGGGTCGCCCGCCTCACCCGACGCGGCCGCCGACGGGCAGGCTTTCGGCTTGTCGTCCTTCTTGTCCACAGTGCCCGTGCCCCCGCCGCCGCAGCCGGCGAGCGCCACCCCGACCAGGCCGGCCAGCACGGAAGCGAGAACGGTCCTGGAGAGTCGGCTATGCATGGTGGGATTACCCCCGTTGTTATAGACAGTGCAGGCCGGTCGCGATGGTACGAACCGGGGTCAATCACCATACCGGGCAGCCACCCCGATTAGTGACACACCTCACAAATCGGCAAGTCGCCCCAGCTCCAGCGCGGCGTCCAGCGCCGCCACCGTCGCCGCCCAGCCCTTGTCCTCCGAGGAGTCGGGCAGCCCCGCCCGGGCCAGCGCCTGCGCCTCGCTGTCCACCGTCAGTACGCCGTGCGCCACCGGTGTCGCCTCGTCCAGCGAGACCCGGGTCAGGCCGTCGGTGACCGCCTGGCAGACGTACTCGAAGTGCGCCGTGTCGCCCCGGATCACCACGCCGAGCGCCACCACCGCGTCGCACCGGCGGGCCAGCGCCTGCGCCACCACCGGCAGCTCGACCGCGCCCGCCACCCGCGCGGTCACCACCTCGGTCACACCGCACGCCTTCGCCGCGGCCAGCGCGCGATCCAGCAGCTGCTCGGTGATCCCGGCGTGCCAGCGGGTCGCCACCACCCCGAGCCGCAGCCCGGCGGCGTCCACCGACTCCAGCTGCGGGGCACCCGTACCGGCCATCAGCCGTGCCCCGCGATCGGCGCGTCCTCGGCGTCCAGCAGCTGAGTGTCCAGCAGCTGCGTGTCCGCCAGCCCGGTCTCGGGCAGGTGGTCGAGCAGGTGGCCCATCCGGTCCCGCTTGGTACGCAGGTACGCCAGGTTCTCCGGCGTCGGCCGGATCGGCAGCGGGACCCGGCCGGTGACGGTCAGGCCGTAGCCCTCCAGCCCCGCCCGCTTGGCGGGGTTGTTGGTGAGCAGCCGCATCGAGTGCAGCCCCAGGTCGACCAGGATCTGCGCGCCGGTGCCGTAGTCGCGGCTGTCCGCCGGCAACCCCAGGTCGAGGTTCGCGTCCACGGTGTCCCGCCCGGTGTCCTGCAGCTGGTACGCCTGCAGCTTGTGCAACAGCCCGATGCCGCGCCCCTCGTGGCCGCGTACGTAGAGCACCACGCCCCGGCCCTCGGCGGCGACGGCTTCCATCGCGGCCTGCAGCTGGGGGCCGCAGTCGCAGCGCAGCGAGCCGAACACGTCCCCGGTGAGGCACTCGGAGTGCACCCGTACCAGGACGTCCTCGCCGTCGCCGAGGTCGCCGTACACCAGGGCGATGTGTTCCCGGTCGTCGACGTGGGAGCGGTACCCGACCGCGCGGAAGTTGCCGGCCGAGGTCGGGATCCGGGCCTCGGCGACCCGCTCCACCTGGGTCTCGGTACGCCGCCGGTACGCGATCAGGTCCGCGATGCTGATCAGCGTCAGCCCGTGCTGCTCGGCGAACTCGACCAGATCCGGCAGCCGCTGCATGGTGCCGTCGTCGTTGACCAGCTCGCACAGCACGCCGGCCGGCCGCAGCCCGGCGAGCGTCGCGAGATCGACCGCCGCCTCGGTGTGGCCCGGCCGGCGCAGCACGCCGCCGTCC
>JBOGDF010000477.1:0-3286 GCA_050701635.1 Micromonosporaceae bacterium | reverse complement strand
CGTCCGACGTGCCGCGGTTCGTGGGGCGCGACGATGCGGTGCGGCGGCTGGACGCGCTGCTGGCGAGCGTCGAAGCCGGGCGGGCCGGCGTCGCGCCGATCGTGATCGCCGCTCTCGGTGGTAGCGGGGGGATCGGGAAGACCGCGCTCGCGGTGCACTGGGCCCGCCGGGTTGCCGACCGTTTCGGCGGTGGTCAGCTCTACCTCAATCTCCGGGGGTACGGGCCGCAGCCGCCGGTCTCCGCCGACACCGCGCTGGAGTCGTTGCTGCGTTCCCTGGACGTACCGCCGGAGCGGATCCCGGCGTCGCTGGACGGCCGGTCGGCGTTGCTGCGCAGTACGCTGGCCGGCCGGCGCAGCCTGCTGGTGCTCGACAACGCCCGCGACGCCGACCAGGTGCGGCCGTTGCTGCCCGGGTCGGACACCCTCGTGCTGGTCACCAGTCGCAGCCACCTGCGCGCGCTGAGTGCGCGGGAGGGGGCGCATCGGATCAGCCTGGACCAGCTGACGGCGGCGGAGTCGGTGGCGCTGTTGCGCGGCGCGGACCGGGCGTACCCGGAGGCGGTGCTGGCCGAGCTGGCGGAGCTGTGCGATCACCTCCCGCTGGCGCTGGTGATCGTCGCCGAGCAGCTGCGGCGCTCCGGCGCCGATCCGGCGACGCTGCTCGCCGAGCTGCGTGACGAGCAGGAACGGTTGGACGTGCTGGACGCCGGGGAAGCGCTGTCCGACGTACGGGCGGTGTTCTCGTGGTCGTACCACGCGTGGGAACCGGAGCTGGCGCGGATGTTCCGGCTGCTCGCGCTGCATCCGGGCACCGACATCAGCGTGCCGGCCGCGGCGGCGTTGGCCGGGGTGCCGGTCCCGGTGGCGGGTCGCCTGCTGGACCGGTTGGTCGGCGCCAGCCAGCTCCGCCAACCGCGCCCCGGCCGGTACGAGCAGCACGACCTGATCCGGGCGTACGCCGCCGAGCTGGCCAGCACCGACCCGGACCGCGACGCCGCCGTACGCCGGGTGCTCGACTGGTACCTGCGCACCGTGGCCCACGCGTACGTCGCCACCGGCGCCAACCCGCTGGGAGTCGAGCTCCCGTCGCCGGAGCCGGCGGTGGTCCCGCTGTCGTTCGGGGATCCCGGCGCCGCCGGTCGCTGGTGCCGCGAGGAGTTCCGAAGTCTGATGTCCGGCGTACGGCTGGCGGCTGATCACGGTGTGCACGAGGTGGCTTGCTGGCTGGCGCACGCGGCGCTGCGGTTGAGCTCGGCCTACGGCGAGTCCAGCAGCGCGGAGCAGGACACCACATTCCGGCTCGGGCTGGACTCTGCCCGCCTGGCGGGCAACCGGCGTGGCGAGGCGCTCCTCACCAAGAGCCGGGGATTCGAGCTGGCGCGGCGGCGGGACCCGGACGGAGCCCTGCGAGCGAGCCGGGATGCGCTCGCGATCGCACAGGAGATCGGTGACCGTCAGCTGGAGGCCTCGCTGCTGGGCGACATCGGCGGGCTGCACAGCGAATGGGGTACGCCGGCCGACGCCATCGACCATCACCGGCGGAGCCGGGCAATCAACGAGGAGATCGGCAGCGACGCGGGTTGTGCCAAGGACCTCAACAACCTCGGGTACGCGTACGTGCTCGCGGATCGCTACGACGAGGCGGTCGAGACGAGTAAGCGCAGCCTGGAGCTGGCGCGCCGGCTGGGAGCGCATGTGGTGCAGGGGATCGCGCTGGAGACCCTCGGGCAGGCGTACCAGGGAGCGGGTGACCTGCACGCGGCGCTGACCAGCTATCAGGAGGCGATCGCGGTCTTCGGCCGGCTCGGCCACGGCAACGCACAGGCCGGCACCATGATCCACCTGGGACAGGTGTACCACGATGCCGGTCGGCCAGCGCTAGCCCGCGAGGTGTGGACCGAGGCGTTGGCGCTGCTCGACAACGCCGACGCCTCGAAGGCCGACACGCTGCGCCGGCTGTTGAGGGAGCTCGCCGCGGCGGCCGGCGGGGCTAAGTCGGCGCCAGAGCTTCAACCAGGGACAGGCTGAAGCAACCGTCCGGGTCGGTCCACCAGTGGCGCAGTGCGAAGCCGGCCTGTGCCAGCTCCCGTTCGAGACCGGCTCGGCGGAACTTCGCCGACACCTCGGTGAGCAGCTCCTCGTCTGCGGCGAACTCGATGGTCAGGTCCAGCGCCGCCAGGTGGACCCGCATCGCCGCGGTTGCCCGCAGCCGCATCTCGATCCATTCGTTCTCGGGGTCCCACAGCGCCACGTGGTCGAACCGGTCAGCGGCGAAATCCGCACCCAGCTCCCGGTTCAGTACGTGGAGCACGTTGCGGTTGAAGGCCGCGGTGACGCCCGCCGCGTCGTCGTACGCCGGGACCAGCACCGCCGGGTCCTTCACCAGATCGGCGCCGAGCAGGAACCATTCGCCGGTCTCCAGTGCCGCGCGCAGCTCGGCGAAGAACCGTTTCCGTTGGAACGGCACCAGGTTGCCGATGGTGCCGCCGAGGAACGCGATCAGGCGCGCCGATCCGGCGGGGAGCTGCGCCAGGTGCTCGGTGAAGTCGCCCACCGCGCCGTGCACATCGAGCTCCGGGTATTCGACGGCGAGGGCGGCCACCGCGTCGCGCAACGCCGGCTCGGAGACATCGAACGGTACGAAGGCGCCGAGCGTGCCGTACCCGCGCAGGGCGTCCAGCAGCAGCCGGGTCTTCTCCGACGAGCCGGAGCCGAGCTCGATCAGCGTCTTCGCCTCGGTGATCCGGGCGATCTCGGCGGCCCGGGCCGCCAACACCGCGCGTTCCGCGCGGGTGGGGTAGTACTCCGGCAACCGGGTGATCTCCTCGAACAGCTCGCTGCCGCGCGCGTCGTAGAACCACTTCGGCGGCAGCTGCTTCGGGCTCGCGGTGAGCCCGGCCCGGGCGTCGGCGCGCAGCGCGGCCGCCAGATCGTGCTCGTCCAGGTGACACTCCAGCTCAGGTCCGTTCACGGTTGTCCCATCTCTATCGGCAACGGAGTTACGTCTACGTTGAAGGCAGAGTCCACAGTGGAGCCGGTGACGGTGACCAGCTGGCCGTCCGGCACTTCCCGCCACGCCGGATCGCTGTCGTACGGCTCGGAGGCGAGCACCACCGCGTCTGTGCTCTGCCGCAGCCACAGCGAGTGCACCAGGGTGCTGGCCACCCCGGTGAGGCCGTCGGTGAGCAGCAGGTTCAGCCGGGATCCCGGTGCCGCGGCGGCGACCTCGGCGGCGGTCGCGGCCACCGCGTCGGCCGGCGCGACGCCGTCGCGCAGCCGATGGC
>JBOGDF010000476.1:0-3375 GCA_050701635.1 Micromonosporaceae bacterium | reverse complement strand
CGCGACGGCACGCCAGCCCTCCGGCGCCCAGGCCGGGTCTGCGTACATGGCGAGCGCGGCGAACGCCTGCCGGGTGGTCACCGCGACCAGGTTGACGTCGCGTTCGGCGGGCAGCCCGGCGGTGGTCTGTGCCACGTAGTCACGCGCCGGCAGCTCGGCATCCCGGGTGGCGTCCCAGGCGGCGGCCCAGCACAGCGCCCGGGACAGCGGCGACTCGAGCCCTGCGATGTGGTCGACCACGGTCGCCGCGGAACGCGGATCCAGCCGCAGCTTCGCGTACGTCAGGTCGTCGTCGTTGACCAGCAGGACGTCCGGCGCCGCGACCCCGACCAGCTGCGGCAGCTCGGTACGTTCCCCGGAGACGTCCAGCTCGAGCCGGTCCCGGCGTACCAGCCGATCTCCGTCGAGGTCGTAGAGGCCGATGGCGAGCCGGTGGGTACGCAGCGTCGGGTAACCCGACGG
This sequence comes from Micromonosporaceae bacterium, assembly GCA_050701635.1. GTDB lineage: Bacteria > Actinomycetota > Actinomycetes > Mycobacteriales > Micromonosporaceae > WHSM01. The sequence continues at coordinate 2,913 of JBOGDF010000476.1, read as the reverse complement.
CGCCTCCTGCTGGATCGCAACGGAGGTGTACCGGCCGTCGTCACCGATCTTCACGACCGGGCGGAGCGTGTTCACCTGGGCCGTCTCGAGCCACTCTGCGGCGAATTTGCGCAGCTCGCGTCCGGACGCCGCCTCCAGGGCGGTCAGCAGGTCGTCGAACACCGCGTTGCCCCACTGGTGGGCGCCGAAGTACGCCCGCAGCCCGGTCACGAACGCGTCGATCCCCACGTACGCCACCAGCTGCTTGATCACGCTGGCGCCTTTGGCGTAGGTGATGCCGTCGAAGTTGACCTCGACCGCCGCGACGTCGGGGATGTCGCAGAACACCGGGTGGGTGGAGGAGAGCTGGTCCTGCCGGTAGCCCCACGACTTGCGCTGCGCCAGGAACCCGGACCAGGCGTCGGTGAACCGCGTGGCCTCGGCCATGCACCAGTGGCTGGCCCACTCGGCGAACGACTCGTTCAGCCACAGGTCGTCCCACCAGCGCATCGTCACCAGGTCGCCGAACCACATGTGCGCGAGCTCGTGCAGCACGGTGTTGGCGCGCTGCTCGTACTCGAAGTCGGTGACCTGGGAGCGGAACAGGTAGTGGTCCTCGGCGATGGTGACGCAGCCGAAGTTCTCCATCGCGCCGGCGTTGTACTCCGGGACGAACAGCTGGTCGTACTTCGGCAGCGGGTACCGGATGCCGAACTGCTGGTGGTAGAAGTCGAAGCCCTGCTTGGTGATCCCGAAGATGTCGTCGGCGTCGAGGTGCTCGGCCATCGAGGCGCGGCAGTAGATCGCCAGGTCGATGCCGTCGTGCCGGTCGCTGACCACGTGGTACGGGCCGGCGCAGATCGCGGTGATGTACGTACTCATCACCGGGCTCTGTACGAAGTGGACGGTGGTGGTCTCGCCGTGCTGCTCCGAGCTGGCCACCGGCAGGTTGCTGATCGCCTGCCAGCCCGCCGGCACCGTGACGTGGAACGTGAACCGCGACTTCAGGTCGGGCTGGTCGAAGCAGGCGTACGCCCGCTGCGCGTCGGTGGTCTCGAACTGGCTGTACAGGTACGTCGCCCCGTCCACCGGGTCGCTGGCCCGGTGCACGCCCTGGCCACTCAGCGAGTAGTGGAACATCCCCTCGACGACCAGCGTGTTCTCGGCCGCGAGCCCCGGCAGCGTCAGCCCGGTCTCGGGTGTCCACCGCGACAGATCCAGCGGTGCGCCGTTCAGTGTGGCGCTCTCGACCCGGTCCGCGGCGACCTCGATGAAGCTGCTGGCGCCGGGCTCCGCGCACCGGAACACGATCTCCGCACGTGACCGGAAGGTCCGCTGCGCCGGGTCCGGGGCGCCGCTCAGGTCGACGGTCACGTCGTACGACGTGATGTCGAGGAGCCGCGCGCGCTCCACGGCTTCGGCGCGCACCAAATTGCGGATTCCAGCCACGTGCTTCCTCCGAGACGCTGTTGTCGTTCCGGCGAGTGTGACACGTTGCTCCGTCACGCCGCTGTCACACTGTGCCGATCGAGGGCAATGTCAGGGGTTTGCCGGGTGCCAGGGGTGGCGAGCATCACCAGCCCTTACCCCGCAGGCCTGCTCCACCGGCGTTCCCGGCCCCAGGTAGCGTCGGGTTGCCCGACCGAGCTGTGCAGTTGATTCGAGAGGTTCGCGATGACGATCGCCCATCCGATCGCCCGTGGCTGGGTGTCCACCGGTGGCACCGGCGCCCAGAACTACGACGAGTTCGCCGACGACGCCGAGATCACCGCGATCATCGAGGCGAACCCGGCCAGCGCGCTCGGCGTCGAGATGCCGCACCGTACCCCCGAGGCGGCGGGCCGGTCGTTCACCGACGCGCTGCCGGCCGCGGCGCAGCGGCTGAAGGCGCTGCAGGACGACGGCCACTTCCGCGCCGCCGAGCAGGCCATCGCCGTCTACCGGATCGCCGGCGACGCGGGTACGGCGTACGGGCTGTTCTGCATGATCGACACCGACCAGATCTCGGCCTCCGCGGACGAGCCCGGGCTGGTGATCCGCAACGAGGACGTCTTCGTCGAGAAGGTACGCGAGCGCACCGCGCTGGCCACCGCGACCGGGCACCTGCTGTCGCCCGTACTACTGCTGCAGACCGGGAAGGGCGCGGAGCTGCAGGCGGCGCTGGCCGCCGCGACCGGGCAGCTCGGGGAGCCCGCGGTGACCGACACCGACCCGCAGGGGCGGGCGCACGCGGTGTGGCTGCTGGCGCCCTCGCCGCTGGCCGACGAGCTGCTCGGGCTGGTCGGCGGCGGCGAGCTGATCGTGGCCGACGGCAACCACCGCTCGCTGGCGGCACAGACCGGTGGGCTGGCGCGGTTCCTGGCGGTGGTGACCACGCCCGAGTCGGTGGTGATCGACCCGTACAACCGGCTGGTGTCGGAGCTGCCGCTGCCGATCGACGAGCTGCTCGCGCTGCTGAAGGCGCGCCGCGCCACGGTCGAGGAGCTGCCGGGCCGCCCGGAGGTGCCCACCACCGGCGGCACCATCCACCTGTACGCCGCCGGCAAGGGCTACGCCGTCCAGCTCCCCGTGCCCGGCGACGCCCCTGTGGTGGACCGGCTGGACCACTCCGTGGTGGAGCAGCTGCTGTTCCGTACCACGCTGGGGCTGGACCCGGGTGACAAGCGGATCACGTACGTGGGCGGCGACTACCCGGCGAGCTGGCTGTGCGGCGAGGTGGACGCGGAGCGGGCCGCGCTCGCCGTACTGATCGCGCCGGTGACGGTGGACGACTTCGTGGCGGTGAACCTGGACCGCCAGAAGATGCCGCGCAAGAGCACCTGGTTCACCCCGAAGGCCCGGGCCGGCCTGGTGCTCGCCGAGCTGCCCACGTCCGGCGCCGCGCCGGGCACCGCGCCGTGACGGGCACCGCGCGGTGACGCTGCACCCGCAGAC
>JBOGDF010000475.1:0-3398 GCA_050701635.1 Micromonosporaceae bacterium | reverse complement strand
GTCGTCGCCAATACAACACCGGTATTGGCTCCTCCTCCGCCTTGCGACGCACCACCTGGACACCGGACTTCATCAACCAATCTCTGGCGCAGGGCACTAGCTGGCCACCGGCTGGCGTTCCTTGGCGGCCTGCGCGAGCAGGATCACCAGCACGCCGATCCCCGCCATCGCGCCGACGTGGAAGATCCACTCGATCGCGAGCAGCCAACCCAGCCGGTCACCGAAGTGGCGGTGCATCGCGGTGTGCGGCCACCACGAGACCAGCAGGTACGCCGTGGACAGCCAGCCCAGGGTGGCGAGCCGGGTCGAGGACACCAGCCTGGTGAACCAGGAGCGGCCGTACAGCAGCACGAACGCGGCGGCGCCCATCGCCAGCCCCTCGGCGAGCGTGACCGCCATGAACGCGGGCAGCATCGCACCGGACGGCTCCTCGCCTCCCGGCAGCGGCCGCCAGAATCCCCCCAGCGGCCCGTCCGGTCCGAACACGAACGCGATGATGATGCCGAGCACGAACAGGCCGGCAAGACGCTTGGCCATGATTTCCCCCACGGGCCGCGCGAAGCACGTGGCGGCGGTGCCGCCGGGTGGCGTGCCCGAGCGTGACCCTGGCGCGAACCTAAACCAGCGGGTCGTCACGTACTGTCACCAAGGCGACCGCATGGGCAGGAATCTGATCTTCGATGCTGGCAAGCTGTCGGCATGCGGGTCACCACGTTCGGACTGGTGCTGGCTCATGTCGGAGTCGGCGGGCTGTGGCTGGGCGCGATGGCGTACAGCCTGCTGGTGGCTCAGCCCCGGATCACCCGGCTGTTCGACTCGCCGGCGCGCGTGGAGGACGCGTACCGGGAGCTCGCGGCGGGCAACCGGTGGCGGGTGGTGGGGCTGCTCGCGGTGCTGGGTGGCAGCGGCGTCGCGCTGGTCGCGGCGGCCGGTCCGCGCCCGCTCGGGTGGTGGTTGCTGATAGCGCTCAAGACGGTGTTGTACGCCGTCGCCGCCGGCCTGTTCTGGTGGGTGTCCTGGCGGGGTTGGCCGCAGCGCGTGTTCGCGCTGCCTGACGAGCTGCCGCCGTTGCAGCGCCGGTTCCGGCGGATCGCGATCGGGTTGGCCAGCTGCGTCGGCGCCGCCTTCGTGCTCGGCATCGCCGCTGTGCAGCTCGCCCGCTGACCACAGCTCGCTCAGTGACCACAGCTCGCCCGCTGAAAACAGTCAGGAAGACGACATATCCGGTCTGATCAACGGCGCCCGGGCCTGACTGCCGGCGTCCCATACTGACCTGGCAAATCGCCTGCGGGGGCGGCCACGTTCTGGGCCGACGTCACCAGGTAGGTGTTGTCATGAAGCTTCCCGCATGACATCAACACCGCGCTCGGCACCGGGGTGGGGATCACCTTCCACACGGTCACGGTGCCGGCGGGCTCCCGCCACCTGCGGCTGAGCCTCTTCGACGAGGAGACCGACGGCGCCGACGACCTGGACCTGTTCGTGTTCGGGCCGGGCGGCAATTTCGTCGGGGGCAGCGGCGGCGTCACCAGCGCTGAGCGGGTGGAGATCTCCACGCCCGTCGCCGGCGACTACACGGTCGTCGTACACGGCTTCGAGACCGACGGCCCCGACGCCAACTACACCCTGTTCGCCTGGGCACTCGGCGAGACAGCGGCGGGAAACCTGGTCGCGGCCGGCCCGGACCCGGCTACCGGACCCAGCGGCACCGTCACCCTCAACTGGTCCGGCCTGACCCCCGGCACCCGGTACCTGGGTGCGGTCAGCTACCACGACGGGACCAGCGAACTCGGGCAGACCCTGGTGGCCGTCACGGCCTAGGGGCCTTCCGGTGTCGGTTGGCGCCGGTCTGGGTAGCCGTGGAATATGCATCTCACCGCCGGCTCCGCCGAGCTGGCGCAGGGGGTACGGCAGCTCGGCCGGCCACTGGTGGACTCTGCCGACCTGGACGACGTGATGCGGCGTACCGGGTCGGCGAGAATCGTGATGCTGGGTGAGGCGAGCCACGGCACCCACGAGTTCTACCGGTGGCGGGCCGAGCTGACCAAGCGGTTGATCGCGGAGACCGATGTCAGCTTCGTCGCGGTGGAGGGCGACTGGCCCGACGCGGAGCGGGTGGACCGGTCGGTACGGCTGGCCCCCGGCGCGCCCGAGGATCCGCGGGCGGCGCTCACCGCGTACACCCGGTGGCCGACCTGGATGTGGGCGAACCAGGAGGTCACCGACTTCTGCCGGTGGGTACGGCAGGTGAACGAGCGTCGTGAGCCGCGGCGCCGGGTGGGCTTCTACGGGCTGGACGTCTACAGCCTGTGGGAGTCGCTGGAGGCGATCCTGCTGCATCTGCGCGAGCACGACCCCGGGCAGATGGAGGAGGCGCTGGAGGCGTACCGCTGCTTCGAGCCGTACGCCCGCGATCCGCAGTCGTACGCGGTGACGAGCCGGTTCCTCCCGGAGTACTGCGAGTCCGGCGTGATCGCGTTGCTCGCCGAGATGCGGGGCCGGGTGGCGGCGGACGGTGCGGAGGAGTTCGCGGCGTCGCAGAACGCCGAGATCGTCGCCAACGCCGAACGCTACTACCGGGCGATGATGCGGGGCGGTCCGGAGTCTTGGAACCTGCGTGACACCCACATGGCCGACACCTTGGACCGGCTGCTCGCCCACTACGGCCCCGACTCCCGGGGCGTGGTGTGGGCGCACAACACGCACGTCGGCGACGCCCGAGCCACCGATATGACGGCACTCGGGGAGATCAACATCGGCCAGCTCGCCCGGCAGCGGTACGGCACCGCCGACGTGGCGCTGGTCGGATTCGGCTCCCACAGCGGCACCGTGATCGCCGCCGACGCCTGGGGCGCCCCGGCGACGGAGATGCGGGTGCCGCCGGCCCGCGACGGCTCGTTGGAAGCCCTGCTGCACCGGGCCGCCCCGCAGAACGCGTCGTTCGTCTTCCCACCGGCGTCCCCGCCGCTGTGGCTGAGCCACCCGCTGGACCACCGCGCGATCGGCGTCGTCTACCACCCGGATCGGGAGCGCTGGGGCAACTACGTACCCACCACGCTGGGTCAGCGCTACGACGCGTTCCTGTGGTTCTCCCAGACCCGGGCGTTGGAGCCGCTGCATCCGCTCGCGGCTAACACCCGCGAGCCGGAGACATACCCCACCGGACTGTGACCGCCCTGCGACCGGTCAGGCGTAGAAGACCTGGTCGACGACGTGGCGGGCCCGGCGGGCGGTACGCAGATACTCGTCCACGAACGCCTCCGACTCGCTGCCGGCGGGGCGCCCCAGCGCCCGTACGATGCCCGCCAGCTCGGCGCCGTGCCGGGGCAGCTGGTCGGACGGGCGGCCACGTACCAGGGTGATCGCGTTGCGTACCCGGGTGGCGAGCAGCCAGGCGG
>JBOGDF010000474.1:0-3415 GCA_050701635.1 Micromonosporaceae bacterium | reverse complement strand
AGCCGGCGTCCGCGGCGTTCCCGCTCGGCGGCGGCCGACGACGACCGGCTCGGCGAGCTGCGCGCCGCGCTGCGCCGGCACCCCTGCCAGGGCTGCTCGGACCGCGAAGAGCACGCCCGCTGGGCGGAACGCAAGGTACGCCTGGAGCGCGAGACCGAGGGCATCCGGGAACGCGTCGCCGGCCGTACGGGTTCGCTGACCCGCACCTTCGACCTGGTCTGCGAGGTGTTGACCGCGCGGGGCTACCTGGACGCCGGCGGGGTCACCCCGTCCGGGACGATGCTCTCCCGGATCTGGACCGAGGCCGACCTGCTGGTCGCCGAGTGCCTCCGCGACGGCACCTGGGACGCGCTCAACCCGGCCGAGCTCGCGGCCGTGGTCTCCAGCGTGGTGTACGAGGCCCGCCGGGAATCCGAGGACCGCGCCGGCATCCCGCACGGCCCCGTCTCCGACGCGATCGAGGAGATGTACCGCGCCTGGGAACGCATCGAACGCGAGGAGTCCCGGCGCCGGCTCTCGCTCACCCGCGAGCTCGATCTCGGGTTCGTGTGGCCGACGTACCGGTGGGCGCGCGGCGAGCCGCTGCAGAAGGTCCTGGCGAGCGCGCACGCCATCGACGGCGAGATGCCGGCCGGGGACTTCGTACGGTGGACCCGCCAGGTGATCGACCTGCTGGGCCAGGTCGCCCGCGCCGCCGGGGACAAGCCACTCGCCCACACCGCCAAGAAGGCGATCGACGCGCTCACCCGAGGCGTGGTCGGCTACTCGACTGTCGCCTAACTCACGCCGCCTCGGTAACGACCCCACAGCGGTCCGCTGCGTACGGTGATCCGTATGGTGAGTCTGGCAGCGGTGATCGGGATCGCGTTGGTGGAGCTGGGGATGGTGCTCACTCCCGGGCCGAACATGATCTACCTGGTGTCCCGCTCGGTGACCCGGGGGCGGCGCGCCGGGCTGATCTCACTGCTCGGGGTGGCGGCCGGCTTCGGCGTCTACCTGGTGGCGGCGACCGCGGGGCTCGCCGCCCTGTTCGCGCTGGTCCCTACGCTGTACACGGTGATCAAGCTGGCCGGCGCCGGCTACCTGCTGTGGCTGGCGTGGCAGGCGATCCGTCCCGGTGGTGAGTCGCCGTTCGCACCCAAGGAGCTGCCGCCCGACCCGTCCCACAAGCTGTTCACCATGGGCCTGGTCACCAACCTGCTCAACCCCAAGATCGCCATCCTGTACGTCTCGCTACTGCCGCAGTTCGTCGACCCGTCACGCGGCGACGTGGCGCTGCAGAGCCTGCTGCTGGGCGCCACCCAGATCACGGTCGCGCTGACCGTCAACACCGCCATCGTGCTCACCGCCGGCTGGTTGGCCGACTTCCTCGGCCAGCGCCCGCTCTGGCTGCGGATCCAGCGCTATCTGATGGGTACGGTGCTCGCCGGCCTCGCCGTACACATCGCCACCGACCGCTCCCGCGCCCTCACCCCGGCCTAGCGGGGCTGCTGAGTGGCCCAGTCGGCGCGGGTGAGCTCGTACTCCACCTCGCCGTGCTCGGTGCCCGGGAGCGGCTCGTCCCACTCCTGGTGGAAGGTCCGTACGTGCCGCAGCCCGGTCTTCTCCATCACCCGGCGCGAGCGGGTGTTGACGAACATGGTCTGCGCCCAGACCCGCTCCACGCCCAGCTCGGTGAACGCCTTCGCGACCAGCGCCCGGGAGCCTTCGGTGGCGTACCCGCGACCCCAGGCTGCGCGGGAGAGCCGGTAGCCGAGCTCAGGGCCGGTGTCCGGTGCGAGCGCTTCGGGCGGGTCCAGCGCGAACCAGCCCAGGAATGCGCCGGTCGCCTTCTCGATCGCGGCCCACCGACCGAATCCGGGATGGCTCCGGTACGTCGCCAGGTAGTGCGGCAGCCGCTCGGTCTCGATCACCTCGCGCGGGGTGGGCTTGCTGTCGCCGATGAAGCGCATCACCTCGGGGTCGCTGTCCAACTCGACCAGCCGGTCCAGGTCGGCGGCGGTGAATTCGCGCAGCAGCAGCCGCTCGGTCTCGAGCACCGGGTCAGCCGCCATCGGCGGCCCCGGCGCAGGCGTCGACCAGCCGGCTCAGCGACCCGGCGACGTTCCACTTCTCGGCCAGCGCCACCACCGCGTCGGAGTCCAGCGGTGCCGCCGGCAGCGCGGTGTCGACGTCGGGTACGGGCAGATCGCGTACCACCCGGACCACCGGCGCGGCGTTGGCCAGGTAGCCGCCAGCGGCCACCAGCTTGGCACGCAGCCCGGGCGCGAACCCGGAATCCGGGTCGTCCAGCGCGGTCAGGATCCCTTCCAGGCTGCCGTACCGGTTGACCAGCCGGGCCGCGGTCTTCTCGCCCACCCCCGGTACGCCGGGCAGCCCGTCGCTGGCGTCGCCGCGCAGGGTCGCGAAGTCGGCGTACCCGGCTGCCTTGACGCCGGTTTTCGCGAGCAGCGCCGCGTCGTCGAGCACTTCGAGCTTGGAGACGCCGCGGCCGACGTACAGGACGCGCACCGGGACAGTGTCGTCCACGAGCTGGAACAGGTCGCGGTCACCGGTGACCACCTCGACCGGGCCGGGACCGCGCGTGGCGAAGGTGCCGAGCACGTCGTCGGCCTCGTGGTCGGCGATCCCGACGGCGGGGATCCCGAACGCGGCGAGTACGTCGAGGATCACCGGGACCTGCGGTTTCAGCGTGTCCGGCACCTCCTCGACGAAGCCGACCGGGCTGCCCGGCGCCACCCGGTGCGCCTTGTACGACGGCACCAGCTCCACCCGCCACGCCGGCCGCCAGTTGGCGTCCATCGCGCACACCAGCCGGTCCGGTTTCCGGGTGCGTACCAGGGTGGCGAGCATGTCCAGGAAGCCGCGAATCGCGTTCACCGGCGTGCCGTCGTCGGTGGTCATCGACTCCGGTACGCCGAAGAAGGCGCGGAAGTACAGGCTGGGGGCGTCCACAAGCATCAGCGGTCGGTCCACGGTGCAGAGCCTGCCATCCCGTACCGCCCCGGCACCATCCGATACCGCCAACCAGTAGCCGGCGGTGAGCCGCTACGATGACTTGAACATGTTCAAGTTGGGAGTGGCGCCGTGACGACGCTGGTGAATCTGGCCGTGCTGCTCGGCATGTTCGTCATCGTCCCCGCCGGCCTGCGACTGATCGATCCCACGTCGGCCACGCTCACCGGGGTCGCGCGCTGGTGGCCGGTCGCGGCGCTGCCGGCCGGCATCTCACTCTGGCTCGACCGCGGCCCGCTCGCCGCCGGCCTGGCCGCCGCGTACGCCGCCGCCACCGTCGTACTCGCCGGCTACGGCACCGCTCGCTGGGCGCGCCGGCGCCGCTGGATCGACGCGGAGGAGATCGCGGTGCTGACCGCGCTCGCGGCGCCGGCGGTCGCCGGTGTGGCGTTGGTGGCCG
>JBOGDF010000473.1:0-3416 GCA_050701635.1 Micromonosporaceae bacterium | reverse complement strand
GAGCGGGCCGACCCGGCGCGTGAGCGGGGCGGCGCCGCGGAGTGAGCGACCTCGCCGTCGGCGCCGACGGGCGGGCGCGCTGTCCGTGGGGCGCCAGCCCGCAGATCTACCTCGACTACCACGACACGGAGTGGGGTCGCCGGGTGGACGGCGACGACGCGCTGTTCGAGCGGCTGTGCCTGGAGGCGTTCCAGTCCGGCCTGTCGTGGCTGACCATCCTGCGCAAGCGCGAGGCGTTCCGTACGGCGTTCGCCGGCTTCCGGATCGAGGCGGTGGCCGGGTTCGGGCCGGACGACGAGGCCCGGCTGCTCGCCGACCCGGGGATCGTACGCAACCGCGCGAAGATCACCGCGGCGGTGAACAACGCCCGCGCCGCGCTCGGGCTGCCGGACGGGCTGGCGGCGCTGCTCTGGTCGTACGCCCCCGACCCGCCCCGCCCCCGGCCGGTCAGTCTGGCCGCGGCGGCGTCCACCTCGCCGGAGTCGCTGGCGATGAGCAAGGAGCTGAAGCGGCGCGGCTTCCGGTTCGTGGGGCCGACCACGGCGTACGCCCTGATGCAGGCCACCGGCATGGTCGACGACCACCTGGAAGGCTGCTGGGTCACGCCCTGAGGTGGGTCCAACCGGCAGCGTGTTTGGATGGGTGCAGCGGCGTACGGAAGGGGTGCGATGGCGCACTGGCTGGTGGTGGTGGCACGGGATCGTTACCTGGCCGAGCGGCTTTACCACCACGACGTGTTGGAGCTGGCCGCCGAGCACGGCGAACAGCTGGCCGACGGTGACCGGGTCGCGGTGGCGGCCGGCGAGCCGTTGACGGTGTTCGCGCTGGGCCGGGTAGTCGCCGCCGGGCACAGCGACGAGTCCGACCCGGACGATCCGGCGGCGCCCGAGCCCGCCGAGGCCGACACCGACCTGGTCTCGATCCGCTACACCCACCGGATGCTGGACGCCCCGGTGCCCTGGCCCGCCGCCTCGGCCCCCACCGGCCGCCCGGTGTCCGTCACCGCCGCGGACTTCGGCACGCTCTCCCAAAAGATTCCCGCTGAGTACGCCGTCGACGCGCCCCGGCGCAGCTGGCTGGTCTCCGTCGACCTCCCGATCGAGGCGACCACCGCCCCCGAGGCGGTACGCCAGTTCTGGTCGTACATCCGGCAGCTGGGGCCCGCGGAGCTCCCGGCGTACGTGTCGCCGGCGGAGAACGAGCTGATGATGGCGGCGTACGTGCTCGGCGAAGAGACGAACCAGGATCCGGAAGAAGAGGACGAGTGACCCGCGACGGGGCCGACTCGCTGCGTACCGCGGCGTGGGTGGGTCAGGCGATCGACCGGGCGGCGCACCGGCGCGGTGACCCGCAGTGGTTGGCCGACGCGTGGCACCGGTGCCGGGTGGTGGTGGTCGACGAGGACCAGGTGCTGGTCACCGGCGATCCGCCGGCGCTGGTGCTGGTGCCACCCGAGGCGGCGCCCGGCGGCGATCGGCTGTTCCTCGGGGTGGACGCCGACGGGGTGCCGTACTTCGCCGTGTCGGCGCCGCTGCCGGCCCAGGACGGCGCCACCGCGATCACCCTGCGGCGCGCCGGCCGCGACCTCTCACCGCGCGATCTGGACCTGTTCGCCGCCGCGGTGGGCCTGGCGAACTGGCACCGCCGGTACGGGTTCAGCCCGATCACCGGTGTCCCGACCCGGATCGGGGACGGCGGCTGGGTACGCCTGGGCGACGACGACGCGCTGCTGTTTCCGCGTACCGATCCGGCGGTGATCGTGCTGGTCAGCGACGGTGTGGCCGGGGAGGACGGGCGGTGCCTGCTGGGTCGCGGCGTCACCTGGCCCGAGGGGCGTTTCTCGTGCCTGGCCGGCTTCGTGGAGCCGGGGGAGTCGGCGGAGGCCTGCGTACGGCGGGAGGTCGCCGAGGAGGTCGGCGTGACCGTACGCGACGTCCGGTACGTGACCAGCCAGCCGTGGCCGTACCCGGGCTCGTTGATGCTGGCGTTCCGGGCGCTGGCGGACCCGGCGCAGCCGCTCACACCGGACCCCGGGGAGCTGGCCGAGGCGCGCTGGTTCACCCGTACCGAGCTGCGCGAGCTGTGGGCCGGCCGTACGCCGTTCACGTCCTCGGTGGCGTACCACCTGATGGCGAGCTGGCTGTACGAGACCCGAGCGTGAAGTTACTTTCCGTGAGTACGGACAGACGAGAAGTAATGTGCCGTGCCGGCGAGACAAACGTCTTCGGAGGCCGTACTGTAACGGCCTTGTAGAGATCCTTCGATGTATGCACATCAGTGCTGCAACCACATCAAGGTTCTAGCGCGTGTCACTCGGGGGGTGGCATACGCGCCCTCCCCCGGAGTGCCTCTCACTTGGAGATTTGATGACCGCCCTCACCAGTCGCTGGTCCCGACTGCCCTCGGTGCGCACGCTGCGGCGGGTCACCGCTGTCACCTTCACCGCCACCGTCGCGCTGCTGGTCTTCTCCGGCCCGGCGTTGGCCAACCACGACGTCCCGCTCAACCCGGATCACAAGGGTTCCACTGCGGCCGGGTTCGCGAACGACGGATGCAGCGGCGACGGCGGGCAGACCCCGCCGATCCCTGGTCAGGATGGTTGGCACTTCATCCTGCCGGCACAGGGTGACCGCGACGCAACCTTCGTGGAGCTCACGCTGTCCTTCAAGGACACCGACGGGAACACGGTCTCCAAGACCATCCCGGGCGACGGCACGCTCGGCCCGCCGAACACCGACCACGCGATCATCTACACCCCGGCCGGCTGGACCTTGCTCGATGGCACCGCCGAGGTGACCGGCGATGCGGCGCCGCCAAACTTCTTCAACCTGTCGCACACCTGCCCGGCCGGCGCCTCGCCGAGCCCGAGCGAGTCGCCCAGCGAGAGCCCGAGCGAGTCGCCGTCGGAGAGCCCGAGTGAGTCTCCGTCCGAGTCGCCGAGCGAGAGCCCGAGCGAGTCGCCGTCGGAGTCGCCGAGCGTGGCGCCGTCGGAGAGCCCGACCACGCCTCCGGGTGGCGAGCTTCCGGTGACCGGCCTGGCAGTCGCCGGCATGGTGCTCACCGGCCTCGGCCTGGTGGGTGCGGGTGTCGCGATGCGAGCGATCCGGCGACGTGACGACGCCACTGGTGACGACGACTCCACCGAGTCGACCGACGCCTGAGGCTGACGTCAGCTAGCCCCAACGAGAACGGGGCGCGGACCACTTGGTCCGCGCCCCGTTCCGTGTTTCTGAACGTCGGTGCCGCGTCGCGGCGGGCTGCCCTGTCGCGCGGCGGCCGCTGCGGGCTGCGCTAGCCACATTTTCCGCACAACGATGAGCTGAGCGTCGTCGAGATCGCGCCGCCAGGTGGTTGCCGTGCTGGCGCGCTTCTCCTTGTACGGCACGAGATTCTGGCGTCTGCGACCTGGTGTGTTG
>JBOGDF010000472.1:0-3432 GCA_050701635.1 Micromonosporaceae bacterium | reverse complement strand
TCCGAAGGCCGTGCTCGACGGCGCCGGCGACGCGCCGGCGCCGACCGCGGAAGGGATCGCGGCGGCGATCGACGCGCTGGCGACCGACGGGCGGGTCGGCAAGCTCTCGGCGTCGGTGGTCGACGTCGCCACCGGCGAACAGCTGTACGCCCGCGACAGCGACCGGCCCAGCGTCCCGGCCTCGGTGAACAAGCTGGTCACGGCCACCGCGGCGCTGTCCGTACGGGGTCCCAGCTACCGGCTGACCACCCGCGCGGTGGCGGGCGACCAGCCCGGCGAGGTGGTGCTGGTCGGCGGCGGCGACCCGACGCTGTCGGTGGGCGCCAAGGGTACGTACCCCGGTGCCGCCCGGCTGGACAAGCTGGCCGCCGCGGTGAAGCAGCAGCTGGGCGCCACTAAGCCGACGAAGATCGTGGTCGACGCGTCGGTGTTCACCGGCCCCACCACCGGCCCGAGCTGGGACTCCGGGATCGAACACACCGGGTACGGCGGCCACATCACCGCTCTGATGGTCGACGGCGGCCGGCTCGACCCGAAACGCCGGCAACCCCGTGCCAGCAAGCCCGAGCTGGCCGCCGGCAAGGCGTTCGCGAAGCTGCTCGGCGTACCAGAAAAATCAGTCGTGGTGGGTACGGCGCCGCAGGGCGCCAAGGAGCTGGGCGCGGTGCAGTCGATGCCCATGATCCGGCTGGTGGAGATCGCGATCGGGGACAGCGACAACGTGGTCTCCGAGGCGCTGGCGCGGCAGGTCGCGCTCGCGAAGGACGCCGAGCCGAGCTTCGCGGGCGCCGCCGCCGCGACCAAGGAGGTGCTCGGTGGGCTCGGCCTGCCGACCGAGCAGCTCACGCTGACCGACGGCAGCGGCCTGTCCCGCGGCAACCAGCTCACCGCCGGCCTGCTGACCTCGCTGCTGACCCTGGCGGCCGGCGACGAGCACCCCGAGCTGTCGGGGATCTTCACCGGTCTCGCGGTGGCGGGCTACTCGGGCACGCTGCACGACCGGTTCGGCAAGGCCGCGGGCGCCGGGGTCGGGGTGGTACGCGCCAAGACCGGCACCCTCAACGGGGTCAACGCGCTGGCCGGCGTGGTGGTCGACGCGGACGGCCGGCTGCTGGCGTTCTCGCTGATCGCGAACGGCGTACCGGGTGGGCTGGAGTCCGCCGAGCCGGTGCTGGACCAGATCGCCGCCAAGCTCGCCGCCTGCGGCTGCCGCTGACACCTGCTCACTCCACTGCCGCCTACGGAGCGTACTCGGGCTACCTTGGGGTAATGGTGCAGTTCGTGGACTGGGATCTCGCCGCGGCGACGGCGGGCACGTTGAGCAAGTCCGGGCCGAAGGTGACCTACTCCGAGGCCGCCGCTGTGGTCTCCGAGCTGCGTGACCTCACCGACCTGGCCGACGGACACGTACGGGCCTTCACCGGGCTGACCCCCCAGGTGGCGCATCCGCCGGTACGCGTGGTGGACCGCCCGGACTGGGCGGCGGTGAACGTACACGGGCTGGACAAGATGTTCAGCCCGTTGGTGGAGCGGCTCACCGAGGGGCGCGAGCCCGGGCCGCTGGCGCAGGCGGTCGGCTCCCGGATCGCCGGGGTGCAGGCGGGCACGGTGCTGGCGTACTTGTCGGGGAAGGTCCTCGGACAGTACGAGGTGTTCTCCTCCGACCCTGGCCAGCTGCTCCTGGTCGCGCCGAACATCGTCGACTCGGAACGCAAGCTGGAGGCCGATCCGCGCGACTTCCGGCTCTGGGTATGCCTGCATGAGGTGACGCACCGTACGCAGTTCACCGCCGTACCGTGGCTGAAGGAGAAGTTCTTCGCCGAGGTGGCGGCGTTCGTCAACGCCACCCAGCTGGAGCCCGACCAGCTCGCCGACCGGCTGCGCCGGGTGATCGAGGCGGTGTCCGGGGCGATCCGCGATCCGAACCAGCCGTTCAACGTGATGGAGTTGATCCAGACCCCGGCGCAGCGCGCCGTGCTGGACCGGCTCACCGCGATGATGACGCTGCTGGAAGGCCACGCCGAGTTCGTGATGGACGGCGTTGGCCCTTCCGTGGTGCCGAGCGTCGAGGAGATCCGCGCCAAGTTCAACCAGCGCCGCGAGGTGGCCAACCCGTTCGAGCGGGTGATCCGCAAGCTGCTCGGCATCGACGTGAAACTCCGGCAGTACGCCGAGGGCCGCAAGTTCGTGCACGCGGTGGTGGAGCGGGTCGGCATGGACGGCTTCAACCGGATCTGGGAGTCGGCCGAGACGCTGCCGCTGAAGTCCGAGCTCTCCGACCCCGGCGCCTGGATCTCCAGGGTGCACGGCGGCGCGTCCAGCTCCGGCAACCCCGGCTCGACGGTTGTGGCGCCCGCGGTGCCGGTCTCCGAGGTGCCGGCTGAGCCGAGGCCCGCCATCAAGAAGGTGACGAAGAAGACCATCGCCAAGAAGGCCGTGAAGAAGGCGGCACCGGCGCCCGACGAGGGTCCGGCCGCCGAGGCGGCGCCGGTCAAGAAGGCGACGAAGAAGGCCGTCAAGAAGACCACCGCCAAGAAGGCCCCGGCGAAGCGCACCCGCAAGGCCGCTCCGCCCGCCGAGCCGCCGGCGTCCACAGAGGACTGACGAGGGTACGCGATGGCCGGACCGCCGCCGGCGGTAGCCGAGATCCGGGTCGCGGTACGGCGCGAGCTGGCTGATCTGCGTACCACCCCTGATGCTCTGGTGTTGGCAGCCTGCTCGGGGGGCGCCGACTCCCTGGCACTGGCCGCGGCGCTGGCCTTCGTGGCACCCCGGATCGGGCTGCGCGCCGGGCTGGTGACCGTCGACCACGGGCTGCAGAGCGGGTCGGCCGGACGCGCCCAGGCGGTCGCCGACTGGGCGAAGGCGGAGGGGCTGGATCCGGTCGAGGTGGCCACGGTCAGCGTCGGTACGGACGGCGGGCCGGAGGCGGCGGCGCGTACCGCCCGGTACCGGGCCCTGGACCAGGCGGCGGCCCGACTCGCGGCCGCGGCGGTGCTGCTCGGGCACACCCGCGACGACCAGGCGGAGACCGTACTGCTGGCGTTGGGGCGGGGCGCCGGACTGCGCGGGCTGGCCGGGATGCCGGCGCGGCGCGGGGTCTACCGGCGCCCGCTGCTGGGGCTCTCCCGCGCCACCACGCAGGCGGCGTGCCGGGAGCTCGGGCTCGACCCGTGGCAAGACCCGCACAACACCGAACCGGGGTACGCCCGAGCCCGGATCCGTACCTTGTTGCCGGAGCTGGAGCGTGCGGTGGGGAGTGGTCTGGCGGCGAACCTGGCCCGTACCGCCAGGCTGGCCGCCGCCGACGAGGCGGTGCTGTCCGGGCTGGCCCGGCGGGTGCTGGCCCGGGTACGCGACTCCGACGGCTCGCTCGACGCCGCCGCGCTGGCCGCCCACCCGCCGGCGGTACGCACCCGGGTGCTGCACCGG
>JBOGDF010000471.1:0-3464 GCA_050701635.1 Micromonosporaceae bacterium | reverse complement strand
GCCCGGCACCGACCCCGGCGTCCCGGCAGGCGGCGGCGTGGGCGGGCCACCCGCCGACGGTACGGGCCCCGGCGGCAGCGCCCCCGGCGCCGGTAGCCCGGTGACTCGCGGGATGGGCCTGCCGCCGCTGGGCATGATCCCGAAGCTGCTGCTGCTGGCGGCACTCGCGTTCGCCGCCGCGGTCGGCTGGGCGCTGCAACGCGCCGGGAGCGTGATGCTCGCCGGCATCTCCTCCTGCGAACACGGGCTGATCTCCGGCGTACCGGACCTACGGAAGGGGCAGTGATGGCGACGACCGTGATGCCGGCGCTGGCGGGGCGGGAGGCGGCCCGCCCGGCGGCGACCGATACCGCGGAGCGGCGCCGCCACGTGCTGCAGCTGGTGCTGTTCGCCGCCGGCGCGGTGCTGCTGCCGCTCGGCCTGGTGGTGATCGCGCTCGGTTGGTACGGCGCCGCGCACACCCCGTACCTGTACGACCAGGTCTCGTACCTGGTCTCCGGCGGGCTGCTCGGGCTCGGGTTGACCTTCGCCGGCGGCTTCCTCTACTTCGGCGCCTGGCTGGCCCGGATCGCCGCCGACCAGCGGGAGACCCAGCGCCGGCTCGCCGACACGCTGCTGGTGCTCGCCGAGGCGGTGGCCCAGTCCGGCCGTACGGTGCCCCGCGAGGCCGGTGAGGTGCCGGTGGTCGCCGGCGCGGGCACCACGGCGCACCGCCGGGACTGTCAGCTGATCGCCCACCGGGACGACCTGACGGTGCTCACCGGCGACGAGAAAGAGCTGTCCATCTGCAGAGTCTGCAAACCGGTACTGCCGAGCGTCTGAGGAGCCGATGGTGAGACTTGACGGCAAGGTCGCCCTGATCACCGGTGCGGCGCGCGGCCAGGGCGCGGCGGCCGCCCGCCGGTACGTGGCCGAAGGCGCGCGCGTGATGATCGCGGACATCCTCGACGAGCCCGGCAAGGAGCTCGCCGACGAGCTGGGAGAAGCCGCCCGCTACCGGCACCTCGACGTGTCGTCGGAGTCCGACTGGGCCGACGCGATGGCCGAGTTGCTGGAGGCGTACGGGCGGCTCGACGTACTGGTCAACAACGCCGGGATTCTGGCCTTCTCCGCGCTCGCCGACACCAGCCTCGCCGAGTACGAGCGGGTGATCCGGATCAACCAGTTCGGTACGTTCCTCGGGATCCGTACCGCGGTGGTGCCGATGACCGAGGCGGGCGGCGGCTCGATCGTCAACATCTCGTCGGTGGAGGGGCTGGCGGGGATGCCGCACCTGGTGGCGTACACATCGAGCAAGTTCGCGGTACGCGGCATGACCAAGGTGGCCGCGATCGAGCTGGCGCCGAAGCGGATCCGGGTCAACTCCGTACACCCCGGAATGATCGATACCCCGATGCTGCCGACCGCGCTGGGCGGCGTCGAGGTCGACCTGGAGAAGGCCGCCCGGCGGGTGCCGCTGCGCCGGCCGGGCAGCGCCGAGGAGATCGCCAACCTGGTGGTCTTCCTTGGCAGCGACGAGAGCTCCTACTGCACCGGCGCCGAATTCGTCGCCGACGGCGGCGTCACCGCCACCCACTCACTCTGGTACGGCTGAGCCGCTCCTGAGCGGCCCGGGGCCGGGGCCGCCGCCCGAGCCGCGCCAGGTCGCTAGCTGCGGGGGCCGAGTAGGAGGCGTACCGCCAGCTCGAGGTGGTCGGCGACGTCCTTGGCGGAGGCGCGCCGGGTCACCCAGGCGACCAGGTTGGACAGCCACACGTCGCTGATCACCCGCGCCATCGCGAGCTGCTCGTCGGTCGGCTCGTCGGTCTCGGCCATCGCCTTGCCGAACATCCGGTCCATCATCCGGCCCACCGCGTCCACCTCGGCGGCGGCGGTGGCGTCGGCGAACATGAACGCCCGGGTCATCGCCTCGGTCAGCTGCGGATCCCGCTGCATCGAGCGGGTGATCCGCCCCAGCACGGACAGCATCCGCTCGTACGGGGTGTCGCCGGGGATGGTGGCGCGGTCGAACTTGTCCTGGGTCCGCTCGAACTCCCGCGCCAGCGCCGAGACCAGAAGGTGGATCTTGGACGGGAAATACCGGTAGAGGGTGCCGAGCGCGACGTCGGCCTTTTCGGCGACCGTACGCATCTGGACCGCGTCATACCCGCCCTTCGACGCCAGCACCAGGGTGGCGTCCAGGATCCGCTTCCGCCGGTCGCGCTGCGCCGCGGAGCCGAGCGAATCGTCCGCGAGTGCGCTCAGCCCGTTGGGCCCGGACGTACGGGTGCGTGGTGCTGCCATTTCCGATCCCCTCGTGTGGCGAAACCTGTTACAGCCTACCCGACCAGATCGCGCCGCCGATCAGCGCGAGGTACCGGTTTCACCAGTGTTATGAGGGAATTTCGGGTACGCCCACCGCCGGTGGAACAGGTTCCAGGAACGCCGGCGGCGAGTCAGCCTGCCAGACGGCTTCGGCCGGCGGCGCGCCAGCGCGCGTAGTTGCACTCCAGGAAGCGCTCGACGCCGCGTACCACGTGGGCGCTGCGGATCGACGGGAAGATGTCGAAGGCGTGCTGGGCGCCGGCGAGCTCGGCGTACCCGACGGGGTTGCCGGAGACGGCGCGCAGCCGGCGTACGAACTCCCGGGCCTCCGTCACCGGCACCAGCGAGTCGTGGCGGCCGTGGATCACCAGGAACGGCGGGGCGCCGGCGTGCACCCGTTCCAGCGGCGACGCCGCCTGATAGAGCTCGGGATGCCGGCGCGGGCTGCGGCGTACCACCACCCGCTGTACGAAGTCGCGCCGGTGCCGGGTCGCCGGTGTCCCGGTGACGGCGGCGAAGTCGTACGCCCCGTAGTGCGGTACGCAGGCCTGCACCGTGGTGTCGGCGGTCTCGAACCCGGGCTGGTACGCCGGATCGCCCGCCGAGAGCGCCAGCAGCGAGGCGAGGTGGGCGCCGGCGGAGCCGCCGGTCACCGCGACGTACGACGGGTCGCCGCCGTACTCGGCGATGTGTTCCTTCACCCAGGCCAGGGCGCGTTTCACCGCGACAACGTGTTCCGGCCAGCGGGCGCGCGGGGAGAGCGGGTAGTTCGGCGCGACACAGACCCAGCCCCGGGCGGCCATGTGCAGCATCAGCGGCAGCCCCTGCTGCGCCTTGTGCCCGATCGCCCAGCCACCGCCGTGGATCTGCACCAACACCGGCCGCCCCGCCGGAGAGTCCCGGCGCTGGTAGATGTCGAGGCAGTAGCGGCGGCCGCGGGGGGCGTACGCCACGTCGCCGGTGCGGCGTACCGCCGGATCCCGCATCCGGAACGGCAGCATCAGCTGTCCCCAGGGCGTGGCGAGGTCGTCGGGCTGTGGCCGGCGGGGGAGCTCGTCGGCGTAGTGCGGGCCGAGCGCCTCGCACAGCGTCTCCTCGAGCTCGCGGCGCGCCTGCGTCGAGATCGCGATCAGGGTGCCCAGCCCGGCGGCGGACCCGGC
>JBOGDF010000470.1:0-3487 GCA_050701635.1 Micromonosporaceae bacterium | reverse complement strand
GCGCCGTGGGTGGCGCGGGAGCGGCAGGCGGCGCGGGTGCCACCGGCGCCACTGGAGCCGCCGGTGGCGGTACGGGGACCGCGGGCGCCGCTGGCGGAGCGGGCGCCGCCGGGGCGCTCGGCAGGGACGGTGGCGCCGGCGGGACCATCCCCATGTTCTCGGCGAGCATGGAGTTCAGTGGGCCGGTGTAGCGGGACGGGTTCTCGATCCGGCCGCGCTGCTCCATGATCTCGGCGGCGGCTTCGTCCATCACGCTGCCGCCGGCGTCGTTGTAGCCCTCGGACTCCATCAACGCCACCCGGTCCGGGGGCGTCGGCGTGTCGGTGTTCTCGCCCCGGACCCGGTCCGTCCAGCTGGAGTGGCGGATGTCGTCCATGTCCTCGTTGTACTGCCGCTCGGCGTCGGCCATCGCCGTGTTGTCGAACTCGACCAGCAGTTCGTTCAACGTTTCCTGGGTGGCGCTGATGCAGGCGCGGATACGGTCGATCGCCAGCGCATTGCCGCTGGCGACTTCCCAACCCCGGTGCAGCTCTCCGATCACCCGATCGACGTACGTGAGATATTCCGTGCCGCCCTGCGACGTCCAGACCTGGGACAGGCTGGTCTTGAAACCCTGCAGCTTGTTGTGCTGCTCCAGGAACAATTCGCCGAGCGCGGCCCAGCCCCGGATCTGCCATTCCAGAGAGTCGTACCGTTCGCCCATCATCAGGTCGTACATCTCTTGCAGATTGAGTTCGTCCCGCCACAGCGCCATCGGGAGCTCCTAGCCGCCGTAGCCGGGGCGCATCGACCGGGGATCCGGCACCAGCCCGGATGCCGCGTCCGAGATCGTATTTCCGGCCGCAGGGATGAATCCGGCCTCCGGCGTGGCGGGCTCGGCGAGCTCGAGTTCGCGCGGCTCGTACAGCTCGGTGTCCGCGTCGGGCATGTCGGCGAATTCTTCGAACCCCGTGTCTTCGGTGTCGGCGGCCTGATCGCCCGCGGTATCGCCCGCCGCCGCCGGCTGCACCACGCCGCCGGTGACCGCGTTGACGGTCGGCGCGGTGGGCAGCTCCGCCCCTTCCATGTTGTAGAACCGCCGGTCAGACCCGTCGATGTTGGCCAGCGCCGCCTCCGCCGCAGCCGTACGGGCCGCCGCGTCGGCCTCCCGGGTGGCACGCTCGTGGGCCACCGTACGGGTCTCGCCCGCGGCCGGATTGAACGCGCCGTTGACGGCTTCCGCGGTGCCGACCGCGTTGAAGCCGTCGGTGATCCGGTACTTCTCGGCCATGTACATAGCGGCGTTGGCGAGCGACACGTTGCCGTAGTACAGATCGCTGGCGAGCTCCTGCGTACTCTGCGCGGAGGTCGATATCCAGTTGGCGGTCAACCACAATTCATAGAACGTACGGTCATTGCCGATCGCCCGGCTCCCGGCGTCTTTGTCGACGTCGCCGGACATCATCTGGATCGGCAGGCCGGCCGAGACCTGGTATCCCATTTCCAGGTCCTGCCAGTACGTACGCCCGAACCCCCCGAGGGAATCGGTTTCCACCTCGACGTTCGAGCCGCCATTGACATGAAAGTCACCGGGGGTGAGATCTCGTGCGCCCGGGTTGCCTTCGTCGACGCTCATGTGTGGGCCTCACAATCCGACGAATCGTGAGCCCCGACGATAGCAACGCTCGGCTAATCGGACACCCCTCCCGGCTGCCCGCTAGATCGCCGCTACATCACCGCGCCTGCCGGATCCCGAGCACCGGGCCGGGATCCTGTTGCCGATCGTCGGGTACGGCCTCAGCTGGGCGGCTCTGGGCGTTTCCAGGTGGCCTCAGTGTCCGGCGGGGGGTCTCCCGCTCCCGGATCCGACAGGTCGGCCGGCGCGGCTTGGGAATCCGGAGCCGGGGCGCGGGCACGTTTCCGGCGGCGGTACCCCAGCAGCGCGACCGCGACGATCGCCGCCAGCACCACCAGGATCACCAGCGAGACCACCACGTCGCGTACGAACCGGGCGCGCCGCGCCGCGTCGATGGCGGTGGTGTCGGCACCGCCGCCGGCAACGGTCGACGCGGCGGCGGACGGCGACGCGGTCGGAGTCGGCGGCTCGGCGAGGGTGAGCGCCTTGTTCACGTCCGGGATGCCGAAGCCGTACTTGAAGTCGCGCCCCTCGGGGCCCTTGTCCGCCGCCGTGTACGCCAGCCGCGTCGCCACGTCCCGCGCGCTCTCGTCCGGGAACTTGGCCCGGATCAGCGCCGCCATCCCGGCGGCGATCGCGGCCGCGTGACTGACGCCCCACGCGGTGCCGTACCCGCCGTCGGAGTGGGCCTCGGGGATGTCCACGCCGGGCAGGGCGAGCGCGATCTTCGGCCCGGAGTTCGACCAGGACGCGAACCGGCCCTGCCGGTCCACCGCCGACACCGCGACGGCGCCTTCCACCCCGGCCGGGAAGGCGACCGGACCGCCCACGTCGCGGTTCGGGTTCTGCCCGGCACTCGCGATCACCAGTACGTCGTGCTGCACGGCGTACGAGACCACCTCGTCCAGGCTGGAGTCCGGCGGCCCGGCCAGCGAGACCAGGACGACGTCGGCGCCGTGGTCGACGGCGTGGCCGATGCCGCGCGCCACCACGCTGGGGCGTGAGCCGCGGTCCTTCGGCCCGACCACGGTGATCGGCATGATCTTCGACTTCGGCGCCACCCCGAGAATGCCGTCACGACCGCCGGGGCCGTGGCCCCGCCCGGCTATCAGGGACGCCATCGCGGTGCCGTGGTTGTGGTAGTCGGTGAAGCCCTGCCCCTTGGCGAACCCGTCGGCGCCTGGGACCACCGCGCCCTGCAGGTCAGGGTGGCGGGGATTCACGCCGGTGTCGACCACGGCGACGGTCACGCCCTCGCCCTGACTCACCCGGTGGGCGGTACGGATCCCGAGGTAGTCCAGGTGCCACTGCCCGTCCCGTACGCCGTCGGCGTACGCGGGCCCGGCCAGCGGCCCGCCGCAGAGTGCGGCGAAGACGCTGAGCGCGAGCACGGCGATGACGCCGAGCAGCGTAACGACGGATCGCGGCCGGGTGAGCGCTCTGTGGTGATGCACCCGGTCAGTATCCGATCACCGGCCCCGGAGCCTGGCGACGAGGAGCCTCGGGCGTGTCGATCACCGGCGCGGTCGCGGCGATCTTCTGCTTGAGCATCTCGTACGCCTCCGTCACCTCGGGGTTCTCCTTGAGGCGCTGGTAGCGCTTCCGGTCCAGCTTCGGAGGCCCGGTCGGTGCGGACTTCGGGTCGGACGGCCGGATGACACCCTTGGTGCCGCCTTCGACCCAGGTGCGGCGGGTACGCGGGGCCAGCGACTGCGGCACGCCGAGCCCCTTCGGGCTGGGTGCGCTCTGCGGCCGCCCGCCCCGGTTGTTGAGCACCGGTGGCACGCCGCCGGACTTGGCGACCCGGCCCGGGTGGCCCGGTACGCCGCCGCCCAGCTGCGGTGCGCCGTACCCCGGCTGCTGGGGTTGCTT
>JBOGDF010000469.1:0-3499 GCA_050701635.1 Micromonosporaceae bacterium | reverse complement strand
CCCGCCGGGAGAGCGCCCGTACTCGGGCGGCGGGGTGCGATAGTCGGGGCGCGCGGTGCCGTACGGCCTGGCGCTTCCGGAGACGCGGGCAGTGCCCGACACCGATGCGCGGCCGCTCATCCGAGACGTAGGCATGCCCCCAGGGTAGAGACGCGATACGAGCAACTGCCTTCGGGGGAACCTTTACGACAGTCGTGTCGGAAAAATCCTTCTATTGGTACGGGATTACTCACCGTCTGTGCGGTCCCGTGCCCCGTCTCTGGTACGCAGCACCCACGGTTCCATGCGGGCGTAGCCGCGTACCGCCACCCGGCGCAGCCGGCGGAAGCTGAAGTCGGGCACCTCGGCGAGCGCCTCGTGCAGCGCCCGATCCACCAGTACGGTGCCCGGGCGGGCCAGCGAGGTGAGCCGGGCCGCCACGTTGACCACCGGCCCGTACACGTCGCCGAGGCGGCTCAACACCTGCCCGTACGCCATCCCGACCCGCAGCCGGGGAAACTCCTCGTCGGTGTCGATCCGGCCGGCCAGCTCGATCGCGATCGCGGCGGCGTCGGCCGGCGCGTCGGCCACGAACAGCACTTCGTCGCCGATCGTCTTGATCACCCGGCCGTGCCGCTCGGCGATGATCTCTGCCGCCGTACCCTCGAAATGCTCTATGAATTCAGTCAGTTCCTGCTCGTCGATGGTGCGGCTGAGCCGGGTGTAGCTGACGATGTCGGCGAAGCCGACCACCAGCGTCGCCGAGCCCGGCTCACCGGCCGGCAGCTCCAGCAGCCGGCCCGCGGTGGCGAGCAGGTGGCGCCGCCACACGTGCGACTGCAGCTTCTCCATCACCGGCACCAGCGCCGCCAACGCCTCCCGGGCGCCCGGTCTCGGCTCACCGTCCACGTCGCCGAAGACGGTGCGTACCACCTCGGTCTGCCACTCGGCCAACCGCGCCAGATGCTGGCCCAGCGACCGGGCCAGCGGGGCTTCGGCGGACTGGTCCACCACGCCGAGCGCCACCAGCGACCCGATCAGCCGCAGCGCCTCCAGGTCCTGTTCGCTGAACACCACGTCGTCGTCGCCCAGGCCGGCGAACCCGAGCGCCCGCCAGATCCGCTGGGCCCGCTCCAGCGGTACGCCGGCCAGCTCGGCGATCTGGCGGCGGTTGTAGCGCGGCTCGCCGAGCAGTACGGTCTCCAGCTCCGCGAGCAGCGGCGGCCGATCCGCCACGGGAGTACGTCAGCCCTGCCCGGGCGTGGTCCGCTCGGCGACCGCGGCGTCGACCGCCGTACGGAAGCTCGGCACGCGCTCGTAAAGGTCCTGGAACGCCTCGCCGGTCAGGTGCAGCAGCCGCAGCGGCGACGCGGCGGAGACCGTCGCGCTGCGCAGCTTGTGGTCGCGCAGCGCCATCTCGCCGACCAGATCGCCGGGGCCCAGCTCCGCCACCTTGTCGCCACCGGCGTGCACCACCGCCGTGCCGTCGAGGATCAGGTACGCCTTGTCCGCCGGCGTCTTCTCCCAGATCAGCGACCAGCCTTCGGGGACCGTCACCTCGCGGCCGGCCCGGCACACCTCGCGCATCTCGCCCTCGGCGAGGTCGCAGAACCGCGGGATGTCCTTCAGTGGCTTGCGTTCTTCCAGGAGTCCCATAGCGCCCCTCTTCACAACTGCCCCGAAACCGGACCGATGCTACTGGAGCGTACTCAAGGAAAGGCGCTCGTTATACCGCGAGTCCGAGATGTCTCGCGAAGTACTCGATGGTGCGACGCAGCCCTATCTCGGGCGACACCAGCGGCTCGTATCCCAGCTCGGTACGAGCCAGGCTGAGGTCCGGCCGGCGCAGGCTGGGATCGTCGGCGGGCCGCGGCACGTACGTCACGTGCGACATCGATCCGGTGAGCTTGACGATGGTCTCGGCCAGCTCTTTCATCGTCAGCTCGTGCTCGGTGCCGCAGTTGACCGGCTCGGTCAGGTCGGAGTCGAGCACCAGCAGGATGCCGCGCACCAGGTCGTCGACGTAGCAGATGGAGCGGGTCTGGGAGCCGTCGCCGGTGACCGTGATCGGCTCGCCGCGCAACGCCTGGCAGATGAACGTCGGCACCGCGCGCCCGTCGTCGGGACGCATCCGCGGGCCGTACGTGTTGAAGATCCGTACGATCCCGGCGTCCAGCCCGTGCAACCGGTGGTACGCACTGGTGGCCGCCTCGGAGAACCGCTTCGCCTCGTCGTACACGCTGCGCTGCCCGATGGGGTTGACGTTGCCCCAGTACGACTCCGGCTGCGGGTGCACCTGCGGGTCGCCGTACACCTCAGAGGTGGAGGCGAGCACGAAGCGGGCGCCGTCGGCGCGCGCCCGGTCCAGGCAGTGGAAGGTGCCCAGCGAGTCGACCTTGAGGATCTCGACCGGCAGCTTCGCGAAGTCGGTGGGGCTGGCCGGGCAGGCGAAGTGCATCACCGCGTCGAACCGCTCCGCCAACGCGGCGGCGTCGGGCAGCCCTTCGGAGATGTCGGCCTCCACCAGGGCGAACCGGGGGTGGGCGCTCAGGTGCCCGACGTTGTCTTTCCAGCCGGTCACCAGGTTGTCCAGCGCCACCACATCGCAGCCACGGCTGACCAGCGCGTCGACCAGGTGGGAGCCGACGAAACCGGCACCGCCGGTCACCAGCACCCGGTGACCCTCGCCGAACCGCTGCGGGATCTTCGCCATAATCCGCCAGCCTACTGAAACCCCCATCGATGCTCGGTAACGGGCCTGCCGCCCGTACGATCCCCCCATGGCTGTACGTGAGGTGCTGGTCGCTGCCCGTACCGCGCGGTGGTTTCACGCGGTGACGTTCGTGATCGCCCTGGCGGGGCTGGTGCTGCAGCTGTGGCTCGCCATGGACCGGCCACTGTTCCCCGGCCGGTACGCCACCCCGATCGCGGTGTGGAACATCCTGAGCTACTTCACGATCTGGTCCAACATCCTGGTCGCGGTGGTGGCGTACCTACTGGCGCGCGACCCCGCCCGGCAGGGCGAATGGTTCTCCGTGCTGCGGCTGTCCGGGCTGACGATGATCACCGTGACCTTCCTGGTGTACGCCGTCGTCCTGGCGTCGATCTGGAAGCCGATCGGCTGGTACAAGGTCGCCGACCAGACCCTGCACTACTCGGTGCCGATCATCGTCGTGGTCGGCTACCTGCTGTTCGGGCCACGCCCGTACCTCACCCGGGCCGCGCTGGGCTGGTCGCTGCTGATCCCGGTGGTCTGGCTGGCGTACACCCTGGTACGCGGGCCGTTCATCACGTACGCCGACGGCGGCGTCACCCGGCACTTCTACCCGTACCACTTCATCGACGTGGACGTGATCGGCTACGGCCAGGCGTTCGTCAACATCGTCGGCGTGATGCTGCTGATGCTGCTGGTCGGCGCCGCGTACTGGCTGCTCGACCGCAAGCTGCCGGCCCGTCCGTAGCCGCTGCCGGCAGGGCCGTGGCCGCTGCCGGCGCGCGCCCGGGCCGCTCGGCTCAGGTC
>JBOGDF010000468.1:0-3503 GCA_050701635.1 Micromonosporaceae bacterium | reverse complement strand
AACAGCTCCGCCCACGCCAACAACTGCGCCTGCGCCAACTCCCGCACCGCGCCAGCGTCAGCCTCGGCCCCGCCAACGGCGGCCACCTCACCGCCGGACACCTCGCCGCCGGGCGACGCGCCGTCGGCCACCTCGCCGTCGGACACGTCGCCGTCGGGCAGCTCGCCGTCGGGCAGCTCGGAGAGCACTCGTGCGATCACCTGCGCATGCCCGACGTTGATCCGACCCGCCGCCAACGCCTGGCGGGTCGGCTCCAACTCACCCGACGTCAGCGCCGCCGCCAGGACCACCTGGCCTTTCGCCGCCGCCGGGGTCACCCGGGTCCGGGCACGCAACCAGGTCTGCGTCGAACACGCCGCGACCCGGCCGGCGACATCCCGGCCGTGCGCTTCGGCGACCAGTGCGAGCTTCAGTTGCGCGGCCTGCGCTTCGAGCGCGGCCGCCGCCTCGATCAGGTCACCGACCTGGTCGTCGGACAATGACCACAGCGGCTTGCCGGAAGCCGACGACAACAATTCACGGGCAGCCGACACCGCACCCAACATCGGATGCGAGCCGGCCAACTCCCCCGCGAAAGTCATACCCACACCCTAAACACCGGGTACGACAATTCCCGGGCCCGAACAGCACGGCCGCACTAAAAGAACTCAGAACCAAATCCAGCTCGAGCACTTCTCCGTCCGCGCGGTCGGCCGCACAGGCAAAACCAGCGGTCGGCCGCACAGGCAAAACCAACAGCGCAGGCACCCACCGCGCACTCCACGACGCAGAAGGCACGAAGCCCAGCCCGCAAATGCGGCGACTACTCGATTACCTCGCCGGTGACGACCTGGCCGGGGCCGATCGCGGCGGGCGGTGGCGACTCGACGGCGGGCCGTTGCGACTGGGCGGCGGCCACGGACTGGGCGAGCGGGGCGAGTGCAGGGAGCTGCAGGCCGCGCGGGCCGTACACCTGGCGGGCGATCACCGTGGCGAACCACGGGGCGGCGGGGCCGTGGATCATCAGCGGGTCGCCGACCTCGTACCGCAGCACGAAGACCCACTGCGCCAGGTCGCCCTGCATTTCGACCACGCCGTTGTGCCAGAAGCTCAGCCACTGGCCGCCGTAGTCGGTGAGGATCCGCTGGTTGCTGACGATCGCGCGTACCTGCGCGTGGTCCCGCCACTGGGTCGCGGCCTGTGCCTCGGCCCGGCGCCGCGCCGACGCGTTGCCGATCGCGTTCGCCGCGAGGCCGGCCGCCACGAACGTCGCCGACCCGAGCAGGAACATGCTGCTCTGCTGGTACGTGACGTTCTGGCCGTAGTACCGCGCGTACCCGACCATGGCGTCGGCGTAGTGCACCTCGTCAGGGTTCAGGCGTACCGCGGTCGGGGGCAGTACGGCCAGCTCACCGCCGCGCGCGAGGTGCTCGTACAGCTGGCAGGCGCTGCTCCAACCTTCGGCCAGCGCGTTCTCCATTGCGGGATCGGATTTACGACCCATCTCACCTCCCGGGCTCGTGCCGGCGCAGCGCCCACCGCGCCGCCCCTGTCAGCAGTACGCCCTGCAGCCCGAGCACCGCCATCGCCCACGCCCACTGGCCGGCGGTGTGGTCCCACAGCTGGTCCGGGCTCGGCTCCAGCTGCAGCTCCCGTAGCTCCACAGTGGACGCGGCGGCGGCGTACCCCCAGCGGGACGGCGCCAGCCACGACAGCTGCTCCACGCCGCTACGGCCCACGATCTCGAACAGCCCGCCGCACAGCACCAGCTGCGCCATCACCAGCCCCACCAGGATCGGCATCGTCTGTTCGCCGGTGGAGACGTACCCGCTGACCAGCAGCCCGAGCACGGTGGAGACGAGCGCGGTCAGCCACACCACGACGATCAGCTCGACCAGCGGCCAGCCGAGCAGCAGCGCGTCATCGGCCTGCGGCCGCCCGAGCAGCCCGACGGTGACGAACAGCGCCGCCTGCACCAGGTTGACCAGAGCGAAGATCAAGAGCTTTGAGCCGAGGTACGCACCCGGCGACAGCCCGACAGCACGTTCCCGCCGGTAGATGGCGCGCTCGCGTACCAGTTCCCGGATCCCGCCGGCCAGCCCGAAGAACACCGCCCCGATGATCAGTACGACCAGCAGCTGCGCCGCCTCCGGACTGCGGTCCAGCGGGTGGTCCGGCTTCGCGAAGCCGTTGTCGCCGGGGATCACGTGCAGCAGCGCGGCGAGCCCGAGCGGCAGCCCGAGCAGCAGCAACGCGTACATCCGGTCGGCCAGGGTGACCGCGGCCATCCGGCGGGTCAGGATGGTGAGCTGCTTCCACCAGCTCTGCTTCGCCGGCGCGGCGCTCGGCGGGCTCTCCGTGGTGGCGGCGACGGGGGCCGGGCGCGGCGTGACGTGGGCGGCGTACCGGTCGGCCCAGGTGTCGGGGTCGTCATACACCCACTTGAAGACGTCGGCGTACTCGGAGGCACCGAAGTAGCCGAGCAGCCGGTCCGGCGGCCCGTAGTACGCCACCTTGCCGCCCCGGCCCAGCACCAGCACCCGGTCACACACGTTCAGGTGCAGCGGGCTGTGGGTCACCACCACGACCGTACGGCCCCGGTCGGCCAGGTCGCGCAGGCTGACCATGACGTCGCGGTCGAGTGCGGGGTCGAGCCCGCTCGTCGGCTCGTCCAGGAACAGCAGGCTCGGCTCGGTGAGCAGCTCCAACGCGACGCTCGTACGCTTCCGCTGCCCGCCGGAGAGGGTGTCGATCCGCTGGTTGGCGTGCGCGGCCAGCCCGAGCTGGTCGATCACCTCGCCGATCCGCTGCTCCCGCTCGGCCGCGGTGACGTCGGGGCCGAAGCGGAGCGCGGCGGCGTACCTGAGCGCCCGCCTCACGGTCAGCGTCGGGTGCAGGATGTCGTCCTGCGGTACGAGTCCGACCCGCTGCCGTAGCTCGTCGTACTCGGCGTACAGGTCGCGGCCCTGGTAGACCACCGTGCCCTGGCTGGCGGGTCGGTAGCCGGTGAGCGCGCCGAGCAGCGTCGACTTGCCGGCGCCGCTGGGGCCCACGACGGCGAGCAGGCTGCACTCGTCGAGCCCGAAGCTGACCTCGTGCAGCAGCTTCTTGCCGCCTTTGACGGTCACGGTGAGGCTCTCGGCCCGCAGCGAGATCCGCCCGGTGTCGACGTACTCGGAGAGCACCACGCCGTCGAAGACCAGCTGGTGCCGCCCGAACCCGACCGTGTCGCCCACCCGCAGCTCGGCCTGGCCGACCCGCTGACCGTTGACGAAGCTGCCGTTGCGGGTGCCCAGGTCGACCAACTGCAGCCCGTGCGGGGTGACCCGCAGCTCCGCGTGATAGCGGGAAACCTGCAGGTCGTCCAGCACGATGTCGTTGTCCGGCGCCCGCCCGATCCGGGTCCGCTCGGTGGCCCGGTACGTCGCCGACGGCACCCGCCCCGCCGACGACGGCTGAGCTACCGGCGCCGGCGCGACCGGAAGGGCAGGCGGGCGAGGCTGCTCGTGCGCGGTGAAGCCGGG
>JBOGDF010000467.1:0-3506 GCA_050701635.1 Micromonosporaceae bacterium | reverse complement strand
GCAGCGTACGGCGGGCCGCCTCCGCCACCCGCAGCAGCGCGGCGACGCTCGGCACCAGGTAGTCGCGACGCTGGCGTACCGACACCGTCACCGGCTCGGAGTCCAGCGGCTCGGCGCCGTCCACGCCGCCCAGCCCAACCCCGTACGCCTCGTCGGCCTGCTCCGGGTCGATCGGGTCGACGTCCCACGGCGTCACCTCACCGAAGGTGTCCATCAACAGCTCGTCGTACGCCGAGGAGCTGTTGTTGAACGCGACGAATCTCTGCCACACCTCGTCGTCGTCGATCCGGCCTTCGGCGGCCTTCACCGCGGCGAGGTGTGCGCGCGCCGCCTCCACCACCTGCTCCAGCGCGGCATCGAGGGCGGCATGGTTGTCGGACATCGGGCCTCCGCAGAGTCGGGTTGACGGGATTTCAGCAGCGTGACAGAAACCGGTCGAGTACGGCGACACCAAACCGCAGGCCATCGGTCGGCACCCGCTCGTCGATGCCGTGGAACAGCGCGGCGAAGTCCAGGTCGGGCGGCAGCTTCAGCGGCGCGAACCCGAAGCAGCGGATGCCCAGCCGCGCGAACGCCTTGGCGTCCGTACCGCCGGAAAGCATGTACGGCACCGGCTGCGCCCCCGGGTCGGTCTCCCGCAGCGCGGCGGCCATCGCGTCGACCAGGTCGCCGTCGAAGCTGGTCTCGAGCGCGGGCTGGTGCTCGACGTACTCGGCCTGGACGTCGGGACCGATCAGCTCCTGGATCTGGTCCAGGAATCCGTCCTCCTGGCCGGGCAGGATCCGCCCGTCCACGATCCCCGTGGCGCGGCTCGGGATCACGTTGGCCTTGTAGCCGGCGTCCAACATCGTCGGGTTGACGGTGTTGCGCAGGGTCGCGCCGATCACCCGGGCGATCGGCCCCAGCTTGGCGACCGCCAGCTCCGGGTCATTCGGGTCCAGCTCGATCCCCAGCGCCTCGCTGACCTGCTCCAGAAAAGCCCGTACGGTCGGCGTCACCTCGATCGGGAACCGGTGTTGACCGAGCCGCGCCACCGCGTCGCAGAGCCGGGTGACGGCGTTGTCGTCGTGCACCATCGAGCCGTGGCCGGGACGGCCGGTGGCGGTCAGCCGGATCCAGCCGATGCCTTTCTGCGCGGTCTCGATCAGGTACAGCCGCAGGTCGTCGCTGACCGTCAGCGAGAAGCCGCCGACTTCTCCAATCGCCTCGGTGACGCCGTCGAACAGCTCCGGCCGGTGGTCCACCAGGTGGTGGGCGCCGTACCGGCCGCCGGCCTCCTCGTCGGCCAGGAACGCCAGCACCAGATCCCGCGGCGGCACCTTGCCTTCGCGTCGCCACTGGCGTACCACCGCCAGGGTCATCGCGTCGAAGTCCTTCATGTCGACCGCGCCGCGACCCCAGAGATAGCCGTCGCGTAGCTCACCGGAGAACGGGTGCACACTCCACTCGCTCGGCTCGGCCGGCACCACGTCGAGGTGGCCGTGGATCAGCAGCGCGTCCCGGCTCGGATCCGCTCCGGGAAAGCGCGCCACCAGGCTGGTACGCCCCGGCGCGCTCTCGTGCATCACCGGCTCCAACCCCACCTCGGCGAGCTGGGCCGCGACGTACTCGGCGGCCGCCCGCTCGCCCTTGCCGGTGGCGGTGTCGCCGGTGTTCGTGGTGTCGATCCGGATCAGATCCCGGCAGATCTCCACCACTTCGTCGGCGGCACCCAGGCTGGTCATGCGCCCTTCTTACCAGCCGCCACCGACAGCGTACGAACGGGCACCGGGTGTCGAGGAGACGATCCCGCGCCGGGCGCCCGGCGCGGGATCGACGTACGTGACTGTTACCAGTTGAATCCGGCGCGGTAGCTCACGTCGGCGAGCACCCGCTGA
The DNA here is from genome assembly GCA_050701635.1 of Micromonosporaceae bacterium. Lineage (GTDB taxonomy): Bacteria > Actinomycetota > Actinomycetes > Mycobacteriales > Micromonosporaceae > WHSM01. The sequence continues at coordinate 1,629 of JBOGDF010000467.1, read as the reverse complement.
CCGGTGGTGTTCGGGTGGAAGTAGTCCCACGAGGAGACCTGGGAGAGCACGAACTGGTAGTTGAACAGCGCGTTGCCGTCGAACTTGCAGTTGGCGCCGTAGTTGTAACAGGCCTGCGCCAGCTGGGTGTTGAAGTCGATCACGCGCTGCCGTACCCGGTTACGGCGGTCCTCGTCGGCCTGCGCCGTGGACCGGGGATTGGCCAACATGGACTGGCAGATACCGAAGCCGTTCCAGGCGGAGACCGCGTTGCTGTTGTCCTTCCCGATGTACCAGAGCCGCTTGATGTCGGGCACGCTCCCGATGAAGACCCTCGCGTTCGGCAGGCCGCTCTTGAGCCGGGCCAGTGCGGCGTCCAGCTGCGAGCGGTAGGTCGCCACCGAGGTCATGGTGCTCTCGGAGCTGGTGCACGCGTCGTTGGCGCCCATCTCGATGGTCACGTACTCCACGCGCCGGCTGACCGCGGTGCCGGCCTGTCCCGCCAGGTCGGTCATCTTGGCGCCGCTGCGGGCGTCGTTGTAGTTCTTACCGGAAATGGCCGGATTGATCGCCAGGATCCGGCTGTAGTGGCTGCTGACCCCGCTGTACGTACCGGTGCTCCACGACCGCGAGGTGCAGTCGTAGTACCAGCCGCAGGCGTTGAAGGCGCGGGTGATCGAGTCACCGAGCCCAGACATCGAGTTGGGTGGCGCTTGGGTGGTGTCGGCCGCGTACGCGCTGCCCCCGGTCAGGACGAGCACGGTCGCGAGTACGACCAACGACGTGAGTCTGTGTACGGCACGGATCATGGCGAGCCTCCCACGGGCGAAAGCCGTCCGGATTGCGGCGGTTACCGGACAGTAATGGAGATGTGATCGCCGTCTCAATGTATGGCCGCACCCGCGAGGGTTTCCCTGCCTTAGGCGGTTTCGCCAGGCCCGTTTCCGCAGGTCGCCCTCGAGCCGTTAACAGCCGCCATCCGCGCCGCCAACAGTGCTCTTACGAGCACGGAGCGACACGCGTGCGAGGTCACATCGCGGTAGATTGCCCCGCCGTCCGGGCCGGCATACTGTGGGTACGTACCTACGGTATGTCAAAGACGGAAGGTAGGTAGATCATGACGTCCCAGACGTACGCAGTGAGGCGTGCTGCTCTGAACTCCGTGCTGGCACGGGTCGAGCGGGACGGCACCATCGGCTCCGAGCAGCTCCCTGAGGCCTTCTCGGACACCGCGGAGCTGCTCGCGATGGCCCAGCAGCGGTGGCACAGCCACCTCGGCGCCCGGATCGACGCGGCAATGGAGACCGGCGAAGCCCCCTCCACCGCGGTCGGTGGGGCCTACCGGGAGACCATCCGGTCGCTCCCGGAGATCCGGCAGCTGCTCAACGAGCACGCCGAGCACCCCGCCCTGGACGCCGCTCGGGAGCGCGAATACTCGCTGCTCGCCTGGGCGGCGGGCCTGACCCCACGGACCACTCCGGCGGCACGCGCCGCCGAGCTCGGCCGGGAGTTCGCCGACGCGGTGAGCGCCGGCGTGTCCACCGCCCGGGTCACCCCGAAGCCGGGCGCTCCCCGCGGCTGGCTGCAGCGCCTCAAGGACGTGGTCGCCGCCTGACGGCGCCCGTACCCACTCCTACCGGACCGGCTGGT
>JBOGDF010000466.1:0-3528 GCA_050701635.1 Micromonosporaceae bacterium | reverse complement strand
GTGCGACGGACTGGGCCGCGGCGGGATGCCGGCCGGGCTCGGCCGGGGTCCGGCCGCCGGGGCGGCACCCCGGCCACCGGAGCCGCTGATACCGAACGGGTTGTTGCCTGGACGCGCCGCCGGACGTGGTGCCGGGCGCGGACCGGGCTTCGGTGGCACCAGGCTCGGGGCCGGGCTCGGAGTGATCGCCGTGGGGACGCCACCCTCGGGAGCCTCGCCGTCGGTACGCCGCTGCTGGGCAGCCTTGACCGCGGCTTCCTGCTCCTGCTTGAGCCGGGCCGCACGGGCCTCGGCGGCCGCCACTTCGATGTCGTGGGCGCTGGCCGGCGTACTGGCCGGGGCGCTGGGAGCGACCTGCGCCGGGGTGGGTACGGCAGCCTTCTTGGCCGGCTTCTTGGCCGGGCCGGGACGGGCCTTCGCGGGGGTCGGCCCGGCGGGAGCCGCCGGAGCCTTCGACGGGGCCGCCTGCTGACTCGCGAGCACCTCACGGAGCCGGCGCGCGACCGGCGCCTCTACCGTGCTCGACGCTGACTTGACGAACTCACCGAGCTCACTGAGCTTCGTGAGTACGTCCTTGCTCGATACACCAAGCTCTTTGGCGAGCTCGTGTACACGGGCCTTGCCTGCCACTGCACTCCTCATCTCGAGGTCGGCGGGCAGCCCGCGCGACCTCACTAGTCCACTTGAAGCCTGCTCATTGCAGCGACTTCATCGTGTGCTCATGTTGGTCGACCTACCTCACTCGTTACCTGCTACGTGTGGCCGCCAAGATGCTCGCGGAGCGGCCCGGTGTCGAGGACACCCGGCACACGAAGCGCGCGCCCAAATGCGCGGCGACGCTCCGCCTTCGCGAGACAAGCCGGGTCGGGGTGCAGATGCGCTCCACGGCCCGGCAACTGGCGAGCGGGATCAGGCACCAGCCGATGACCGGCGAAATGCTCGACCGCCACTACACGCAGCAACTCGGAAGCTGGCGCGCGGGTCCGGCAACCCACACAGGTGCGTACCGGATACGCGCGGCGTACCACGGAGGAGTCTACCCCTACGCGCCGGCGCTCGCCGCGCCAGCCTCACCGGGCACCGATGCGGCCTGGTCGCCGCTGGACACCACGGTGTCGGGTCTGATGTCGATGCGCCAACCGGTCAAACGGGCGGCAAGCCGGGCATTCTGGCCTTCTCGCCCGATCGCCAGCGAGAGCTGGAAGTCCGGGACGATCACCCGCGCTGTCTTCGCCGTGGCGTCGATCACCTCGATCCGCAGTGCCTTGGCGGGCGAGAGCGCGTTGCCCACGAAGGTGGCCGGATCGTCGGACCAGTCGATGATGTCGATCTTCTCGCCGTGCAGCTCGCTCATCACCGCGCGCACCCGGGTGCCCATCGGCCCGATGCAGGCGCCCTTCGGGTTCACCCCCGGTACGTTCGAGCGCACCGCGATCTTCGTACGGTGGCCGGACTCGCGGGCGATCGCGGAGATCTCCACGGTGCCGTCGGCGATCTCCGGGACTTCCAGCGAGAACAGCCGCTTGACCAGGTTGGGGTGGGAACGCGAGAGCGTGATCTGCGGGCCGCGGAAGCCCTTCACCACGTGGACCACCACGCACTTGATCCGCTGGCCGTGCTCGTACAGCTCGCCGGGGACCTGCTCGGCGGGCGGCAGCAGCGCCTCCACCTTGCCCAGGTCGACCACCACGATGCCCTTCTCGGCACGCGCCTCGTGGGCCTGGATCACGCCGGTGACGATGTCGCCTTCCTTGCCGACGTACTCCCCGTAGTTGACCTCGTCGGTGGCTTCCCGCAGCCGCTGCAGGATCACCTGCTTGGCGGTCATCGCGGCGATCCGGCCGAAGTCGTGCGGGGTGTCGTCCCACTCCCGCAGCACCGTGCCGTCGGAGTCCACCTCCTGGGCGTACACCTCGGCGATGCCGGTCTTGCGGTCGATCACCACCTTGGCGTGCGGATGCGCACCCTCCGTGTGCCGGTACGCGGTCAACAGCGCGGTCTCGATCGCGCCGAGAATCGTCTCGAAGGGGATGTCCCGCTCGCGCTCGAGCGCGCGCAGGGCAGCGAGGTCGATGTTCATACCTCCTCCTTCCCTTCGTCGGGCTCTACACCATCGTCGCTCGGATCGGCGGCCGATGGCTTGCCGAACTCGATCTGCACCTTTCCGGGGCCGAGCCGGTCGTAGCCCAGGTCGAGCTTCTCGCCGTCGACGTCGAGCTGGACACCGGCCTCGTCGGCGGCGACCACCCGGCCGGTACGCGTGGCCTGGTCGACCCTCACCTTCACCAACCTGCCACGGTTACGCCGCCAGTGCCGCGGCTCGGTGAGCGGGCGGTCGATCCCGGGCGAGCTGACCTCGAGGGTGTATCCGGTGTTGCTGAGCGGACCGTCGGCGGCTTCGGCGGCGTCCAGCGCGGCGGAGACCTGCCGCGAGATGTCGGCGATCGCGTCGGAGCTGACGCCCTGCTCACCGTCCACAACGATCCGCACCACGCTGCGGTTGCCGGCACGGGAGACGGCGAGCTCTTCCAGGTCGTACCCGGCGGCGGTGACCACCGGCTCGACCGCGGCCACGAACCGCTGCTTCTGCCGGGGTACGCCGGACGCCGCGCCGGATCGGCTTGACTGTGCCATCACCGAATCCTCTCCTCGCGGCCGGCCACCTGCCGGTTGACCACATGCTTGTGTACGCCGTACGGACACGGCGGTTGCGGTGAGCCTAACCCGCCGTACCGCGAGAACACCGGCGGCACGCGCCACCAGGGAGGGTGAAAGACTGGCACGGCGATCCGGACGGTACGCGGGGAGGCGTGAGTGGACAGACGCACGGCCCTGTCGCGGCTGGCCGGGGGCGCGGTGGTCGCCGGGTTAGGGCTCACCGGCTGCGACCTGCTCAGCCCCGAGCCGCCCCCGCCTCACCCGCTGATGAAGATGCTCGACGACACCCGGGCGATGCTCCGGCGGTACGACTCCGCGCTCGCCGCCCAACCCCGGCTCGCCGAGCGGCTCACCCCGCTGCGGGACAACCACCGGACCCACATCGACGAGCTGCGGCAGCTGATCGGGCCCAGCGCGTCGGCGACCCCGTCGGCGGCGAGCGTTCCCTCCTCCCCCGCCCCGGCGGCCGAGAAGGCCACGCTCGCCGCGCTGCGTACCGCGGAGCGGGAGGGGCAGGCGTACGCCACCCAGGCGTGCCTGTCCGGCAAGCCCGCGTACGCCGGGCTGCTGGGATCGATCGCGGCCTGCCGCGCTACCCACGCGGAGGTCCTGAAGTGACGGGGCTGGCTGACGCGTTGCACGCCGAGCACGCCGCGATCTTCGGGTACGGCGTGGTCGGCGCCCACCTCACCGGCGGGTTGCGCAAGGCCGTACAGCAGGCCGAGGAAGCGCACCGCGGCCGCCGCGACCAGCTGCTGGAACGGCTGGCCAGCGCCACCGCCAGCGCTAGCGCGGCGCCGCCGGGGGCGGAGCCGGCGTACCCGCTGCCGTTCGCGGTCACCGACGCCAAGACCGCGCTCGCGCTGGCGC
>JBOGDF010000465.1:0-3530 GCA_050701635.1 Micromonosporaceae bacterium | reverse complement strand
ACAGGTGCCAGGCGGCTGCGAGGGTGCCGACTCCCTCGATGCCTCACGCCCGGGACTCGGCACCCTCGCCGGCAAGGCGCAGGTTCGTCCGGATACCGGTGTTGTATCCGGACGGTTCTGCAACGCGGCCGGTCGTCGTCTGGCACCTGTCGCAGCCGACTGAAGATCTACAGGACAGGCCCTAGCCGGATCAGGAGCCGATTGGCCGACTGAAGTCCTCGTTCTCGGGCGGCAGGCCGGAGAAGAAGCGGTTGCTGTCGGGCATCACCAGGCCGCCGATCAGGACCAGGCTGAACAGGATCGTCCAGCAGAACCAGGTCTGGAACCACATCACCTGCAGCACGATGCCGACCACGGTCAGCGCGATCGCGATGATCCGGGCCACCGGGTTGCCGCGCAGCAGCTGGTACGCCAGCGTCGCCAGCGCCAGCGCGATCACCACGATCACCGACACCGCGACGACCCGCCCCGGTACGCCCAGCTCCGCCTTCGTGAACAGCAGGGCCAGGGCGTACGCGATGCCGAAGGCGACCGTGATCGCGAGGAGCGAGGCGGACACCTTCACCGGAGGCGGCGCCGGCGGGCGGCCGTCGTGGGCGTACCACTCGGGGCGGGCTTCGTCCCACTTCTTGCGGGCGTCGTCGTCGGACATAGGGGACCTCTTTCGGTCGTGGCCGTCAGGATAACGACTCACGACCGGGGCAGCCTGCCCTGCGGCGGAGACCGATAGGCTGCCGCTCGTGGGTGACGCGGTACGGGAATTCATGGCCGGAGCTCGGATCTTCGCCAGCGGTTTCGGGATCATGCGGCGCAACGCCCGGTTGTGGCTGCTCGGTGCGGTGCCCGCGGTGATCGCGGCGCTGCTGATGGCGACCCTGATCGGGTTCTTCGTCTACTGGGTTGGCGACCTGGTGGCGTGGGCGACGCCGTTCGCCGACGACTGGTCCGACGACGGCAGGCAGAACCTGCGGGTGGCGATCTCGCTGGTGCTGGTGATCGCGTTCGCCGGGGTCGGGATCATCACCTTCAGCGCGTTGACGCTGCTGATCGGCGGGCCGTTCTACGAGTACATCGCGGAGAAGATCGAGGACCAGCTCGGCGTACACGTGCCGGACTACCACGCGTCGTGGACCCGGATGTTCGTGCGGGGGCTGCGGGATTCGATCCTGCTGGTGACGATCTCGATTCTGTGTACGCTGCCGCTGTTCTGCCTGGGCTTCGTACCGCTGATCGGGCAGACCGTGATCCCGGTGCTGGCGATCAGTGTGGGCGGCTGGATCCTGGCGGTCGAGCTGGTCGGGGTGCCGTTCCACCGGCGCGGGCTGCGGCTCGGCGACCGGCACCGGGCGTTGAAGACCCGGCGGGCGCTCACGCTCGGGTTCGGGGTGCCGGCGTACCTGATCTGCGCGATCCCGTTCGCCGCGATCGTGGTGATGCCGGCGGCGGTGGCGGGCGGCACCCTGCTGGCCCGTGAGGTGCTGAACAACCGCCCCGCTACTGTCGCTAAGTGAGGCGAACGCGAGTGAGCATCGCAGGGAGCGCAGCGAGCGAGGAGCGGAGCGAGCGCCGAGCCGAACCGGTGCCATTGTGAGCTTCGAGCAGCTGTGGCGGGAGCTGGCGCCGATCGGGCGGTACGCGGCGACCAGCGGTTACCGGCGGTACGCGTACACCCCGGCTGAGCTGGAGTGCCGGGGCTGGTTCGGGTCGGCGGCGGCGGCCCGGCGGATGCCGGTGGAGACCGACCGCAACGGCAACCTGTGGGCCTGGTGGGGTACGCCGGGGCCGGGCGCGGTGGTCACCGGCTCGCACCTGGACTCCGTACCGGACGGCGGGGCGTACGACGGTCCGCTGGGTGTGGTGAGCGGGTTCGCCGCGGTCGACGCGCTGCGGGCGCGCGGGTTCGTGCCGGCCCGGCCGATCGCGGTGGTGGCGTTCGCGGAGGAGGAGGGCGGACGGTTCGGGCTGGCCTGCCTCGGGTCGCGGCTGCTGTCCGGCGGGATCACCCCGAAGGCGGCGCGGGCGCTCACCGACGAGCAGGGCGTGACGCTCGCCGACGCGATGGCATCCGCCGGGTTGGATCCGATGGCGATCGGCCGTGACGACCAGGCGCTGAGCCGGATCGGCGCGTACGTCGAACTGCACATCGAGCAGGGCCGGGCGCAGATCGACCTGGACGCGCCGGTGGCGGTCGGCTCCGCGATCTGGCCGCACGGACGGTGGCGGCTGGAGTTCCGCGGCGCCGCCAACCACGCCGGCACCACCCGGCTGGAGGACCGCGCCGACCCGATGCTGACGTACGCCAACACGGTGCTCGCCGCCCGCAAGAAGGCGCGGCTGGCCGGCGCGCTGGCGACCGTGGGGCGGGTGCTGTGCGAGCCGAACGGCACCAACGCGATCCCGTCCCGGGTACGCGCCTGGCTGGACGCCCGGGCACCCTCGGAGGCGGCGTTGTCGCAGGTGGTGGCCGAGATCGAGCAGGCCAGCGTGGACCGCGCGTCCCGGGACGGCACGACGCTGACGGTCGCGCGGGAGTCGTACTCGGGCGAGGTGTCGTTCAACCCGGCGCTGGCGACCCGGTTGGCGGGCCTGGTCGGTACGCAGGGCAGGCCGGCGCCGCTGCTGGCGACCGGGGCGGGGCACGACGCCGGGGTGCTGGCGGCTCACGTACCGACGGCGATGCTGTTCGTACGCAACCCGACGGGCGTGTCGCATTCGCCGGAGGAGTCCGCCGAGATGGCCGACTGCCTGGCCGGCGCCGATGCGCTCGCCACCGCCCTGGAGGAGCTGGCCGGATGACGCGCCGCGAGCCGGCCGCGAGTGAGCACCGCAGCGAGCGGAGCGAGCGAACGAGACGCCGAGGCATGACGTGGTACGCCGAGCGCGCCTGGCTGGGCGCCGGAGCCGGCGCTGGCCTTGCCGACGGCGTCCTGATCACCACCGAGGGCGACCGGATCACGGGGGTGAAGACCGGTGTGCCGGCCGGCGCGATCGGCGCCGCCGCTGCCGGCACGACGGCGGTCACGCGGTTGCCGGGGCTGGTGATCCCTGGGCTGGTGAACGCGCACTCGCACGCGTTCCACCGGGCGCTGCGGGGGCGTACCCACGCGGGTCGGGGCGACTTCTGGTCCTGGCGCGAGCAGATGTACGCCGTCGCCGCGCGGCTCGACCCGGATTCGTACCGGGAGCTGGCGCGAGCCACGTACGCGGAGATGGTGCTGGCGGGGATCACCACCGTGGTGGAGTTCCACTACCTGCACCACGCGCCGGGCGGAGCCCGCTACGCCGATCCCCACGCGATGTCGTCCGCCCTGGTGGCGGGAGCCGCCGAGGCGGGGATCCGGCTGGTGCTGCTGGACACCTGCTACCTGCAGTCCGATGTGGACGGTACGCCGTTGTCCGGCCCGCAGCTGCGGTTCACCGACGGCTCGGTGGACGCCTGGGCTGAGCGCGCGGCGGACGGCCCGGCCCACGGCGCGGCGATCCACTCGGTACGCGGCTGCCCGCCGCCCGCGATGGCGGCGGTGGCGCGC